>NZ_MAUD01000110.1 GCF_001700515.1 Streptomyces lushanensis
GTCGGTCCGTACGGCCGTCGGCCCGCTCCGGCGCCACAAGGGGCCCGGTCCTGCGACCGGGCCCCACACGCTCCCCCTCCAGCAGAGCCTTCCGATCCCCCCGGATCCCTCCCCGAAGGCCCTGTTGACGAATACGACTCACGTCACCCGGGAAGGGTTGCACGGATTCGAAGAGTGATTTTCACCGCGCGTGCCGGACGTACCGGTCGACCACCTCGACCAGCACCTCCACCCCGTCCCGCGCCCACAGTCCGTCGTTGAAGAGCTCCACCTCGACCGGGCCCGAGTAGCCCGCCGCGTCGACCCGTTCGCGCCAGCCGCGCAGGTCGACCGCTCCGTCGCCGAGCTGGCCGCGGCCGTTCAGTACCCCCGCCGGGAGCGGTGTCGTCCAGTCGGCGAGCTGGAAGGAGAAGATCCGTTCGCCCGCGCGGGCGACGGCCGCGGGCGCCCGGTCGTCCCACCAGACGTGGTACGTGTCCACGACCACCCCGACCTGTCCGGCCGGAAAGCGCTCGGCCAGTTCGAGGGCCTGGTCGAGGGTGGAGACCACGCAGCGGTCGGCCGCGAACATCGGGTGCAGCGGCTCGATCGCGAGCCGTACGCGCCGCTCCGCCGCGTACGGCGCCAGCTCGGCCAGCGCGTCGGCGATCCGCTCGCGCGCCGCGTACAGGTCTCTGCTCCCCGCCGGCAGCCCTCCGGAGACCAGGACGAGGGTGTCGGTGCCCAGGACGGCGGCCTCGTCGATCGCCGCGCGGTTGTCGGCCAGCGCCTCGGCGCGCCGGGCCGGTTCGATCGCGGTGAGGAAGCCGCCGCGGCAGAGCGTGGTGACGGCGAGTCCGGCCTCCCGTACGAGCTTGGCCGCGGCCTCGACTCCGTACGCCTGGACCGGTTCGCGCCACAGGCCGAGGGCCGGCACGCCGAGCCGTACACAGGCGTCCGTCAGCTCGGGCAGGGTGAGTTGTCTGACCGTCATCTGGTTGACGCTGAAGCGGCTCAGATCGCCGTACGACGGGACGGTCACGGGTGTACTCCGTACACGCTCAGCAGCGACCCCATCCGGGCCTCGGCGCGCGCGGGATCCGGGAACAGGCCGAGCCCGTCGGCCAGTTCGTAGGCGCGTGCGAGGTGCGGCAGCGAGCGGGCCGACTGGAGGCCGCCGACCATGGTGAAGTGGTCCTGATGACCGGCCAGCCAGGCGAGGAGCACCACACCCGTCTTGTAGAAGCGCGTGGGTGACCGGAAGAGATGACGGGCCAGTTCGACCGTGGGATCGAGGAGTTCCCTGAAGCCCTTGGTGTCACCCGTGTCCAGGACGCGGACGGCTTCCGCCGCCAGCGGTCCCAGCGGATCGAAGACACCGAGCAGCGCGTGGCTGAAACCCTGCTCGTCGCCCGCGATCAGCTCCGGATAGTGGAAGTCGTCGCCCGTGTAGCAGCGCACGCCCGCCGGCAGCCGACGGCGCAGCTCGGTCTCACGTCCGGCGTCCAGCAGCGAGATCTTGACCCCGTCGATCTTGTCCGGATGCTCGGCGATGACCTGGAGGAAGGTCTCGGTGGCCGCGTCGAGGTCCGTGCTGCCCCAGTAGCCCTGGAGGGCGGGATCGAACATCGGGCCGAGCCAGTGCAGTACGACCGGTTCCGCCGCCTCCCTCAGGAGGTGGGCGTAGACACCGAGATAGTCGTCAGGAGCCTTCGCGGCGGCGGCGAGGGCGCGGGAGGCCATCAGGATCGCCCGGGCGCCGGTCTCCTCGACGAACGCGAGCTGCTCCTCGTACGCCCTGCGCACATCGTCCAGGGAGGCGGCTCCCGGGGCCAGCTGGTCGGTGCCCACTCCGCAGGCGATCCGGCCGCCGACCGCCTTCGCCTCGGCGGCGGAGCGGCGGATCAGCTCGGCGGCGCCGGTCCAGTCCAGGCCCATGCCGCGCTGCGCGGTGTCCATGGCCTCGGCGACCGCCAGACCGTGCGACCACAGATGGCGGCGGAAGGCGAGCGTGGCGTCCCAGTCGACGGCGGCCGGCCCGTCGGGGCTGGTGTCGGCGTACGGATCGGCGACGACATGGGCCGCGGCGAAGACCCTGCGGGAGGCGAGCGGCGGCCCTCCCGCGGTGAAACGGGCGGGCTCGGAGCGCGGTGTGTAGATATGCGTCCCGCCCTCGGCGGAGGGCAGCCGAAGGGTCACAGCGTCAGCTCCGGCACCTCGAAACGGCGGCCCTCCGCGGCGGAGCGCAGGCCCAGCTCGGCGAGTTGCACGCCGCGCGCGCCCGCGAGCAGATCCCAGGGGAAGGGCTCGTCCAGTGCCACATGGCGCAGGAACAGCTCCCACTGTGCCCTGAAACCGTTCGCGAACTCGTCGTTGTCCGGGACTTCCTGCCACTGGTCGCGGAACGACTCGGTGGCGGGCAGATCGGGGTTCCAGACGGGCTTGGGCGTGCCCGCGCGGTGCTGGATCCGGCAGCCGCGCAGTCCCGCGACGGCCGAGCCGTGTGTGCCGTCGACCTGGAACTCGACCAGTTCGTCGCGGTTGACCCGGACCGTCCAGGAGGAATTGATCTGGGCGACCGCGCCGCCGTCCAGTTCGAAGATGCCGTACGCCGCGTCGTCCGCGGTCGCCTCGTACGGCTTGCCCTGCTCGTCCCAGCGCCGCGCGATATGGGTGGTGATGAGCGCCTGGACGCCGGTGACCCGCCCGAACAGCTCGTGCAGGACGTAGTCCCAGTGCGGGAACATGTCGACGGTGATGCCACCGCCGTCCTCGGCCCGGTAGTTCCAGGAGGGACGCTGGGGCTGCTGCCAGTCGCCCTCGAAGACCCAGTAGCCGAACTCGCCTCTGACGGAGAGGATCTCGCCGAAGAAACCTCCTTCGACGAGGCGCTTCAGCTTGAGCAGACCGGGCAGGAAGATCTTGTCCTGGACGACGCCGTGCTTGATGCCGGCGCTCCTGGCGAGCCGGGCCAGTTCGAGCGCGTCGCCGAGGTCCGTCGCGGTCGGCTTCTCCGTATAGACGTGCTTGCCCGCCGCGATCGCCTTCTTGAGGGCTTCGACACGGGCGGAGGTGACCTGGGCGTCGAAGTAGACGTCGACCGTGCCGTCCGCCAGAACCGTGTCGAGATCGGTGGACCACTCGGTGAGGCCGTGCCGCTCGGCGATCGCCTTGACGGCGTGTTCGCGGCGGCCGACGAGGACGGGCTCGGGCCACAGTACGTCGCCGGCCCCGAGGTCCAGCCCGCCCTCCTCGCGGATCGCGAGCAGAGAGCGCAGCAGATGCTGCCGGTATCCCATGCGCCCCGTGACGCCGTTCATGGCGATCCGCACTGTCCTGCGTGTCACGAAGTTCCCTCCATACGGCCGCAGCAAGCGCTTTCTATGAGGTAGAAAGCTAGCCTGCGACAGCGGCCGGTACAAGAGCCCGCCCCGATCTCTCCCGCGATCTCCCGCGCGCTCTTCCGGAGATCCCTCTCGTCCCCTTCGGAGGAAGCGATGACAGTCACCCTGGCGGATGTGGCGGCCCGCGCCCGGGTGTCGCCCGCCACCGTCTCCCGCGTGCTGAACGGCAACTATCCGGTCGCCGCCGCCACCCGCGAGCGGGTGCTGCGGGCGGTTGACGAGCTGGACTACGTGCTGAACGGGCCCGCCAGTTCGCTCGCCGCGGCCACCTCGGACCTCGTCGGCATCCTGGTGAACGACATCGCCGACCCGTTCTTCGGGATCATGGCCGGCGCGGCCCAGACCGAGATCGGCGGCCAGGAGGGCACCGGCAGGGCGGGCGGCGAGAAACTCGCCATCGTCTGCAACACGGGCGGCTCACCCGAACGCGAGCTGACCTATCTGACCCTGCTCCAGCGCCAGCGGGCCGCGGCGGTCATTCTCACCGGCGGGGCGCTCGAAGATCCTCGGCACACCGCCGCGATGACCGCGAAGCTGGCGAGACTCGCCGACGCGGGGACCCGGGTGGTGCTGTGCGGGCGTCCGCCGCTGCCGGAGAGCGACGCGATCGTGGCGGCGCTGGCCTTCGACAACCGTGGCGGCGGGCGGCGGCTGACGGAGCATCTGCTGGCGCTGGGACACCGCCGCGTCGGCTATGTCGCGGGGCCCTTGGAGCGCACGACGACCCGGCACCGGCTGGAGGGCCACTGGGCGGCGATGGCGGCGGCGGGGCTGAGCGAGGAATGGCGGGCAGGAGGGGCGGCCGAGGAACGGGAATCGCTGACGGTGCACGGCCCGTACACCCGCCGCTCCGGATACGAGGCGACGCTGGAGCTGCTGCGTCGCGCGCCGGATCTGACGGCCGTGGTCGCGGCCAATGACACGGTGGCGCTGGGGGCATGCGCGGCGGTGCGCGAGCAGGGGTTGCGCATTCCGCAGGACGTATCGGTGGCGGGCTTCGACGATCTGCCGTTCGCGGTGGACGCGGTGCCCGCGCTGACGACCGTGCGGCTGCCGCTGTACGAGGCGGGAGCGCGGGCGGGACGACTGGCGATGGGGACGGAGGCGCCGCCGCCCGGCGGGATCGCCACGATCGCGGCGGAGCTGATGGCGCGGGCGTCGACCGCGCCGCCGCGGCGGGACTGAGGCCGCAGCCACGGCGTGGGGGCCGGTTGGCGGATGGTCGCCAGAGGGCGGATTGATCCTTGTCAGCCGTCGACGGCCGAGCTTAACGTTGACTCAGTCAAAGAAAAGGCCGGGAAGTCCGGGGGTGGATCATGGTCGTCCAGGAAATCCGCGCGTTCAACCGCTTCTACACGAACCTCATCGGGGCGCTCGACTACAGCAAGCACCTCTACACGCCGTTCACGCTCACCGAGTCGCGGGTGCTGTACGAGCTGGCCCACGCGTCGCGCACGGACGCCGCCGATCTGCGGGCCGAGCTGTCCCTGGACGCCGGATATCTGAGCAGGCTGCTGACCAAGTTCGAGCGGGACGGGCTGGTCGGTCGCGCGCCGTCCGAGCAGGACTCACGGCGCCGGCGGATAACGCTGACAGCGCGAGGGCGCGAGGCCGCGGCACTGCTCGACGAGCGGTCGCGGGAGGCCGTGGGCTCGCTGCTCTCACGGGTCGAGCCCGAGCGGCGGCCACAGCTCACGGACGCGCTGCGGACGGTGCGGGACATCCTCGGCGCCGGGCGTCCCGGCCCCGCGCACCGGGACGGACCGGTCCTGCGCGATCCGGTCCCCGGCGAGCTGGGCTGGATCGTGCAGCGCCACGGCGCGCTGTACGCGGCGGAGTACGGCTGGAACACCGAGTTCGAGGGCCTTGTCGCCGAAATCGTGGCGGCCTTCGCGCGGGAGCACGATCCTCGTCTGGAGCGGGCCTGGATCGCCGAGCTGGACGGGGGTCCGGTGGGTTCGGTGATGTGCGTGAGGGACGACGGGCCGGAGGCACGGGACGACGAGCCGCACACCGCGCGGCTGCGCCTGCTGCTGGTCGAACCGGGGGCCCGGGGACACGGTCTCGGGGAGCGGCTGGTCGGGACGGTGGTGGAGTTCGCGCGTGCGGCGGGGTACCGGGAGCTGACGCTGTGGACCAATGACGTCCTGACCGCCGCGCGAGGCCTCTATCAGCGCGCGGGATTCACTCTCGTCGCCGAGAAACCTCATCACTCCTACGGAGCGGACCTGGTCGGCCAGGACTGGCGTCTGCCGCTCCGGGAAGAAGCGTTCATATCCATGGAAGGACAGCGGAAAGGAACAGGCCCATGAAGCTCGCCTTCTCGACCCTCGGGGTGCCGGGGCTGTCCATACCCGAGGTCGTCGCACTCGCCTCCTCCACCGGCTATCAGGGGGTGGAGCTGCGGGCCCACCCGGAGGAGCCGGTGCACCCGGGGATCGGGGCACGCGAACGGGCCGCGGTGGTGGACGAGTTCAAGCGCGCGGGCACCGAGATCCTGACGGTCGCGGGATACACACGGGTGGCGAGCGCGGCGGCCGACGAGGACCGGCTGCGCCGGGAGTTGGACGAACTGCTCCGGCTGGCACGGGATCTGGGCGCCTCGTTCATCCGGGTCTTCCCGGGCGGCGGCGACCAGGATCCGGCCGAGGCCGACGCCACGGCCGCGCGCCGACTGGCCTCGGCGGCGGAGCTCGCTGCGGACTTCGGCGTACGGATCCTGCTGGAGACGCATGACTCGCACCGGACGGGAGCGGACGCGGCACGGGTGCTGGGGCCGGTGGGACACCCGCGGGTGGGAGCGCTCTGGGATGTGATGCACACCTGGCTGGGCGGCGAGGAGCCCGTCGCCACGCATGCGGCGCTGGGGCCCTATCTGGGCTATGCGCAGGTGAAGGACATCGCCTCGGCGGAGGACATGACACCACTGGCGCTGGGTGCGGGGGTGCTGCCGCTGGGCGAGTGTCTGGCTCTGCTCGATGACGACTGCTGGGTGTGCTGGGAGTACGAGAAGCGCTGGTATCCGGAGGCGGCCGAGCTGCCGGGGCTGCTGGTGGCGGGGCGGGAGTATCTGGCGGGTCTCCAGGGCCCGTCCGTCCCCTGATCCCTAGCTGTTCCGGCCCGGCGTGTTCCGATCCGGCGCGTTCCGATCCGGCCCGGCCCGCTCCGGCCCGGTCCGGCCCGCCTTCGCCGGTCGGTGCCGCTTCCGGGTCGGGGGGCGGTTCGGAGGCGGAGGAGAGGCCCGCCACCGGCGCAGACAAAGGGGGGCGCACCGGTGGCGGTGTGCTGCCGGCCGCAGGCGGCTGGAGAGGGGAGTCAGCGATCGCAGCCAGCAGCGAGGGCCGACACCGCGCTGCGGAGACTCACCGGCGCACATCAGTAAGACGAGCGGTATGGGCCGGAGGTTCCGAAGGTCCGGAAACTCCCATGGAAGCGCCGCCACGGGAGAGCCCTTGACTGGCAGTTACTTTCCGGATAAGCGTGGTTCTTTGGAAGTTTCCTTCACCCCCCTCGCAGCGCACAGCCGGAAGGAGCACCAGTGCACGACCGGACCATCTCCAGACGCGCTCTCCTCACCGCAACCGCCGTAGCGGCGGCAGCCGTTGCCACCTCGGCCGCCCCCGTGGTGGCCGCTCCCACGCATCTCGCCCCCCTCGCTCCCCACCGTCGCGACCGGCTCCGCCGGCTCATCTCACGGATGAGTCTGGAGCAGAAGGTCGGCCAGCTCTTCGTCATGCGGGTGTACGGGCACTCCGCCACCGCTCCCGACCAGGCCGACATCGACGCCAACCTCGCCGAGATCGGGGTCCGTACCGCCGCGGAGCTGATCTCGACGTACCACGTCGGCGGCATCATCTACTTCGCCTGGGCGCACAACACCCGTGATCCCCGCCAGATCGCCGAGCTCTCCAACGGCATCCAGAAGGCGGGCCTGGCTCAGGACACCCCGGTCCCTCTGCTGATCTCCACCGACCAGGAGCACGGCATCGTCGCCCGGGTGGGCAAGCCGGCCACGCTGCTGCCGGGGGCGATGGCACTCGGTGCGTCGCGTTCGCGGGCCGACGCCCGTGAGGCCGCCAGGATCGCGGGCGTGGAGCTGGCCGCCATGGGCATCAACCAGAACTACGCTCCGGACGCGGACGTCAATGTCAACCCGGCCAACCCGGTCATCGGCGTACGGTCCTTCGGCGCCGATCCGCAGGCCGTGGCCGGTATGGTCGCCGCGCAGGTGACGGGCTACCAGAACGCCGGGATCGCCACCGCGGCCAAGCACTTTCCCGGCCACGGCGACACCAAGGACGACAGCCACTACGCGCTCCCCACCATCCACCACACCCGTGAGCAGTGGGGCGAACTGGACGCACCGCCGTTCCGGGCCGCGATCGCCGCCGGTGTCACCTCGATCATGACGGCGCACATCGTCGTCCCCGCGCTGGACCCGAGCGAGGACCCGGCGACGCTCTCCCGTCCCATCGTCACCGGCGTACTGCGGGAAGAGCTCGGTTACGACGGCGTGGTGATCACCGACGCGCTCGGCATGGAGGGCGTACGGCAGAAGTACGGCGACGACCGGGTGCCCGTGCTCGCGCTGAAGGCGGGCGTGGACCAGTTGCTCAATCCGCCGAATCTGCGGATCGCCTGGAACGCGGTCCTGGCGGCGGTGAAGAGCGGCGAGATCAGTCAGGCACGCGTCGAGGAGTCCGTCCTGCGCATCCTCGAACTCAAGGAGCGGCTGGGCCTGTTCAGCGGCGACGCCGCCGTCCCGCTGCGGAATCTGGACCGTACGGTCGGCACCCGGGCCCATCTCGCCACGGCCGACCGGATCGCCGAGCGGACCACCACGCTGCTCGTCAACGAGAACAGGCTGCTGCCGCTGAACCGGCGCAAGCAGCGGAATCTGCTGGTCGTCGGCGCCGATCCGGCCTCGCCGTCCGGGACGACGGGCCCGCCGACCACCGTACTCGCCACGGCCCTGACCGAGCTGGGCTTCACCGCCACGGCCCTGTCCACCGGTACGGCTCCGAGCGCGGCGCAGATCGAGGCCGCGGTGGCGGGCGCGCGGGGCAAGGACACGGTGATCGTGGCCACGTACAACGTCTCGGCGACCAGTTCGCAGCGGACCCTGGTCGATGCGCTCACCGCGACCGGCGTGCCGGTCGTCACGGTCGCCATCCGCAATCCGTACGACATCGCGCGGCTGTCCGGCGTCAGGGCGTCCCTCGCCGCGTACTCCTGGACGGATGTCGAAGTACGGGCGGCGGCGCGGGTGATCGCGGGCCGGGTCAGACCCCGGGGCGTACTGCCCGTACCGGTGCAGCGCGCGGACGATCCGACACGGGTGCTCTATCCGATCGGTCATGGTCTGGCCTACTAGGTCCTGTCCGGTCGATCTTCGTGGATCAGCCCGGGGCGTCCGGTGCGGTGCATGGCAAGGCGGAGGATCGGCGTCGTCGACGGCCCGGCCGTACTCGGGAGACTCCGACAACGCCGCGAGGTGCCGTGCCGGGCGTTGCGGGCCCACGAAGACCGACCGGACAGGGCCTGGGTCCTGTCGGGTCGGGCGCACGCGGTCGGAGCACGACCGTGCCCGCCGTCCTCGGGTCCGGGGGACCAAGAAACGGCGGGCACGGTTCGAGGGCCGAACAGCCCTACGGCCGAGGCGTTACGGCCTCAGAGTGTGCTCCCGCTCGACCTTCTGCCGGTCGAGCTTGGCGTCGAACGGCGCCAGCGGCTTCGCCTTCGCCGTGTCCTGCTGGACGGCGGCCGGAGCGACGTCCGCCCAGGCCAGGATCCTGGCCGTGGCCTTCGCCTGCTCGTCCGGGACGAGAGCGGCGACATTGGCACCGTGGTTGGCGCCCGGCGCGACATACACGTAGCTGTCACGCGTGCCATGGCCGAGGCGGAAGGGCTCCGCACCCCACGGGTCGTTCTGCCCGTACACGAACAGCATCTGGTTCGCGTGGTGACGGACCCAGGAGTCGACGTCCGGCATCGTGGACGGGTCGAACCTCATCGGGATGGAACGCGGTACGAAGTTCCGCGGCGGCTGGTAGCCGTAACGGCTCAGCTTGCCCAGATGCGGCTGCTTGATGTCGGGCGAACCGAGCTGGGTGCCCGCCTGGTAGTAGTACGGCGCGTAGGTCTCCAGGCCCTGGTCCGTGTAGGCGGAGAAGCCGGAGATCGAGTCGATGGTGTCGTAGATCTCCTGGTCGGACGCGGTGGCCGCGACCGGGATGAACTCGCAGTCGGAGAGCAGGCTGTACTGCCAGAACGCCCAGACGAAGTCGAGCACCACGGCCTCGTACGCCTTGTCCAGCGTGCCGACGGTGGTGAAGGTGGAGCCGGTGGCGTCCGCCCACTCCCGGTACGTCTTCTCCAGCGGCTCGCGCCGGACCAGCGCCTCGCGCTGCACGGCGTTGAGCTTGTCGCGGCACTCCTTGGTGCCGACCCGCTCGAAGAACCGGTCGTAGGCCGAGTCCTCCTTGTTCACCACGTCGTTGGGCGCGACATACGCGACCACGCCGTCCATGTCACGCGGGTAGAAGCGCTCGAAGTAGGTGGCGGTCATACCGCCCTTGGACCCGCCCGTGGAGAGCCACTTCTTGGGATAGATCTTCTTGAACGCCGAGAAGATCCGGTGCTGGTCACTGGCGGCCTGCCAGATGTCCAGCTTCGACCAGTCGGCCGGCTGCGGACGGGACGGCGTGAAGAAGCGGTACTCCATCGAGACCTGGTTGCCGTCGATGATCCGTGTCGGCTCACTGCGGCTCGGGTTGGTGGAGACGTTGTAGCCGCCGGTGAAGAAGACCGTCGGCCGGCTGGTGTCCTTGTGCAGCAGGGTGACACGCTGCTGGAAGGTGCCCTTGGACGGATGACGGTGGTCTACCGGCTGGGTGTAGTTGAGAACGAAGTAGCGGTACCCCGCGTACGGCTTCTCCTGAATCAGACTCATCCCCGGGATGGCGAGGACCCGGTCCTTGATGTCGGTGGTGTCGGTGGCGGCTTGGTGGTCCGCACCCCGATCGGCGGCGGTGGCCGCACCGGCCGTGGCCACCGTGCCTATGATCAGCACGAGCGACAACAGCCATCTCAGCGCCTTGCGCATTCACACTCCCTGTGTTCATGACAGACGCCGTGAACCTAGCCGGGTGAACGCCCGACTCGCCAGTGCCGTCCCGGCAGAGATTCCGCTCGGCCGGGCCGGGGCGGGGAGCCGGCCGAGGCGGAGACTTCCCGGGGCTCGCACGCACCACGACGGCCCGGGCGACCACCCTCGGACGGCCACTCCCGAACCACCGCCCCCGTGCCACCGTCCTCAGACGGCCGCCCTCGGACCATCGCCCTCGGACGGCCACCCCCGGGCCGGGCCACCGCTCTCAGACCACCGCGGCGGGTTCCTCCTCGCCGAGGAAGCTCCGCCACAGCTTCGCGTACCGGCCCTCCAGCGCGAGCAGTTGCTCATGTGTGCCGTCCTCCACGACCCGGCCGTGGTCCATCACGACCACCCGGTCCGCGCGCGCCGCGGTGGTCAGCCGATGGGCGACGACCAAGGTGGTGCGGCGGCCCGCCAGCCGGTCGGTGGCCTGGTTGACCAGGGCCTCGCTGGCCAGATCGAGGGCCGCGGTCGCCTCGTCGAGCAGCAGTATGTCCGGATCGACCAGTTCGGCACGGGCCAGGGCGATCAACTGGCGCTGCCCCGCCGAGAGATTGCGGCCCCGCTCGGCGACCTCGTGCAGATAACCGCCCTCCAGCGTGGCGATCATCTCGTGCGCGCCGACCGCGCGGGCCGCGGCCTCCACATCCGCGTCGCGCGCCTCGGGACGTCCGTAGGCGATGGCGTCACGGACCGTACCGGCGAAGAGATATGCCTCCTGCGGTACGACTCCGAGCCGGTGACGATAGGCCGTCAGGTCCAGCTCCCGCAGATCGGTGCCGTCCACGACGACCCGGCCGCCGGTCGGATCGTAGAACCGCGCGACGAGTTTGACGAGGGTCGACTTGCCCGCGCCGGTCTCGCCGACGAAGGCGACGGTCTGGCCCGCCGGTATCCGCAGATCGACACCGCTGAGCGCGGCGTCCGCGGCACCCCCCGGCCTGCCCCCGGACGCGAGCCTCTCGGACGCCGGCCCGTTGTAGGTGAACTCCACTCCCTCGAAGGCGATCTCGCCGCGCAGCGACAGCACGTCCAGAGGCGCCTTCGAGGAGGCCGTCGAGGTCGGCTCCCGCAGCAGCTCCTGGATACGGCCCAGCGAGACGGTCGCCTGCTGATAGCCGTCGAAGACCTGCGAGAGCTGCTGCACGGGCGCGAAGAACAGATCGATGTAGAGCAGATAGGCCACCAGCGCGCCGGTCGTCAGCGTCCCGGCCTCCACCCGCCCGGCGCCGACGATCAGCACGGCCGCGGCTGCCACCGACGACAGGAGCTGGACGAACGGGAAGTACACCGATATCAGCCACTGGCCGCGCACCCGGGCCGCGCGGTAGTGGTCGCTGCGCCCGGCGAAACGCTCGGCGCCGTCCTTCTGGCGCCGGAACGCCTGGACGATCCGCAGCCCGGACACCGACTCCTGGAGATCGGCGTTGACGGTGCTGATGCGCTCACGGGCCAGTTCGTACGCCTGGACGCTCTTGCGGCGGAAGTAGACGGTACCCACGACCAGGACGGGCAGGGTCGCGAAGACCACCAGCGCGAGCTGTATGTCGATCACCAGCAGCACGACCAGGATGCCGAAGAAGGTGACGACGGAGACGAACGCCGTCACCAGACCGGTCTGGAGGAACGTCGACAGCGCGTCCACATCGGTCGTCATCCGCGTCATGATGCGGCCGGTCAGCTCACGCTCGTAGTAGTCGAGTCCGAGCCGCTGGAGCTGCGCGAAGATCTTCAGGCGCAGCGCGTAGAGGACACGTTCACCGGTCCGCCCGGTCTTGCGTGTCTCACCTATCTGCGCCGCCCACTGGACGAGTACGGCCACCAGCCCCAGCGAAGCGGCGACCCACACCGCGCCGAGCGCGAGCCTCTCGACGCCCTGGTCAATGCCGTGCCGGATGAGCACCGGCAGCAGCAGGCTCATTCCGGCGTCGACGGCGACGAGTGCGAGACTGATCAGCAGCGGCGGTCCGAAGCCGCGCAGCAGCCGGCGCAGTCCGTACGACTCCTCGGCGGCGACGGCGCGCGCCTCGTCGACCTCCGGGGTGTCGGTGGCCGGAGGCAGCGCCTCCACCTGGGCGAGCAGTTCGGGAGTGGCGCCGGGCGCGTCCGCGTCGGAGACGGTGTAGGACCTCTCCTCCCGTATCCACAGCGCGGGAGTGACTCCCCGTTCCGCGTCGAACTCGGCGTCGATCTCACGCTGGAGAGCGCGGGCCTCCTCCGGCGACGGGACGTCCTCGGGGCCTCCGGCGGCCACCGGGAGACGGCCGGGCGACACCTCGCCCAGCTCCTCGGGATCGGTCAGCAGCCGCCGGTAGAGAGCGGACCGCTCCTGGAGCTCCTCATGGGTGCCGATGTCGGCGAGGCGCCCGCCGTCGAGTACGGCGATACGGTCCGCCAGCCCGAGGGTGGAGCGGCGGTGGGCGATGAGCAGTGTCGTACGCCCGGCCATCACCGCGCGCAGCGCCTCATGGATCTCGTGCTCCACCCGGGCGTCGACGGCGGAGGTGGCGTCATCGAGAAGGAGCAGCCGTGGGTCGGTGAGGATGGCGCGGGCCAGGGCGATGCGCTGGCGCTGACCGCCGGAGAGGGTGAGGCCCTGTTCGCCGACCGTGGTGTCGTAGCCGTCGGGCAGTTCGCTGATGAAGCCATGGGCCTGGGCGGCGCGCGTGGCCTTGAGGATCTCCTCCTCGGTGGCGTCCGGCTTTCCGTAGGCGACATTGGCGCGGACGGTGTCCGAGAACAGGAAGCTGTCCTCCGGTACGAGACCGATGGCGGCCCGCAGCGAGTCGAGAGTCAGCTCGCGTACGTCATGGCCGCCGACGAGGACCGCGCCGTGCGTCACGTCGTAGAAGCGGGGCAGCAGCAGCGAGAGCGTGGACTTGCCGCTGCCGGAGGAGCCGACGACCGCGACCGTCTCGCCGGGCCGGATCTCCAGCGAGAAACCGTCGAGTACGGGCCTGCCGTCGTCGTACGCGAACGACACGTCGTCGAACTCGACGGAGATCACGGCGTCCGGCGGCAGTTTCTTGGTGCCGTCCTGGAGGGTCGGCTCGGTGTCGATCAGCTCCAGTACGCGTTCCACGCCGGCCCGTGCCTGCTGGCCGACGGTCAGCACCACGGCGAGCATCCTGACCGGACCGACGAGCTGGGCGAGATAGGTGGAGAAGGCGACGAACGTACCGAGGGTGATCTGACCGCGGGTGGCCAGCCAGCCGCCGAGCGCCAGCATCGCGACCTGCCCGAGCGCGGGAACGGCCTGGAGCGCCGGGGTGTAGCGGGCGTTGAGCCTGATGGTGCGCAGCCGTCCGGCGAAGAGCCTGCGGCCCGCCTCGCGGAGTTTCCCGGTCTCCTGGTCCTCCTGTCCGAAGCCCTTGACGACCCGGACCCCGGACACGGCTCCGTCGACGACTCCGGCGACGGCGGCGGCCTGTGACTGGGCGTACCAGGTGGCGGGATGCAGCCGGGCCCGGCTGCGGCGGGCGATGTACCAGACGGCCGGGGCCACGGCCAGGGCGACCAGGGTCAGCGGCGGTGACAGCCACGCCATGATCACCAGGGATATGAGGAACAGCAGGATGTTGCCGATGGTCATCGGCAGCATGAAGAGCAGGCCCTGGATCAGCTGGAGGTCACTGGTGGCGCGGCCGATGACCTGTCCGGTGGAGAGACTGTCCTGACGCCGCCCGTCGAGCCGGGCGATCGTGTCGTACATGCCCGTACGCAGATCGTGCTGGACGTCGAGCGCGAGCCGGCCGCCGTAGTAGCGCCGTACGTAGGTGGCCGCGTAGACGGCGAGCGCGGCCAGGACCAGCAGGCCGGTCCACACGAGGAGGGAGCGCCGGCCGTCCCCGATCACATCGTCGATGACGACCTTGATGATCAGCGGGACGAGTGCCATCACCGCCATACCGGCCAGCGACGAACCGAGCGCCAGGATCACATTGCGCCGGTAACGCCACGCGTATCCGGCCAGCCGCCGTGCCCAGCTCTGCTCCGCCGCCACTGATGCCTCCCGATCGTCCTGACCTGCCCGAAGGCCCAACGCGGGCGGCGGCGGATTTCATCCCTCCGCAACAATGCGCGGCAAAGACCGGTCTTCGGACCTAGGTCCGAAGACCGGGCGTCACTTCGCGGCGGCGAGATCCTTGTGGACGGCTCGGGCGACGGCCTGGATGGTGTTGATGCCGTCGTTCATGGTCTTGTTGTCGTGCGTGAGCACGGTGATCAGATAGTTGTTGCCCTTGCCGGTGAACGCGCCGATGCTGTGCACGCGCCAGCCGTGGGTGGACCGCTGGAGCCAGCCGTTCTTGAGCTGGACGGTGGCGGAGGCCGGAGCGCCCGCCGGGACGCCCCAGCGCTGCGACGAGACGACCCGGCGCATCCGGTCCAGGATGTAGCTGCGGGCGTTGTCGCTGAGCACCGTGTTCTTGGCGGTCACCAGGGTCAGGAGCTGCTGCTCGTCACGGGCGGTGATCTGGGTGAGGCCCCAGGAACCGTTCGCGCCGGGAGTGGTCTGGGTCATCCCCGCGGCCTTGAGGAAGCCCTTGACCTTGGTCAGACCGAGCTGCTTCCACAAGGTGCTGGTGGCCGCGTTGTCCGACTTGGTGATCATGGCCGTGGAGAGATCGACCTCGCGCTGTGTCAGATAGCGGTTCTTCTTCTTCGCGTCCCAGAGCAGGGTCGCGAGGACGGTGACCTTGACCACGCTGGCGGAGTCGAACTTCTGCGTGGCGCGCAGGGTGCAGCGCGAGTTGGTCGTGCGGTCGTAGACCGCGACCGCGGTGGTGGACTTCCTGGACTTGAGCGCCGCCGTGATGTCCTTGGACAGTTTGGCGGCGAGGCCCGCCTTGCCCGAAGTACAGCTGACGGCCGGGGTCGCGGCCACGGCCGGCGCCGCTCCCGCGAGAACCGGTACGAGCCCGGCGGCCAAGGCGACCGAGAGCGCGCCCTGGGCGCGCCAGGATATTCGCTGGTGAGTCATGAAGTGAGTCCCGCCCCTGCCCCTGTCGCGTCAACGAGCGGGCCGTACGGCGCGCTCGCAGACATGATGCACAGGGAGGGGTCAATGGTTGTATGGGCTCGAACACAATTGCTGGCCGAGACCAAATCGTGTTCGGGCCCACAGCGTGTTCACGCTCGGAGACGTGTCGGCTCCGTGCTCCGGAGACGCGTCAGCGCGACCGTCCTGAGCAGCGCGGCCTTGGTAGCAGCGCGGCCTGGGTAGCAGCGCGGCCTGGGTCCGCGCCTCGGTGGGACGCGGCACCACATCATGGTCATGGGTCACTTCGATGTCCGGGCGGTGGATGTCCCGGCGGTGGTCGGACCAGCGTGCTCGCTGTCCGTACGGGCCTCGGCGATCCCCCGGGCCATGAGCGTGGTCAGTTCGTACGCCGTGTGGGAGGCGGCGACGGAGGTGATCTCGGCGTGGTCGTAGGCGGGCGCGACCTCGACGACATCCGCCGAGACCAGATCGCAGGAGGCCAGTCCGCGGACGATCTCCAGCAGTTCGCGGGAGGTGAGCCCGCCGGCCTCGGGCGTGCCGGTGCCGGGCGCGTGCGCGGGATCGAGCACATCGATGTCGACGGAGATGTAGAGCGGGCGGTCCCCTATGCGCCGGCGCAGCTGGTCGACCACCTCGTCCACACCACGGCGCATCACATCGGCCGACGTGACGATGCCGAAGCCCATCCTGGCGTCGTCGTCCAGATCCTTCTTCCCGTACAGCGGGCCGCGCGTGCCGACATGGGAGAGCGCCTCCGTGTCGAGGATGCCCTCCTCGAAGGCCCGGCGGAACGGCGTGCCGTGCGTGTAGGCGGCGCCGAAGTAGGTGTCCCAGGTGTCGAGGTGCGCGTCGAAGTGGAGCAGAGCGACCGGTCCGTGCTTCTTCGCCACCGAGCGCAGCAGAGGCAGCGCGATGGTGTGGTCGCCGCCGAGAGTCATCAGACGCGCGCCGGTGGCGAGCAGTTCGTCGGCGGCGGCCTCGATGGTCTCGACGGCCTCGTCGATACGGAACGGGTTGGCGGCGATGTCCCCCGCGTCCGCGACCTGTGCGAGCGCGAAGGGCGAGGCGTCCTGGGCCGGGTTGTACGGGCGCAGCAGCCGCGACGCCTCACGGATCGCGTTGCCGCCGAACCGGGCGCCCGGCCGGTAGGAGACGCCGCTGTCGAAAGGCACGCCGACGACGGCGACCTCGGCGGTGCCGACCTCGTCCAGCCGGGGCAGCCGGGCGAATGTGGCCGGTCCCGCGTACCGCGGGATACGGGACGAGTCGACGGGGCCGCGCGGGCCGTCCTCGCGGTCGGCCGTGGCCGGGTGTACCTGTCCGTTGCTGCTCATCGTCGGGCCTCTCCGGGTGATGCGTGCGGCTCCGCACCGCTCTGACGTCGTACTGCCTTGCTTCGGTCGGTCTGTCGCGCTGTCGGCGTCCACGCCGGTGTCCGTGTCACCGCGTCAAGAATGGACCGGCGCCCCGACAGGCCGCTGAACCTGTGGAAAACCTGCCCTCGCCCCTGTGGAAAACCGGGCCCTGCCCGGCCGGCGCCTCGGGCGAGCGGCAAGGTCCGGGGCGAGCGGCGCCACCGGAGCGACGGTCCTCTCGGACGCCCCCTCGGACTTCCGACCCGCCAGGCGCCGGTGCCACGCCACACGTCCCGCCTCGTCCGTGCCCCATGACGGCAGGGGGCCGGAAGACAGCACTGAAGTGTACGTTTCCTCGTTTTCGACTCACCGCCGACGGATGGACCGGCCATGCCCGACCTCTTCGGCTCGTCCGCATCGCCCCCCGCCTCGCCCCGCCGACTCGGCCGATTTCGCCGGTGGCGCCGCCGTCGGGGATGCCCGATCCGAATCCGAATCCGCTCGGTGGCGAGCCGCTGCCGGCCGCGGGTACCCGGTCCACGTTTTCCACAGCCCTGGACACCCCGACTGACCGCCGGGTAACTTTCCCTGAGCAAGCGCTTAACCGAAGCCCGGGCCGGCCCTGCCGCGTGCCCGGGCCTGCCGCGCAGCACCGGCCGTGAACCACAGGAGGTTTCCCGTGCGCCGTACCGTCTACAACGAGGACCACGAGGCGTTCCGCGAGACCATCCGCGCCTTCGTCGAGGCCGAGGTCGTCCCGGTCTACGACGAGTGGTACGCGGCGGGCCAGGCGCCCCGCGATTTCTACTACAAGCTCGGCGAGCTGGGTGTCTTCGGGATAGAGGTGCCGGAGGAGTACGGCGGCGCGGGCGAGGAGTCCTTCAAGTTCCAGGCGGTCATGACCGAGGAGGCCGCGCGCGCCGGTGTCTCCTTCGGCGGCTCCGGCGTCCATGTCGCGCTCTGTCTGCCCTACTTGAAGGCGTACGCCACCGACGAGCAGAAGAAGCGCTGGCTGCCGGACTTCGTCAGCGGCCGGACCATGTACGCCATCGCCATGACCGAGCCCGGCACCGGCTCCGATCTGGCCGGTATGAAGACGACCGCCCGGCTCTCCGAGGACGGTACGCACTATGTGCTCAACGGCGCCAAGACCTTCATCACCGGCGGTGTCCACGCGGACCGGGTCATCGTCTGCGCCCGTACCGCCGCGCCGACCCCCGAGGACCGGCGGCACGGCATATCCCTGCTGGTCGTGGACACGGCTTCCGAGGGGTACGCGGTCGGCCGCAAGCTCGACAAGCTGGGTCTGAAGACCTCCGACACCGCCGAACTGTCCTTCAGCGATGTGAGGGTCCCGGTCGGGGATCTGCTCGGCGAGGAGAACAAGGGCTTCTCCTATCTCGGCCAGAATCTGCCCCAGGAGCGTCTGGGCATCGCCGTCGGCGCGTACGCGCAGGCCGCCGCCGCGGTGCGGTTCGCGCAGCAGTACGTGCAGGAGCGGACGGTCTTCGGCAAGTCCGTGGCGTCCTTCCAGAACACCAAGTTCGAACTGGCCGCCTGCAAGGCCGAGGTGGACGCGGCGGAGGCCGTCGTCGACCGCGCGCTGGAAGCCCATGACCTGGGCGAGCTGTCCGCCGCCGAGGCCGCGTCCGCGAAGCTCTTCACCACCGAGGTCGCCCACCGCGTCATCGACAGGTGCCTCCAGCTCCACGGCGGCTACGGGTACATGAACGAGTACCCGATAGCCCGGCTGTACGCGGACAACCGCGTCAACCGTATCTACGGCGGCACCAGCGAGGTCATGAAGATGATCATCGCCAAGTCGATGGGCCTCTGAGCCCTCCCCCACGACCGGACGCCACCGTCCCGAGGGTCACACCGTCCCGAGGGTCACGGCCCCGGAGGTCACCGTCCCGGACCCCACCGTCCGGGACGTCACCGCCGGAGCAGATCGGCCTCGTTGAGCAGATACGCGGTCATCGGGTCGTAGAAGCGCGGGTCCGTGACATGGTCGTCCAGCGGGACCGTCACCTCCATCGTGCCCTCGGCCTCGGCGAGGAAGAGCGCGGGATCGTTGCAGTCCGCGTACCCGACCGAGTCCAGTCCCCGCTGGGCCGCGTATCCCGCCCAGCCGTGGTCCGCGACCACCAGGTCCGGCAGCGCTCTGCCCTCGCCCTCCAGAGCGTCCAGGATCGCCCGCATGGGCTCCGGCGAATGGGTGTGCCAGAGAGTCGCGCCGCGCTCCAGCATCGCGACATCGGCGAACTGGAAGACCATGCCCTCGTCGGCGGTGAGCCCGCCGGGAATCTGTACGATCTCGCAGCCCGCGCCCCGCAGCGCGTCCGCGGTCTGGCGGTGCACGTCGAGCAGCCCACCCGGATGGCCGGTCGCGAACAGCACGCGCTCCCTGGCCAGAACGGCCTTGCGCAGCCGGACGGCCATCCGCTCCAGGGCGCCGACGGTCAGCTCGGGATCGATGGTGTCCTGGCCGGTCCGGTGCTCGGGGTCGTCGTTGACGCCGCACCGCTCGGCCATCACGGCGAGCACGTCCTGCTCGTCGGTCCAGCGGTCGCCCAGCTCCAGGCCCAGCCAGTAGTGGCGGTCACCGTTGGCGAGCTTGCGGTAGTGGGAGAGGTTGTTGTCACGGGGAGTGGCCACGTCTCCGGCGATACGGGTGCGGACGAGGTGGTCGACAAGGGCGGCGCGGCTGGGTATCGGCATGAGCCCATTGTGCCGTCAGCCCCACATCCCGCGCCGGATGTCCCCGGCCTCCGGGCGTGAGCGTCCCGGCCCCCGGCCTCTCCCCTTACGGGGGCTGGATCGCCCCCGGTGCCGGGGCCTCGTCGCCCAGTGCCGCGAAAGCTCCGTGCGCCAGTCGGCGCAGCAGGGACTCCGTCGCCGCGCGGCCCGGCAGGCCGCCGCCGGGGGCGCCGAGGTGCGGGGTCGAGTTGAGCAGGCCGAACACGGCGTGGACCGCGCCGCGCGCCTGGGTCTCCGGCACGTCCGGGTAGAGCTTCCGTACGACCTCGACCCACAGCTCCACATACTGCCGCTGGAGCTGCCGCACCAGCTTGCGGTCGCTGTCCCTGAGCCGGTCCAGCTCGCGGTCGTGCAGGGTGATCAGCGGGCGGTCGTCGAGGGCGAAGTCGATATGCCCGTCGATCAGCGAGGCCAGCACGACGGCCGGATCCCCGTCCGCCCCCGCCACGCGCACCCGCACCCTGCCGCCGTCCAGCAGCCGTCCGCTGATCCCGACGAGCAGCTCGGCGAGCATCGCGTCCTTGCCCGCGAAATGGCGGTACAGACCGGGGCCGCTGATACCGACGGCCGCTCCTATCTCATCGACACCGACACCGTGGAATCCACGCTCGGCGAAGAGACGCGCGGCGTGCTTGAGGATCTGCTCGCGGCGGGTCGGGGCGGCGGTCCTGGTGCTCATGGGAAATCATTCTAGACAGGGCTGTTAGCGGTCGTTAACCTTATGGCAACAACGTTAACGCTCACTAACCCGGTGAGTGCCCGGCGAGCCCAGTGAGGAGCTACGAGCGATGCAGCAGGCACCGGTGCTGGCGAGCGCCGCGGATCCGGCCGCCGAGGCCTGGCGGATCAACGAGGCGGCGCACGAGGAGCTGGCCCTCGGACTGCGCACGCGGCTCGCCGCGGCGCGGCTGGGCGGCGGCGAGAAGGCCCGCGCGCGGCACACGGCGCGCGGAAAGCTGCTGCCGCGCGACCGTGTGGACACACTGCTCGACCCGGGCTCGCCCTTTCTGGAGCTGGCGCCGCTCGCGGCCGAGGGGATGTACGGCGGCGCGGCCCCGGCCGCCGGAGTGATCGCCGGGATCGGCCGGGTCAGCGGGCGCGAGGTGGTGATCGTCGCCAATGACGCCACGGTCAAGGGCGGCACGTACTACCCGATGACGGTGAAGAAGCACCTCCGCGCCCAGGAGGTGGCCCTGGAGAACCGGCTGCCGTGTCTGTATCTGGTGGACTCAGGCGGCGCCTTCCTGCCCATGCAGGACGAGGTCTTCCCCGACCGGGACCACTTCGGCCGGATCTTCTACAACCAGGCCAGGATGTCCGGCGCGGGTGTTCCGCAGATCGCCGCGGTGCTCGGATCCTGCACGGCGGGCGGCGCGTACGTCCCGGCGATGAGCGACGAGGCGGTGATCGTGCGCGGTCAGGGCACGATCTTCCTGGGCGGGCCGCCGCTGGTGAAGGCGGCCACCGGCGAGGTCGTCACGGCCGAGGAGCTGGGCGGCGGCGAGGTGCACTCCCGGATCTCCGGGGTGACCGACCATCTCGCGGAGGACGACGCGCACGCGCTGCGGATCGTGCGCACCATCGTCTCCACGCTGCCCGCGCGCGGCGCGCTTCCCTGGTCGGTCGAGCCGGTCGAGGAGCCCAAGGCCGATCCCGCCGGGCTGTACGGGGCGGTGCCGGTGGACTCCCGTACGCCCTACGACGTCCGTGAGGTCGTCGCGCGGCTCGTCGACGGATCGCGGTTCGCCGAGTTCAAGGCCGAGTTCGGCACGACGCTGGTGACGGGATTCGCGCGGATCCACGGCCATCCGGTCGGGATCGTGGCCAACAACGGCATCCTGTTCTCCGAATCCGCCCAGAAGGGCGCGCACTTCATCGAGCTGTGCGACCAGCGCGGCATCCCGCTGCTCTTCCTCCAGAACATCTCCGGCTTCATGGTCGGCAGGGACTACGAAGCGGGCGGGATCGCCAAGCACGGCGCGAAGATGGTGACGGCCGTGGCGTGCGCGCGCGTGCCGAAGCTGACGGTCGTGATCGGCGGTTCGTACGGCGCGGGCAACTACTCGATGTGCGGCCGGGCCTACTCGCCACGCTTCCTGTGGATGTGGCCCAACGCCAAGATCTCGGTCATGGGCGGTGAGCAGGCCGCGTCCGTGCTGGCCACCGTCAAGCGCGACCAGATCGAGGGGCGCGGCGAGGAGTGGCCGGCCGAGGACGAGGAGTCGTTCAAGTCGCCGATCCGCGCGCAGTACGAGACCCAGGGCAGCGCCTACTACGCGACCGCGCGCCTCTGGGACGACGGCGTGATCGACCCGCTGGAGACCCGGCAGGTGGTGGGTCTGGCCCTGACCGCGTGTGCCAACGCCCCGCTGCCCCGCAGGGACAGCGCGGCGCCCGGCTTCGGCGTCTTCCGGATGTGATGTGAGGGTGGGCATGTTCGACACGGTTCTGATCGCCAACCGCGGCGAGATCGCGGTGCGCGTCATCCGTACCCTGCGGGGTCTCGGAGTGCGCTCGGTCGCGGTCTACAGCGACGCGGACGCGGACGCCCGGCATGTGCGGGAGGCCGACACGGCCGTACGGATCGGCCCGGCCGCCGCGTCCGAGAGCTATCTCTCCGTGGACAGGCTGCTGGCCGCCGCGGCGCGTACGGGAGCGCAGGCGGTCCATCCGGGCTACGGCTTCCTCGCGGAGAACGAGACGTTCGCGCGGGCCTGCGCGGACGCCGGGCTGGTCTTCATCGGGCCGCCCGCCTCCGCCATCGAGCTGATGGGCGACAAGATCCGCGCCAAGGAGACGGTCCGTGCGGCGGGCGTCCCGGTGGTGCCCGGCTCCTCGGGCAGCGGTCTGACCGACGGCGAGCTGGCCGCCGCGGCGGCGGAGATCGGTATGCCGGTGCTGCTCAAGCCCTCGGCGGGCGGCGGCGGCAAGGGCATGCGGCTGGTGCGCGCGGAGTCGCTGCTCGCCGAGGAGATCGCGGCGGCCCGCCGGGAGGCGCGCTCCTCCTTCGGGGACGACACGCTGCTGGTGGAGCGGTGGGTGGACCGGCCGCGCCATATCGAGATCCAGGTGCTGGCGGACGGCCACGGGAACGTGGTGCATCTCGGCGAGCGCGAGTGCTCGCTCCAGCGCCGCCACCAGAAGATCATCGAGGAGGCGCCGTCCGTCCTGCTGGACGAGGCGACGCGCGCGGCGATGGGCGAGGCGGCGGTCCAGGCGGCGCGCTCGTGCGGATACACGGGCGCGGGGACGGTCGAGTTCATCGTGCCCGGCCGCGATCCCGCCTCGTACTTCTTCATGGAGATGAACACCCGCCTCCAGGTCGAGCACCCGGTCACGGAGCTGGTCACGGGCCTCGACCTGGTCGAGTGGCAGCTGCGGGTCGCCGCCGGTGAGGAACTTCCCTTCGCCCAGGCCGACATCGCCCTCACCGGCCACGCCGTGGAGGCGCGGATCTACGCGGAGGACCCGGCGCGGGGATTCCTGCCCACCGGCGGTACGGTCCTGGCGCTGCGCGAGCCGCAGGGCGACGGGGTACGGACGGACTCGGGCCTCTCCGAGGGCTCGGACGTCGGCAGCGCGTACGACCCGATGCTCTCCAAGGTCATCGCCCATGGGCCGGACCGGCCCACCGCCCTGCGCAGACTGCGGGCGGCCCTCGCGGGGACGGTCACGCTGGGCGTCACCACGAACGCCGGCTTCCTCCGCCGTCTTCTCGCCCATCCCTCGGTGATCGCGGGCGATCTCGACACGGGTCTGGTGGAGCGGGACACCGCGTCCCTGCTTCCGGACGGAGTCCCGCCGGAGGTCTACGCGGCGGCGGCAGCGGTACGCCAGGCGGAGCTTCGGCCGCCCGCGGGTAAGGAATGGGTGGACCCCTTCTCCGTGCCGAACGGCTGGCGCCTGGGCGGTGAACCCCTCCCCGTGACGCACCGGTTGCGGGTGACGGGACTCGAACCCGTCACTCACCGGGTGCGCTCCGGGGACAGGTTCCTGGTGGAGCCCGGCCGGGTCACGGTCACCGTCGACGGAATGACGCACACGTTCCACCGGGCCGGCGACTGGCTCGGCAGGGACGGCGAGAGCTGGCAGGTGGCGGACTTCGATCCCGTCGAGGCCGCCCTGCGCGGCAGCGGCGCGCGCGGTGGGGCGGACTCGCTGGTCGCGCCCATGCCGGGCACCGTCACCGTGGTCAAGGTGGGCGTCGGGGACGAGGTGGCCGCCGGGCAGAGTCTGCTCGTCGTCGAGGCGATGAAGATGGAGCACGTCATCTCCGCACCGCACGCGGGCACGGTCACCGAGCTGGATGTCACGCCCGGCTCCACCGTCGCCATGGACCAGGTCCTGGCGGTCGTCACCCCGGCGCCCGCGCCGGATCCCGCACCGGAGCGCCTCGTTCCGGACCCGGCGCCGGACTCACTGCCGGACCCGGCGCCGGACTCGATGCCGGGACCGGCGCCCGTCGTCCCACCGGACACCACGCGGACCGCGACGCCGGACACCGCCGGCCCTCAGGAGGAGTCATGACCGACGGACTGCCCATGGCCGTCCCGGCGGAGGGACTGCCGCCCCAGGTGCGCATCCACGAGGTGGGCGCGCGCGACGGGCTCCAGAACGAGAAGGCCGTCGTACCGACCGAGGTGAAGGCCGAGTTCATCCACCGGCTCGCCCGGGCCGGGCTGACCACCATCGAGGCCACCAGCCTCGTACGCCCCGACTGGGTGCCCCAGCTCGCCGACGCCGAGGAGCTGTTCCCCCTCCTCGGCGATCTGGGCGGGGAGGTGGCGCTCCCCGTCCTGGTCCCCAACTCCCGTGGCCTCGACCGCGCCATCGCCCTCGGGGTCCGCCGTATCGCCGTGTTCGGCAGCGCCACCGAGTCCTTCGCCAAGGCCAATCTCAACCGTACGGTCGACGAGTCGCTCGCGATGTTCGCGCCGGTGGTCGAGCGGGCCCGCGCGGACAAGATCCATGTCCGTGGCTATCTCTCCATGTGCTTCGGCGACCCGTGGGAAGGTCCCGTCCCCGTCCACCAGGTGGTCCGGGTCGCCAAGGCCCTGATGGACCTGGGCTGCGACGAGCTGAGCCTCGGCGACACCATCGGCGTCGCCACCCCCGGCCATGTACAGACACTCCTCGCCGGGCTGAACGAGGAGGGCGTGCCGACCAACGCCCTCGGTGTGCACTTCCACGACACCTACGGCCAGGCACTCGCCAACACCTTCGCCGCGCTCCAGCACGGTGTGACCACGGTGGACGCCTCGGCGGGCGGCCTCGGCGGCTGCCCGTACGCGAAGAGCGCCACCGGAAACCTCGCCACCGAAGATCTCGTGTGGATGCTCGACGGCCTCGGTATCGAGACCGGCGTCGACCTCGGCCGGCTCACCGCCACCAGCGTCTGGCTGGCCGAACGGCTGGGCCGCCCCAGCCCCTCCCGTACCGTCCGAGCCCTCTCCCACAAGGAGTGACGCACCCATGTCCCTGGACCACCGGCTCTCCGCCGAGCACGAAGAGCTGCGCCGCACCGTCGAGGAGTTCGCCCATGACGTCGTGGCGCCCAAGATCGGCGACTTCTACGAGCGGCACGAGTTCCCGTACGAGATCGTCCGCGAGATGGGGCGGATGGGCCTGTTCGGTCTGCCGTTCCCCGAGGAGTACGGCGGCATGGGCGGCGACTATCTCGCGCTCGGCATCGCCCTCGAAGAGCTGGCCCGGGTCGACTCCTCCGTGGCGATCACCCTGGAGGCCGGGGTCTCGCTCGGTGCCATGCCCATCCATCTCTTCGGTACGGAGGAGCAGAAGCGCGAGTGGCTTCCCGGCCTCTGCTCGGGCGAGGTGCTCGGCGCGTTCGGACTGACGGAGCCGGAGGCGGGCTCGGACGCGGGCGGCACCCGCACCACGGCCGTGCGGGACGGCGACATGTGGGTGATCAACGGCGGCAAGTGCTTCATCACCAACTCCGGTACGGACATCACCGGTCTGGTCACGGTCACGGCCGTCACCGGCCGCAAGGAGGACGGGCGTCCGGAGATCTCCTCGATCATCGTCCCGTCGGGCACACCCGGCTTCACCGTCGCCGCGCCCTACTCCAAGGTCGGCTGGAACGCCTCGGACACCCGCGAGCTGTCCTTCTCCGACGTACGGGTCCCGCTGGCGAACCTGCTCGGCCAGGAGGGCCGGGGATACGCCCAGTTCCTCCGCATTCTCGACGAGGGCCGGATCGCGATCTCCGCGCTGGCGACCGGTCTCGCCCAGGGCTGCGTGGACGAGTCGGTGGCGTACGCGAAGCAGCGCCGCGCGTTCGGACGGCCGATCGGCGACAACCAGGCCATCCAGTTCAAGCTCGCCGACATGGAGATGCGCGCGCACATGGCGCGGATCGGCTGGCGGGACGCGGCCTCGCGGCTGGTCCACGGTGAGCCGTTCAAGAAGGAGGCGGCGCTGGCGAAGCTGTACTCGTCGACGGTCGCCGTCGACAACGCCCGCGAGGCCACCCAGATCCATGGCGGCTACGGCTTCATGAACGAGTATCCGGTGGCCAGGATGTGGCGCGACTCCAAGATCCTGGAGATCGGCGAGGGCACGAGCGAGGTCCAGCGGATGCTGATCGCACGGGAGTTGGGCCTGACGGGCTGAGCCGGGCCGGCGCTTCGCGTCAGGGCCGGTCCGAGCGGCACCCAGCCGGCGGCGGGCACGCGGCGGATGCACAGCGGATACGCGGCGGGTGCCGGGGCCGGGTGGCCGCCGGCACCCGCCGCGCGTGGGTCCGTCAGCCGGCCGGCCAGGGCACCAGCGGCGAGCGGTAGTAGTCGATACCGAGCGCCGTCATACGCGGCCCCTGCGCCGCCAGCCGCACCTTGTACGTGTCCCAGTCGTGCGTGGCCGCCGGGGACCAGCCCAGCTCCGCGACCCCGAGCAGCCGTGGGAACGCCATGAACTCCAGCTGGTCGCTGGTCGCGAGGGTTTCCGTCCAGAGAGGAGCCTCGATACCGAGCACCGCGTCCTCGGGAACGCCCGCGCCGACCAGATACGTCGCCGGATCCCAGCCGTACGAACGGTCCACCTCGGTGTAGCCGGCCCAGGACTGGCCCAGCACCGTGCTTCTGTCGTACTTCATGTCGAGATACACGCGGTCCGCCGGGGAGAGGATCAGCCCGGTGCCCTTCCTGGCCGCCGCCGCGACCTGCGCGCGCTCGGCGGCGCCCGTCGCGTCGTAACCCCAGTACTGGGCGACGGCCCCCTCGACCGGCGTGGCGCCGGTGAGCTGATGCCAGCCCACGACGGTCTTGCCGTACTTCCGGACGACGGCCTGCGCCCGGTCCATGAAGGCCACGTAGTCGGCATGGGCGGTGGCGTGCGCCTCGTCGCCGCCGATGTGGAGGTACTTGCCCGGCGTGAGCGCGGCCAGCTCGCGCACCACGTCGTCCACGAAGTCGTAGGTGACCTCCTTCGACACGCACAGCGAGCTGAAGCCGACGCTCGTGCCCGTGTAGAGCGGAGGCGCGACGCCGTCGCAGTTCAGCTCGGCGTACGAGGCGAGCGCGGCGTTGGTGTGGCCCGGCATGTCGATCTCCGGGACGACCTCCAGCTCGCGGGAGGCCGCGTAGCGCACCAGGTCGCGGTACTGGGCCTTGCTGTAGTGGCCGCCGGGACCGCCGCCGACCTGGGTGGAACCGCCGTACGCGGCCAGCCTCGGCCAGGAGTCGACGGCGATCCGCCAGCCCTGGTCGTCGGAGAGGTGCAGATGCAGCTTGTTGATCTTGTAGAGCGCCAGCTGGTCGATGTAGAGCTTGACCTGATCGACCGTCAGGAAATGCCGGGAGACATCGAGCATCGCGCCCCGGTAGGCGTAGCGCGGGCTGTCCGTGATGGTGCCGCCCGCGACCGTCCAGGGACCTCGCTGCGCGCTCCGCCTCTCCACCGAGGCGGGCAGCAACTGGCGCAGGGTCTGGACGCCGTGGAAGAGTCCGGCGGGCTCCCGGGCGGTGATCGTGACCCCGCGCCGCCCGGACTCCAGCCGGTAGCCCTCCGCGCCCGCACTCCGCTCGCCCGCGTCCAGCCGCAGCCTGATACCGCCCCGCGCGTGCCGGTCGGTGACCGGCAGGGCGTATCCGGTGGACGGGCGCAGCGCCTCGGCCAGATAGGAGCCGATCCGCCGCGCCTCACGGGCCTCGTCGCGCGAGCCGCCGTCGAACAGGATGCGGGTCGCCGCGGTGACGACGTACGGCGAGCCGCCCGGCCGTACGCTCCGCGGCGCGGGTACGACCTGGCCCAGCGGACGCACGGCCGCGGAACCACCGGTTCCGGAGCCGTCGTGAGGGCGGTCCGCGTGGACGTTCGGGGAGCCCACGGGCACCGGGCCCATGGCTCCGACACTGGAGACGCCGGCCGCCACGACGAGCAGCAGCGTGCCGAACAGCCGGGGTAACGATCTGCGGTGTGCCACAACGGTTCTCACAAGGTTGTCCCTTCGACGGGGTACTCACCTGCGGTGCCGGGCGATGAACTTCCCCCATGGGACCCGCACGCCCCACCGGCGGTCAAGGTGTAGACCAATTTCCGCCGCCTCGATGGAAGAATCCACGGCATGGCGGAAATCATCCAGAAGGACGGCACATGGCTCTTCGACGGAGACGCGGTCCGCATCGTGCCCGGCAACGACAAGACGGTGAGCCCGCTGCGCGCGGCACTCGGTGAGATCGCCGTACCGCTGGAGGCGCTGGCGGGAATCTCCTTCGAGGCGGGACGGAAGGCCGGGCGGCTCCGGCTGCGGCTGCGGGACGGCGCCGATCCGCTGCTCCAGATCGCCGCGGGACGGCTGGGCGAGAGCTCGGACCCCTACCGGCTGACCGTGGAGAAGGACCGTTCCGGGGTCGCGGAGTATCTCGTGGACGAGGTGCGCAACGCCCTGCTGCTGGAGGGCGTGGAGTCCGGCCCCGTGGACCGCTATCTGCTGCCCGGGCCCGCCCTTCCGATCACCGCGAGCGCGGGCGACGGGACCGTCACCTTCGACGGCGAGCGGCTCCGGCTGGAGTGGAACTGGAAGACCGAGGAGTCCAAGTCCTCGGGCGGCCCCAGGACCCTGGCACTGGCCGATGTGGAGTCGGTGGAGTGGCAGCCGAGTGCCGGGCTGGACAACGGCTACATACGCTTCCGGGTGGCCAGGGCGCCGGCGTCGGTCCGGCCGAAGTACGACCCGTACGCGGTGGAGCTGTGGGGATTCAAGAAGGACCCGCTGATGGCGCTGGCCGGGGCCGCCGTGGTGGCCCGGCTGCCGCACCCCTACGCCTCGGCCGACACGGGCACGGAGGCGGAGCCAGGACCGGCGGACTCCCCGGGGCCGGGCGGCGAGGACCACGACGCGCTGCTGCGCAGACTGCGGGAGCTGGGTGAGCTGCACCAGGCCGGGATACTCACCGCCGAGGAGTTCGCCACCGCCAAGCAGGCCGTCCTGAAGCGGCTCTGAGAACAGTCGGGCACCGGTCCGGGCGCCGCCGCGGGCGCCGCTTCCCGGACGCTTCCGGGACCTTCCGGGCGCCGCCGCGAAGCCGGTGCGGGCGCCCGGCGGTTCCGGGCCAGGTGCCTGGAACCGGGTCGGGCGCCGCCGTACCCGCCGTACCCCCGCCGTAGTAGCTGACCGTTCCCTCGTTCGGCCCTGGAAAGGGCCGACTCCTGCCCGATTCCGGGCAGATTTCTTGCAAACATCCCTCCGCACCCGCAATATCAACGAGTGCAGGAACACCGCGCGTCGTACGACGACCTCATCGACCATCTCGTCCGCAGCACCGCGCTCCGGCGCGGCGAGGCGGCCCGGGTGGTGCTCGACGTGCTGGCGTACTTCGACGAGACGACCGAGGAGTTCGTCCGCCGCCGCCACCGGGAGATACAGGCCGCGGGCGGCACCAACGCGGAGATCTTCGAGCGGATCGCGGCCGAGCTGCCGCACCGGGCGGTGGCGCCGCCGGAGCTCTCGCTCCGGCAGCTGCGCCGCATCGTCTACGGCTGAGGCGATCCATGGCCGAGCCGAACCGATCCATGGCTGAAGCGATCATGAACCGACCAGGAGGGGCAAGACCGTATGTGCGGAATCGTCGGATACATCGGCAGGCGTGACGTGGCACCACTGCTGCTGGAGGGCCTGCAGCGGCTGGAGTACCGCGGATACGACTCGGCGGGAGTGGTCATCACCGGCAAGCCGGCCGCGGGCAGGGCCGCCACGCTGAAGATGGTCAAGGCCAAGGGCCGGGTCCGCGATCTGGAGGCCCGCGTTCCCAAGCGCTTCGCGGGCACCACCGGTATCGCGCACACCCGCTGGGCCACCCACGGCTCGCCGAGCGACGAGAACGCGCATCCGCACATGGACGCCGAGGGCAAGGTCGCGCTCGTCCACAACGGCATCATCGACAACGCCTCCGAGCTGCGGGTGAAGCTGGAGGCGGACGGAGTGGTGTTCCTCTCCGAGACCGACACCGAGGTGATGACGCATCTCATCGCCCGCTCCCAGGCCGACACCCTGGAGGAGAAGGTCCGCCAGGCCCTCCAGCTCATCGAGGGCACCTACGGGATCGCCGTGCTGCACGCGGACTTCCCGGACCGTATCGTCGTCGCGCGCAACGGCTCGCCGGTCGTCCTCGGCATCGGCGAGAAGGAGATGTTCGTCGCCTCCGACGTGGCCGCCCTCGTCTCGCACACCCGCCAGGTCGTCACGCTCGACGACGGCGAGATGGCCACGCTCAAGGCCGACGACTTCCGTACGTACACGACCGAGGGCTCCCGCACCTCGGCCACGCCGACCACCGTGGAGTGGGAGGCCGAGTCGTACGACATGGGCGGCCACGACACATATATGCACAAGGAGATCTCGGAGCAGCCCGACGCCGTGGACCGGGTGCTCCGCGGCCGGATCGACGACCGGTTCGCCACCGTGCATCTGGGCGGCCTCAATCTGGACGCCCGCGAGGCGCGCGGGGTGCGCCGGATCAAGATCCTGGGCTGTGGCACCTCGTACCACGCGGGGCTCATCGGCGCGCAGCTCATCGAGGAGCTGGCACGGATCCCGGCGGACGCCGAGCCCGCCTCCGAGTTCCGGTACCGCAATCCGGTCGTGGATCCGGACACCCTCTACGTCGCGGTGTCCCAGTCCGGTGAGACGTACGACGTACTGGCCGCGGTGCAGGAGCTCAAGCGCAAGGGCGCGCGGGTGCTGGGTGTGGTCAATGTGGTGGGTTCGGCGATCGCCCGGGAGACCGACGGCGGGGTGTACGTGCACGCGGGCCCGGAGGTCTGTGTCGTCTCCACCAAATGCTTCACCAACACGGTGGTCGCCTTCGCGCTGCTGGCGCTGCATCTGGGCCGTATCCGCGATCTGTCGGTCGCCGACGGCAAGCGGATCATCGACGGACTGCGCAGGCTGCCCGCCCAGATCTCCGAGATCCTGGCGACGGAGGACGCCATCGCGAAACTGGCGGCCGAGTACGCGGACTCCGCCTCGATGATGTTCATCGGGCGCGTGCGCGGCTATCCGGTGGCGCTGGAGGCCTCCCTGAAGCTCAAGGAGATCTCCTACATCCACGCCGAGGCCTATCCCGCCTCCGAGCTGAAGCACGGCCCGCTCGCGCTGATCGAACCGGCGCTGCCGACGGTCGCGATCGTCCCGGACGACGATCTGCTGGAGAAGAACCGGGCGGCGCTGGAGGAGATCAAGGCGCGCAGCGGCCCGATCCTGGCGGTGGCGCACCAGCCGCAGGAGAAGGCGGACCACACGATCGTCGTGCCGAAGAACGAGACCGAGCTGGACGCGATCCTGCTGGGCATCCCGCTCCAGCTCCTGGCGTACCACACGGCACTGGCGCTGGGCCGTGACATCGACAAGCCCAGGAACCTGGCGAAGTCGGTGACGGTGGAGTAGCGGGACGGGCGATCGCGGCCGGACCCCGGCAGGGCTGTGAGAGCGCCCCCGGCGCATGCCGCCAGGGCGCGCCGGGGGCGCTCTCCGTAAGGGCCGG
>NZ_MAUD01000111.1 GCF_001700515.1 Streptomyces lushanensis
GCCCCCGCCCCCGCCACCGCTCCCGATCACGTCGTACGCCGACGCCAGCCGCAGCGCCAGTGTCGTCGCCGCCTCCGACTCCAGTGCCAGATCGGCCAGTACGTTCCGCATCAGCGGCTTGTCGATCAGCGCACCGCCGAACGCCTCGCGGTAGGTGGCGTGATGCACCGCCTGTGCCACGGACTGCCGCATCAGCGCGGCCGATCCGAGCACACAGTCGAGCCGGGTCGCCGCGACCATCTCGATGATGGTGCGCACACCGCGGCCCTCCTCGCCGACCCGCCTGGCCCACGTGCCGTCGAACTCCACCTCGCCCGACGCGTTGGACCGGTTGCCCAGTTTGTCCTTGAGCCGCTGGATCAGGAACACGTTGCGCGTCCCGTCGTCCAGGACCCGGGGCACCAGGAAACAGGTCAGCCCGCCGGGCGCCTGCGCCAGTACGAGAAAACCGTCGCACATCGGCGCGGAACAGAACCACTTGTGTCCGGTGAGCAGATACTCGCCCTCTGTGTCCAGCGGTCGTGCGCCCGTCGTATTGGCGCGTACGTCGCTGCCGCCCTGCTTCTCGGTCATGCCCATCCCGAAGAGCGCGCCGGCCTTCCGCGCGGCCGGCCGCAGCCCCGGCTCGTAGCGGTGGGAGGTCAGCCTCGGCTCCCACTCGGCCGCGAGATCCGGCTCGGCGCGCAGCGCGGGCACCGCGGCATGGGTCATCGACACCGGACAGCCGTTCCCGGCCTCCACCTGTGTCCAGACGAAGAAGCCGGCCGCTCGGCGCAGATGCCCGCCCGGTCTGCCCCAGGCGTCGGTCAGCCCGGCGGAGACGGCCTGTCCCAGCACCTGATGCCAGGCCGGATGGAAGTCGACCTCGTCGATCCGGTTGCCGTAGCGGTCGTGCGTGCGCAGCTTCGGCGGGAACTCGTTGGCCTGCGCTCCCCACTCCTGGGCCGCCGCGGATCCGGCGGTGCGGCCGAGCGCCGTCAGCTCCGCCCGGGTCTCGTCCAGCAGAGCGGGTGCGCTGTGCCGCTCCACGCCCTCCGCGAGGGCCCGGTCGGCGTTGAAGACGTCGTACCCGACCAGGGGCGGAACCTGATTGGTCACTGTGTGGGTGGTGGCTGCCATGCCGATACGGTAAGGAGGTGCAGGCAGCAAAAGAAACACCCGAGCGGCCGGCGGGTCGACTCCACCGGGCCCGAGTCCTCTACCGCAACGTATCGATGCGGCGGATGGCCTGGCTGCTGCTGAAGGACACCGTCAACTCGTGCATCGAGTACCGGGTGCTGGGCCTCGCGGCCGAGGCGGCGTTCTTCACGCTGCTCTCGCTGCCGCCCCTGCTGCTCGGCCTCATCGGGCTGCTCGGCTATGTCGACGACTGGACCAGCACCGCCACCGTCGCCTCGATCGAGAAGAACATCCTCGGCGCGGTCGGCACGGTGCTCTCCGACCGCGGGGTCAACCAGATCGCCAAACCGCTGCTGGACGACATCACCAAGGGCGGACGCCCCGATGTGATCTCGCTCGGTTTCGCGATCGCGCTCTGGTCGGGCTCCCGGGCGGTCAATGTCTTCGTCGACACCATCACCGTGATGTACGGACTCGACGGCCGACGCGGCATCGTCGCGACCCGGCTGCTCGCCTTTCTGCTCTTCCTGGTGGCGCTGCTGATCGGCGCGGTGGTGCTGCCGCTGGCGGTGGTCGGCCCCGACCGGGTGGTCGAACTCGTCCCCTGGGGCACGGCGGTGGTGAGCGTGCTGTACTGGCCGGTGGTCATATTGCTCTCCATCGCCTTTCTGACCACGCTCTACCATGTCTCGGTCCCGGCCAGGTCCCGTCGCTGGATGGAGGACGCGCCGGGCGCCCTGGTGGCGCTGGGGATGTGGGTGCTGGGCAGTTTTCTGCTCCGTATCTATCTGACCAGCACGGTCGAGGGCCCGACCATCTACGGCTCGCTGGCCGCGCCCACCAGGACCGCGAACGCGGAGACACCGATCCAGAGCAGTACGGCGATCGGCGCGGTGGTGCTGCCGCTGGCGGTGGTCGGCCCCGACCGGGTGGTCGAACTCGTCCCCTGGGGCACGGCGGTGGTGAGCGTGCTGTACTGGCCGGTGGTCATATTGCTCTCCATCGCCTTTCTGACCACGCTCTACCATGTCTCGGTCCCGGCCAGGTCCCGTCGCTGGATGGAGGACGCGCCGGGCGCCCTGGTGGCGCTGGGGATGTGGGTGCTGGGCAGTTTTCTGCTCCGTATCTATCTGACCAGCACGGTCGAGGGCCCGACCATCTACGGC
>NZ_MAUD01000112.1 GCF_001700515.1 Streptomyces lushanensis
GTGAGCGCCAGATCGGCGGCGTCGCACTCGCGCGTGCCGTCGTGCGGCAGCCGGTAGGCGGCCATCAGCGCGCGCGCCGGGACCTCCTCGTGGACCTCCTCGCGCAGCTCCTCGCCGATGATGTCGGGCAGGCCGCCGTCGCGCGGCGGCTGCTTGCCGTCGTGGGAGGGGATGGAGCCGAAGTACTTCTCGACCCAGGCGAGCGTCTGCTCCGGGTCGATGTCACCGACGACCGAGAGCACCGCGTTGTTCGGGGCGTAGTTCGTACGGAAGAACGCGCGAGCGTCCTCCAGCGTCGCCGCGTCCAGGTCGGCCATCGAGCCGATGGGCGTGTGGTGGTACGGATGGCCCTCGGGGTAGGCGAGCGCGGTCAGCCGCTCGAAGGCGGTCCCGTACGGCACATTGTCGTACCGCTGGCGGCGCTCGTTCTTGACGACGTCCCGCTGGTTCTCCATGGACTCCTCGTCGAGCGCGGCGAGCAGCGAGCCCATCCGGTCGGCTTCCAGCCAGAGCGCCAGCTCCAGCTGGTGGGTGGGCATGGTCTCGAAATAGTTCGTCCGCTCGAAGCTGGTGGTGCCGTTGAGCGAACCGCCGGCGCCCTGCACCAGCTCGAAGTGACCGTTCCCCGTCACCTGGGCCGACCCCTGGAACATCAGATGCTCGAAGAGGTGGGCGAGTCCCGTACGGCCCTTGACTTCATGGCGTGAGCCGACGTCGTACCAGAGACAGACCGCGGCGACCGGGGTCAGGTGGTCCTCGGAGAGCACCACGCGCAGGCCGTTGGCCAGGCGGTGCTCAGTCGCTGTCAGGCCGCCGGAACCGGCCTGCGCTGTGGCCGTGTGACCCATGGGCATGTACGTCCCTTCGATCGCGATATGGAGAAGTCCTGCCACTGTATGCAAGCGTGCCGACACCTGGCGAAGTTCCTGTGCGTAACCCCCTTGTCACCCGCTTCGGCGGACGGCTCGCCGGGCGCTTCACCGCACGTCGATCCAGGCTCTCCCCGAGGTCCCGGCGGGCCCGGTGAGGCCCTCCGCGCGGGCCGTCGCCCCGGTCCCAACGACGGGTCGAGGTCGGCGTTGTCGGCGGCTCGGTCCACAATGGTCGGCGTCAGCTAGAGAAGTTGCCCGTACAGGACCTGTGAAGGAGCCGCAGCAGCGATGGCCCGCCGCAGCACGAAGACCCCGCCGCCGGAGGACTTCGAGGAGAAGATCCTCGACATCGACGTGGTCGATGAAATGCAGGGCTCCTTCCTCGAGTACGCGTATTCGGTGATCTACTCCCGGGCCCTGCCGGACGCCCGGGACGGCCTGAAGCCGGTGCACCGCCGCATCGTCTACCAGATGAACGAGATGGGCCTGCGTCCCGACCGCGGGTATGTGAAGTGCGCGCGTGTCGTCGGCGAGGTGATGGGCAAGCTCCACCCGCACGGCGACGCGTCGATCTACGACGCCCTGGTCCGGATGGCTCAGCCGTTCTCGATGCGGCTGCCCCTGGTCGACGGCCACGGCAACTTCGGCTCGCTCGGCAATGACGACCCGCCGGCCGCGATGCGCTACACCGAGTGCCGGATGGCCGACGCCACGTCACTGATGACGGAGTCGATCGACGAGGACACCGTCGATTTCGAGCCGAATTACGACGGCCAGGAGCGAGAACCGGTCACACTTCCGGCCGCGTATCCCAACCTCCTCGTCAACGGCGCCTCGGGCATCGCGGTCGGTATGGCGACGAACATGCCGCCGCACAATCTGGGCGAGGTCGTGGCGGCGGCGCGCCATCTGATCAAGCACCCGGGCTCGGACCTGGAGACGCTGATGCGTTTCGTGCCGGGTCCCGATCTGCCGACCGGCGGCCGGATCGTCGGGCTGACGGGCATCAAGGACGCGTACGAGAGCGGGCGCGGCACCTTCAAGATCCGGGCCACCGCGACGGTGGAGGACGTCACCGCGCGCCGCAAGGGCCTGGTCATCACGGAACTGCCCTTCGCGGTCGGTCCCGAGAAGGTGATCGCGAAGATCAAGGACCTGGTCTCCGCCAAGAAGCTCCTGGGCATCGCGGATGTCAAGGACCTCACGGACCGCTCGCACGGACTGCGGCTGGTCATCGAGATCAAGAACGGCTTCGTGCCCGAGGCCGTGCTGGAGCAGCTCTACAAGCTGACGCCGATGGAGGAGTCCTTCGGCATCAACAATGTGGCACTGGTGGACGGCCAGCCGCTGACGCTGGGGCTGAAGGAACTGCTGGAGGTCTATCTGGACCACCGGTTCAACGTGGTGCGCCGCAGGAGCGAGTTCCGGCGGACCAAGCGGCGCGACCGGCTGCATCTGGTCGAGGGCCTGCTCGTCGCGCTCATCGACATCGACGAGGTCATCCGGCTGATCCGGTCCAGCGACAATTCGGCGCAGGCCAAGGAGCGGCTGATCGAGCACTTCTCGCTGAGCGACGTCCAGACGCAGTACATCCTGGACACGCCGCTGCGCCGGCTCACCCGCTTCGACCGGATCGAGCTGGAGAGCGAGCGGGACCGGCTCAACGGCGAGATCGACGAGCTGACCGGGATCCTGGATTCGGACACCGAGCTGCGCAAGCTGGTCTCGTCCGAACTGGCCGCGGTGGCGAAGAAGTTCGGCACTCCCCGGCGCACGGTGCTGCTGGAGTCGGCCGGTTCGTCGGTGGCCGCGGTGCCGCTGGAGGTGGCGGACGACCCGTGCCGGGTGCTCCTCTCCTCGACCGGTCTGCTGGCCCGTACGGCCAACGGCGAGCCGCTGGAGGGCGGCGACGGCAGGCGCGTCAAGCACGATGTGATCATCTCGGCCGTGCCCGCGACGGCGCGCGGCGACATCGGCGCGGTGACCTCGGCCGGACGGCTGCTGCGGATCGCGGTGATCGATCTGCCGCAGCTCCCGGACACCGCCTCGGCGCCGAATCTCTCGGGCGGGGCCCCGGTCTCGGAGTTCCTCGCGCTGGAGGGCGACGAGGAACTGGTCTGTCTGACCACGCTCGACGAGTCGTCACCGGGCCTCGCGCTGGGCACGCTCCAGGGCGTGGTCAAGCGGGTGGTCCCCGACTATCCCGCCAACAAGGACGAGTTGGAGGTCATCGGCCTCAAGGAGGGCGACCGTGTCGTCGGCGGCGCGGAGCTGCGCACGGGCGAGGAGGACCTGGTCTTCATCACCTCCGACGCCCAACTGCTGCGTTACCAGGCCTCGCAGGTCCGGCCGCAGGGGCGGCCCGCGGGCGGTATGGCCGGTGTCAAGCTGTCCGATGACGCCACGGTGATCTCGTTCACGGCGGTGGATCCGGCGGCGGACGCCGTGGTCTTCACGGTCACCGGCTCGCACGGCACGCTCGACGACTCGGTGCGTACGGCCAAGCTCACACCGTTCGACCAGTATCCGCGCAAGGGCAGGGCGACGGGCGGTGTGCGCTGCCACCGGTTCCTCAAGGGCGAGGACATGCTGGCGCTGGCCTGGGCGGGAGCGAGCCCGGCGCGCGCGGCGCAGAAGAACGGCGCGCCGGTGGAACTGCCGGATCCCGATCCGCGCCGGGACGGTTCGGGCACGCCGTTCGCCCTGGAGGTGGACGCGCTGGCCGGGCCCGCGCACTGACGGATACGGGCCCGGACACGCTCCTACGGCGTGTCCGCGGTGGTGGCCGGGCCCTCGGGCTCGGCCCCGGGCTCAACTCCGGGCCCGGACACGTCGGGTACGTAGCGCAGGACGCCCCACATCGCCCGGTCGTCGACGCGAGCGTCCTTCGGCCCGGTCTCCTCGCACACCGCCAGCTCCTTGAGCAGCGCGTCGCCGTCGATGCCGGAGCCGATCAGCACGAGCCGCGTACCACGCTCCTCGCCACGTGCCCAGGGCTCCGGACGGAAACGCAGGAACCGGCCGACCGCGTGCAGGGTGTAGCGATTGGCCGGATCGAACGGCCCGAAGTCCACAAAACCCTTGATCCGGTAGAGCCCTTCGGGCCGGGAGTCGAGGAACTCCATGAGCCGGCGCGGGTTCGTCGCAGCCCGCGCGGTGTACGAGACGCTCTCGTACCGCGCGTGCAGATGGCCGTCGTGCCCCTCGTGGCCGCCGTGCCCGTCGCCGTCTTCGTGGAGCTCGTGGGTGTACAGATCCTCGAAGGAGAGCTGCCGGACCTTCTCCTCCTCCGCCGGCACGACAGCCGGATCGAACAGCAGCTCGGGATCGATCCGTCCGTACGAGGCCGGGATCACCGGTGTCCCGGGCGCCGGCCCGCCGATGGCAGCGAGGACGCGCAGCCGCTCCTCCTCCCCCACCCGGTCGGTCTTGTTCAGGACCACGAGATCGGCGATCGCGAGATGCCGGTCGATCTCGGGGTGGCGTGCCCGCGTCGCGTCGAACTCGGCCGCGTCGACGACCTGGACCAGTCCTCCGTACACCGTGCCCGGATGGTCCCCGGCGAGGAGCGTCCGGACGAGTTCCTGCGGCTCGGCCAGTCCGCTCGCCTCGATGACGATGATGTCGATCCGGGCGGCGGGCCGGCTGAGCCGCTCCAGATAGCTGTCGAGTTCACTCGCGTCGACGGCGCAGCACAGGCAGCCGTTGCCGAGCGAGACCGTGGATCCGACCTGTCCGGCGACCGTCAGGGCGTCGATCTCGATGGCGCCGAAGTCATTGACGACCACGGCGATCCTGCGGCCCGCGCGACGGCGCAGAAGATGGTTGAGCAAGGTCGTCTTGCCGGATCCCAGAAAGCCGGTGAGAACGACCACCGGGATCTGCTGCCTGCTCACGAATGCGCCTCCGTGCCGCGTCGAGGTCGAGTCGAGCGGATGTCCTGGAGTCCTCCGCCCGCTCCAGGATATGGGCGCACCGGCCGGCCTCCCGGCCGCGGTGACGTCGGCGTGATCCGTACGACGGCCCCCGCCCGCCCGGGGACCTGTCCGGAGCGGGGAGGCTCTGAGCGGACGGGTCCCGGGCGGGCGGGAGACCGGGCGGGAAGGGCCGGCGGCCGGACGAGCGGTCCGCCGAACCCCATGGGGTACCGGTCGAAACGACCCCGGCCGGCCGGTACGGGCCCGGCCGGGGTCAGGCGGTACGACCCCGGCCGGCCGCAGGTCCCGACTGCGGCCGGCCGGGTGCGAGCCCCCGCCCGGCGCTCGCGCCGGGCGGGGCGGGCACGCGCGCGCGCCGGACGGGGCCGGCCGCCGGTCAGCCTTGCAGCCAGGCGGCCGTGTCCCGGGGCAGGCGGCCGTCGTCGGTCGACGGGCCGCTGAGCAGCAGGACGCCGGTGTGGGACGGGAGTTCGGCGGGCTCCTCGCCGAGGTTGACCACGCAGATCAGCCCGTCCGTACGGCTGAAGGCCAGCACCCCGGGGCCGGCCTCCAGCCAGCTCATGGGACCGTCCCCGAAGCCCGGTACGGTACGGCGCAGCCGCAGGGCCTCGCGGTACAGCGTGAGCATCGAGCCGGGATCGCCCGACTGGAGATCGGCCGCGTACGAGGCCCACGATTCCGGCTGCGGAAGCCACGGTTCCGCCTCCGAGCCGAAGCCCGCGTACGGCGCGTCGGCCGTCCACGGCAGCGGCACCCGGCAGCCGTCGCGGCCCGGATCCGTACCGCCGGAGCGGAAGTGCATCGGGTCCTGGATCCGGTCGAGCGGTATCTCCACCTCGGGCAGTCCCAGCTCCTCGCCCTGGTAGAGATAGACGGCGCCCGGCAGCGCCAGGGAGAGCAGCGCCGCGGCGCGGGCCCGCCGCGTGCCCAGCTCCGTGTCGGTCGGGGTCCCGAACGCCTTGGCCGCGAAGTCGAAGCCGCTGGCCTCGCGTCCGTACCGGGTGACGGTTCGGGTCACGTCGTGGTTGCAGAGCACCCAGGTGGCGGGAGCCCCGACCGGCGCGTGCTCGGCGACCGTCGTGTCGATCGCGGAGCGCAGCAGGTCCGGGTCCCAGGGGCAGGCCAGGAAGGTGAAGTTGAACGCGGTGTGCAGTTCGTCCGGGCGCAGGTACCGTACGAAGCGCTCGGTGTCGGGCAGCCACACCTCGCCGACGAAGATCGCGTCGTACTCGTCGGCGATGGCGCGCCAGGACCGGTAGATGTCGTGCAGCTCGTCCCGGTCGACGAAGGGGTGCGGATCACGGCCGACGGTGAAGTCCGGCAGGGCCGGGTCCTTGGCGAGCAGCGCCGCCGAGTCGATCCGTACGCCCGCGACCCCGCGTTCGAACCAGAAGCGCAGGACGTCCTCGTGCTCCTGACGTACCGCGGGATGGGCCCAGTTGAGGTCGGGCTGCTCGGTCGCGAAGAGATGCAGATACCACTCACCGTCGGCGAGCCGTGTCCAGGGCGTGCCGCCGAACTCGGAGATCCAGTCGTTGGGCGGGATCTCACCGTTCTCGCCGCGCCCTGTCCTGAAGTGGAACAGATCGCGCTCGGGGCTGCCGGGACCCGCCGCCACCGCCGCCTTGAACCAGGCGTGCTGGTCGGAGACATGATTGGGCACGACATCGATGATCGTACGGATACCGCGCTCACGCGCCTCGGCGATGAGCTTCTCGGCCTCCGCGAGGGTGCCGAACGCCGGGTCGATGGTGCGGTAGTCCGCGACGTCGTAGCCGCCGTCGGCGAGCGGGGAGAGATACCACGGTGTGAACCAGAGGGCGTCCACGCCCAGTTCCACGAGATACGGCAGCCTGGCCCGTACACCCGCGAGATCACCGGTGCCGTCACCGTCACCGTCGGCGAAGCTGCGTACGTAGACCTGGTAGATGGCGGCATCCCGCCACCAGTTCTTGTCGGCGGGCTCCAGAGGGGCAGGGGAGGGCTGTCTCACAGTGCGAAGCCTTCTGCGTTGAGGTGAGGGGGGTGGGCCGGCGCGGGGCTGGTCAGCCCTTGGTGCTGCCGGCGCTGATGCCGGCGATGATGTGCCGCTGGAACACCAGGAACATCAGGACCATCGGAATACTGGCGATCACCATGGCGGCGATCAGCACCGAGAGCGGGATGTTCTGGGAGAGCTGGACGAGCGCCACACTGATGGGCTGCTTGTCGGTGTCCGAGAAGACCATCAGCGGCCAGAGGAAGTCCTGCCAGACGGCCACCAGCGCGAAGATGGAGACCACGCCGAGCACCGGTCTGGACATGGGCAGCAGGATCGACCAGAGCGTACGGAGCTTTCCGGCGCCGTCGATCTCCGCGGCCTCCAGCACATCGCGCGGGATCTGGTCGAAGAACCGCTTGAGGAGGTAGAGGTTGAAGGCGTTGGCGACCGCCGGAAGCCAGATGCCGAGCGGATCGTTGAGCAGACTGACGTGGATCAGCGGCAGATCGGCGATGGTCAGGTACTTGGGCACGAGCAGTGCCTGGGCCGGGACCATCAGGGTGGCCAGGATGCCGCCCAGAATGATCTTGCCGAACGCCGGCCGCAGTTTGGACAGGGCGTAGGCCGCCGCCGTGCAGAAGACGAGCTGGAGGATCCAGGCACCGGCGGCCTGCACCACCGTGTTCCACAGATGCGTCGGGAGCTGCATCAGATCCCAGGCGTCGGTGTACGCGGTGAGGGAAAAGGACTTCGGCACCAGTGTCGGCGGTGTCTGGACCAGTTCGTCCGGGGACTTCATGGCGCCGGAGGCCATCCAGTACACGGGGAACAGGAAGGCCAGCACGAAGGCGAGGACGACCCCGCTGAAGACGATCCAGTACAGCGCCCTGCCGCGGGTGCTCGCGAGCGCGAGCGGCGAGACGAGGGTCCGTACGGACGAGCTGTCCGTCTTGCGCCGGGTGGCCCCTTCGGGCTCGGGGGGTGCCTGCCGGGGAGGCGGCGCGATCTGGGTCATGGCGCTGCGCTCCTCTCAGTCGTCGGTGCGGGTGAGCCGCAGATAGAGGGCGGAGAAGAGACTGAGCACGATGAGCAGCATCACGCTCAGGGCGCAGGCCCCGCCGAAGTCGTTGTAGAGGAACGCGTACTTGTAGATGAGATAGAGGACGGTGACGGTGGAGTTCTCGGGACCGCCACCGGTGATCACGAAGGGCTCGGTGAACACCTGCATCGTGGCGATGATCTGAAGAAGCATCAGCATCAGGATGATGAAGCGCGTCTGCGGGATGGTCACATGACGTACGCGCTGCCAGATGCCGGCGCCGTCCAGCTCCGCCGCCTCGTACAGCTCACCGGGGATCCCCTGGAGCGCGGCGAGATAGATGAGGACCGTGCCGCCCATGTTCGCCCAGGTGGCGACGATGACCAGGGACAGCAGCGCGGTGTCCGCGCCGTTGGTCCAGTTCGAGGTCGGCAGATGGAGGAAGCGCAGCCCCTCGTTGGCGAGGCCGGCGCCCGGATCGTAGAACCACTTCCACAGCAGGGCGCTGACCACGGGCGGGATCATCACCGGGAGATAGACGACCACGCGGAAGAAGGACTTCGCGTGGCGCAGCTCGTTGAGGACGAGCGCCATCACGAACGGCACCGCGAAACCGATGAGCAGGGCGATCAGGGTGAAGGTGAGGGTGTTGCGCCAGGCCGCCCCGAACTCCGGGTCCTGGAAGACCTGAGTGAAGTTGTCGGTCCCGACCCACTCGGGGGCGGATCCGGGGGTGTACTTCTGGAAGGCGATGATCACCGCGCGGATCGCCGGGTACCAGGAGAACAGCGCGAAGCAGAGCAGGCCGCCGATCAGGAAGCCGTAGGCGCGGACCTGGTGGGAGAGCCGGCGCGCGAGCGGGCTCGCGGACCGGCGGCCCGCCGGGCGCGGCCCCGGGGTGGCGGGCGGCGCGGCGGCGGACCGGTGGGGGGCCTGGACAGTCTTCATCGGTGCGTCAGCCTCAGCCTCGGGCCAGGATTCCGTCGATCTTGGACTGCGCGTCCTTCAGCAGTCCGTCGATGTCGGCGTCCTTCTTGGTGAGGACCGCGGAGACCGCTCCGTCGAGGACCGAGTAGATCTGCTGGGCCTTCGGCGGCTCCAGCTTCGCGGTGAGCTGCTGGCTGCCGTCGAGGAAGGACTGGTAGTTCTCCACCGGCACATTGGCGTACTGCTTCTTCAGCGCCTGGTCCTTGGCGTCGGTCTCACCGGTCCAGAGCCGGGGCTCGGGCAGGCCGACCGGGGCCTTCAGATCGGCGGCGCGCTTCCAGTTGTTGAGGCCGGTGCCGGGGCCGATGGTCTGGTACTCCAGCCACTTCAGGCCCGCCTTGATCTGCTCCGGGGAGGCCTTCTTGCTGAACATGTAGCCGTCGCCGCCGATGAGCGTGCCCTTGCCGCCGGGCATCGGGGCGAGCGCGAGGTCCTCGTACTTGCCGCCCTTCTCCTTGACCAGGATCGGGATGTTGTCCGGGGCGGAGATGTACATGCCGAGCTTGCCGGAGCCCATCATCTGCTGGACGTCGTTCAGGATCAGGAGCTGCTTGGTGCCCATGGAGTTGTCGGTCCAGCGCATGTCCTTCAGCGTCTGGAGCACGGCCTTGCCCTCCGGGCTGTCGACGGCCGCCGACTTGCCGTCCGGGCTGACGACGTCGCCGCCCTGCGAGTACATCTCCGCGGTGAAGTGCCAGCCGCCCTGGTTCTGCGCGCTGTAGTCGGCGTATCCCACGTAGCCCTTGCCCAGGCCCGCGATCTTCTTGGCGGCGGTCCGGACCTCTTCCCAGGTGGCCGGGGGCTTGGTGGGGTCCAGACCGGCCTGTTCGAAGAGCTTCTTGTTGTAGAGGAGGCCCATCGAGTAGTTGGTGCGCGGAACGCCGTAGACCTTGCCGTCGACGGTGTAGACGTCGCGCAGCGACTGCTGGATGTCGCTGTAGCCCTTCATGTCCTTCACATAGGACGTGATGTCCGCGGCCTGGTTGATGTCGACCACGTGCTTGGCGTCCGTGAAGTACGTGTAGAAGACGTCCTCCATCTGGCCGCCGGCGAGCTTGGCGTCGAAGGTCTTGGGGTCCTGGCACGGGAAGGCGTCATGGCCGACGACATCGATGGTCGGGTTCGCCTTCTCGAACGCCTTCATGTCGTCCTCGAAGCTCTGCCGGTCGATCTTGGCGCTCTTCGGAGGCATGCAGTTGACGGTGATACTCGTCTTGCCCCCCGCGGAGTCCTCGCTGTCCGAGCCGCACGCGGCCAGTCCAGTCAGGGCGAGCGCGGAGGCTATGGCTGCGGTACAGGTACGGCGGAACCCGGAGCTTCTCATCGGTGGGACCCCTCTTGCGGCAGGAGCGTGTCAAACCCACAGCTTCTCGCTGTGTGGCGGCGCTCACTCAACCACTAACTACGGATGTCCGCAATATGTCGCCCCGATTTCGCAAATACTTGACAGCGAGCTGCATGTGCCGGTTTCATCCCGCACAGGCCCTCTCACCGGTCGGGACGTGCGCGAACACCGAAGGTGACGTGCCCGGACGCCGGCGAGGAGCCGCGCGAAGGGCGGCCGGGGGCGCGCGCAAACGCCGACGGGGCCCGCCAAGGGGCCCCGTCGGGGTGGTCGTTCCGCCGGCCCGCGCGAGGGCGGTCCGGGTGGCCGCTCAGGCGTCGGCAGCCGCCTCCGCGGCCTGGCGCGGCGCCTGGGCCGTGGAGCCGCGTACCACCAGCTCCGGCTCGAACAGCAGCTCGCCGGGAGGCACGGCACCGCCCTGGATCTGGGCGTTCAGCATCTCCACGGCCGCCCGGCCCATGGCCTCGATGGGCTGGCGGACCGTGGTCAGCGGCGGCTCGGTGCAGTTCATGAAGGCGGAGTCGTCGAAGCCCACGACCGAGACCTCGCGCGGCACGTCGAGACCGCGCCGGCGTGCGGCCCGTACGGCCCCCAGGGCCAGCGGATCGCTGGCGCAGATGATTCCGGTGACCCCCCGGTCCAGCAGGCGCGAGGTCGCCGCCTGGCCGCCCTCCAGGGAGAACATGGTCCGTTCGATGTACGCGTCGGGAAGCTGTGTCCTCGCGGCCCGCGCCGCCGCGAGCGCGGCGGCGAGCTTGCGCCGGGACGGCACATGGTCGGAGGGGCCGAGCACCAGGCCGATGCGCTCGTGGCCGAGCGAGGCGAGATGGCGCCAGGCCTGTTCGACGGCGACGGCGTCGTCGCAGGAGATGCACGGGAAGTCGAGGTTCTCGATCGGCGCGTTGATCAGCACGACCGGGATCTTGCGCTCGGCGAGCTGGCGGTAGTGGTCGTGCGGCGCGTCCGCCTGCGCGAACAGTCCGCCCGCGAAGACCACCCCGGACACCTGCTGCTGGAGCAGCAGCTCCACGTAGTCCGCCTCGGAGACCCCGCCCTTGGTCTGGGTGCAGAGCACGGGCGTGAGGCCCTGCTGGGCCAGCGCTCCGCCGATCACCTCGGCGAACGCGGGGAAGATAGGATTCTGCAGTTCCGGCAGCACCAGGCCGACGAGCCGGGCGCGCTCTCCGCGAAGCTGCGTCGGCCGCTCGTAGCCGAGAACGTCCAGCGCGGTCAGCACCGACTGCCGCGTGGCCTGCGAAACTCCGGGCTTGCCGTTGAGCACCCGGCTGACCGTGGCCTCGCTGACCCCAACCTTCTTCGCCACCTGAGCAAGTCGTCGCGTCATACACGCAAGACTATCGCAAGGGATGCAAGCTACTTGCTCACGAGCGTAAAGAGGGTGGCAGGGGCGGTGCCGACCGGACGGATCCGGCCGACACCGCTCTGCTCACCGGAGGCCCCTGCGGGCCGCCGGTCCACTACGGATTGATGATGATCCTGAAGCCGGGCGTCGTGTTTCTGATGTCCACGGCGTTGTTGTTGAGCCTCAGACGGTTGAAGGTGACCTCACCGACGGCAGGCCCCTGACCCGCCTCCGGCATCTCGTTCGCCCAGAGTCCGAAGCCGGACTTGGCGTCGAAGGCGTCACCGCTCTTGAGGGCGCCCGTGATCGAGATGTCGTTGAGAATGGTGTCCTTGATCGGGAACTGCGGCTGACCGCCCACATAGTTGGTCTGGAACATGATGCCGCTGTAGGTCGGATCGACGATGTCGACATTGTTGATCCGGATCCCCTGGAACACCTTGGAGGCCGAGAACAGCCAGATTCCGGGGAAGGTCTGGCTGCCCCAGAAGTGACCGCCGGACCGGACGATCGACACGTTCTCGATCGTCGTGGGTTCGGTCCCGAAGCCGTTCATCGCGTAGCCGAAGTCCAGCGAGCTGACCGTGATGCCCGAGTAGACCAGGGTGTCCGCGATGTGGATGTTGCGGAAGGTGTTGCGGTAGCCGCCGTAGACGGCCAGGCCCGCGGCCCGCCACACCAGCGTCGCCGAGAGGTTCTCGTAGACGTTGTTGTACATGTCCGCGCCGCCCGCGTCGATCGCCGAGAAGAGCGCGAAGGCGTCGTCACCGGTGGCCCGCGCGTCATTGTTGATGACGTGGTTGTCCGTGGAGCCGTTGGTCATGTTGACGCCGTCGGCGAAGGTGTTGCGGATACGGGAGTTGCTGATGGTGATCCGGTCCGCGTTGGCACCCCAGTAGAGGCAGACGGTGTGCTCGTTCCAGATGTTGTCGATCGTGATGTCCGACACGTTGGACAGGTCGAAGACCTTGCCGGGCCCGTCGATACGCGAGGTGTAGTTGCCGAAGAAGGCGAAGTTCGCGAAGGACGAGCCCTTCGCCGCCGCCTCGACCCGGAAGCCCGCGTCCGTGTTGTCCTGGGTCGACGGGGCGAAGAACCTGGTGAACCAGGGACCCGCGCCGAGCACCTTGACCGGCTTGCCGTAGACCTGGAACTTGCTCGACGTCTGGTAGTCACCGGCCGGCAGGTAGACACCGACGAGCTTGCCGGTGGTGTCCATCCGCACCCGGTCCAGCGCGTTCTGCACGTCCTGGTGGGTGAATCCGGCCGGCACCGTGTAGGTGGCCGGGTCCGGGTTCGCGACCGCGGTGGCCTGCTCCAGGTTGACGAAGTCGATCGCGTAGGTGTGCGCGTTGCCCGCGTCCTTCTGGAGACGGATCTTGCTGCCCGCGGGAACGGTCCTGCCCAGCAGGACATTGGCCTCGTCATAGATGTGGCGGGGCCCGCCGGCGCCCGGGGAGTTGCCCGGACCGGTCTCGTTGCCGTACAGCCAGGCGTACTTCGAGGTGAGGTCGATGGCCTTGAGGAAGGTGCCGTCGACATAGATGTTCAGGTTGGAGTTGATCCCGCCACCGCCGGGCGCGTCCGGGATGGAGAACCGGGTGACCAGCGTGTTCGTGCTGGCCCTGGTGGTGAACTCGACGTAGTTGCCGGTGTTGTTGAGCGTGACGGCCTTACGGCCGGACGCCTCGCCCGCGACATCGCCGACGGTCCGGTTGGGACCGACGACCTGCGCGCCGCCACCCGCGACACCGTCCTCCGCCTCGTACATGTCGTACGGCATGTTGGCGCCGCGGCCGACGAAGAGAGGCTGCGAGCTGGTGTTGTTCGCGCGCTTGACCGGCAGTTCGTTGGCGTCGTCGGCGAGGACCACCCTCACCGTGTACGAGCCGTTGGCGGCCGCCCAGGTGCCGAGGCCCACCGGCGCCGAGGTCGCGCCCGCCGCGATGGTGCCGTTGTAGGTGCCGGTCAGGGTCTTGACCGTGGCACCCGTCGAGTTCAGCAGAGACAGCGTGATGCCGTGGGCGCCGGCCGCCGAGGCCACCGTGCCCTGGTTCTTGATCGCCACCGAGAAGGAGACGGTGTCACCGGCCGCGGGGCTGGACGGCGACGTGGAGACGGCGGCGGCGATCAGGTCCGAGCTGGCGACCGGACGCACCACCAGCGGGCTCGCGCCCGTGAAGGTGTTGTTGGTCTCGTTCTGCTCGATGATCTGGTTGGCCGGGTCCGCGACAGCGCTGAGCTGGTACGAACCGGCGTCACGTGCACCGATGTCCGCGGTGACCGTGGCCGAGGCTCCGGCCGCGAGCGCGCCCACGGAACCGGTGCCGACCTTGGTGCCGCCGAGGCGGAACTCGACCGAACCGGCCGGGGAGGCGATCGCACCGGCGTTGCGCACGGTCGCCGACAGGGTGATCGGGTCGGACTCGACCGGCGAGGCCGGGGACGCGCTCAGCCCGGTGACCGTGAGGTCCGGGTTGGGCGCCGCGTTGCCGATCACCTGGAACTCCGCCACCTGGCCCGCGCCGGAACCGGTGTTGGAGGTGAACCGGAGCTGGACATCGGCGACCCGCGCGCTGACCGGGATGGTCACGAGGTTGCCGCTCGCCGGGGAGAAGGCGTAGTCCCTGGCGGCCACCAGGCTGGTGAAGCCGGTGGCGTTCTGCTCACGGCCCAGCACCTGGATGTTCTGGGTCCGCGGACCCCAGCTGCTGTCCGGGTTGAGCTTGACCACGACGTTCTCGGTGTCGGCGTTGGCGCCGAGCTTCACGGTGAGGGTGTTGGGGTAGCTGCCGCCCGCGCCCTCCCAGTAGGTGGTGACGCTGTTGTCGTTGGCGTTCTCCGCGACGAACGTGAAGACCGTGGAGGACGCGGTGATCGGCTTGCCGACGGCGAGGTTCGAGCCCGTGCCGGAGCTGCCGTTCCTGGTCACCGTGTTGCTGTTGCCCGAGACATTGCCCGCCGCGTCCTTGGCCCGTACGTAGTACGAGACCGTGGTGCCCGCGGGCTGGGTGTCCGTGTACGTGGTGACATTGCCCGCGACGGTGGTCCGCAGGACGTTGTTGGCGTAGACGTCGTAGCCCGTGACGCCCTGGTTGTCCGTCGACGCGCTCCAGGTCAGCCTGATCTGGCCGGAGGCCGGCTCGGTGAAGGCGAGGTTGGCCGGGACGGTCGGCGCCTGCGTGTCACCGGTGCTTCCCTGACGGGTGACCGTGTTGCTGTTGGCCGAGACGTTTCCGGCCGCGTCCTTGGCCCGTACGTAGTACGAGACGGTCGACCCGGCCGGCTGGGTGTCCGTGAAGGTCGTGACCGTGCCCGCGACGCTGGTCCGCAGCTGGTTGTTGGCGTAGATGTCGTAACCGGTGACGCCCGTGTCATCGGTCGACGGCCGCCAGGCCAGCCGGATCTGGCCGGAGGCCGGCTCGGTGTAGGTCAGCTCGGTGGGGGTGGTCGGCGCCTGGGTGTCACCGGTCTCGGGGCCGTAGATCTCCAGCTCGGAGAGCTGGCCGCCGGGCTGCCCGGTGTTCGCCGTGATCAGCACCCGGACATAGCGCGTGCTGGTGGTGTCGAAGGAGATCGTCACCGTCTGCGCGCCCGCCGGGCTGAAGGTGTACGCCTTCGAGGCCGTCAGGTCCGAGAAGGTGGAGTTGTTGGCGCTGCCCTGGATCTTCAGGGTCTGGTCCCTCGCGCCCCAGCCGTCCGGCAGCCGCAGCACCACCTGGTTGACGCCGACGGAGGAGCCGAGGTCGGCCTGGATCCACTGCGGGAAGGCGTTGTTCCTGCTCTCCCAGTAGGTGGCCTTGTTGCCGTCGTTGGCGTTGCCGGGCCCGTAGACCTCGGTGAAGCTGCTGGCGGTCAGCGTCTTGCCCGCGGCCAGGTTCACCGAGGCGGCCGCCGCGGCGTGCACCTCCAGCTCGGCGAGCTGGGCCTTCTTCCCCGCCGTGTTGCCGGTGAAGTCCGCCCGCACGAACCGCGCCTTGGTGGCCGGGAAGGCGACGGTCACCTTGTTGCCCTGGCCCTTGCTGAAGCTGTAGGTGGCCGAGCTCTTCAGCGTGGCGAAGCTGGTCCCGTCGGCGCTTCCCTGGAGGGACAGGGTCTGCTTACGGCTCTCCCACCCTGCGGGGAGCTTCAGCACCACCTGGTCGACGCGCTTGCTGGCACCCAGGTCCGACTGCACCCACTGGGGGCCCTTGCCGTTGCCCTCCCAGTACGTCGACTGGTTCCCGTCCGTCACATTGCGGGCCTTGGTGTCGCCCGTACTGGCACTCGTCGCCGCGGTCCGCCCCGCGGCGATGTTGGGACCGTCGGCCGCAGCGGCGAACGACGGCCAGCCCATCATCAAAAGACTGGTGGCTATGGCGGTGGAGAGAACCCGCCATCTCCGGTGTAGCGATCTCATGGATCCCCGATCTTCGGCCTCGGCGCGGGGGCGGCGAGGGCGCGGCTCTGACTGCCTGCCGGTATGGCAAGCATTTCTGCACTGATGAACAGGGTCTTTTGCGTTTTGCGGTCAGAGAGTTGCAGAGAACTGCCAGTCCGTCCACCACTGAGACAGAACCAAATCCCGTGCTCCGCCTCCCGAGTTGACACCTGCCGTGCTGCGCCGGCCTGTTTTTGGCCGCTCATCAGGGAAACGTAAGTGATCTGCAAACCTTGCGACGGTTTTGCGTAACTGTGGAAATTTCGGAAAGGCCCTCCCCGCCCTCTACCGTTCCTCGACATGAGCGCCGGACCGGGCACCACGGAGAGACGACGGCGATTCGGCTGGCCCCGCCGGGTCTTCTCACAGGTGCTGCTGATGCAGCTCGCCATCGCCGCGGGCGTCACCGTGCTGGCCACGGGGCTGTTTCTGGCGCCCTTCAGCAAGGAGTTGGACGACCAGGCCATGAGCCGGGCGCTGGCGATAGCCGAGACCACCGCCTCCACGGAGGTCTCCGACGATCTGCTGGCCACACCGCCGACGCCCGGCGGTCCCGTCCAGGCCGAGGCCGAACGCATCAGACGCGCCACCGGCGCCGAGTATGTGGTGATCATGGACAGACGCGGGATCCGCTGGTCGCACACCGATACCGGCCAGATCGGCAAGGTCGTCTCCACCGATCCCAGCGAGGCGCTCGCGGGCGCGCACGTACGGGAGATCGACAGCGGCACACTCGGCCGCTCCGCCCGGGGCAAGGTCCCGTTGCGCGACCGTACGGGGACCATCGTCGGAGCCGTCTCGGTCGGTATCGCGTACGACAGCGTCCGCGACCGGCTGCTCGCCGCGATCCCCGGGCTGCTCGCCTACGCGGGCGGAGCGCTGGCGGCGGGGGCGCTCGCCGCCTTTCTGATCTCCCGGCGGCTCCAGCGGCAGACCCATGATCTGGCCTTCTCCGACATCTCGGCGCTGCTCACCGAGCGGGAGGCCATGCTGCACAGCCTGCGGGAGGGCGTGGTGGCACTGAACGGGAGCGGCCGGATCCGGCTGATCAACGACGAGGCGCAGCGGCTGCTGGGACTCGGGCCCGATGCCATCGGACAGCCGCTGGACGAGGCCCTCGGGGCCGGCCGCACCACCGAGGTGCTGACCGGACGTGTGCTGGGCGAGGATCTGCTCGCCGTACGGGGCAGCCGCGTCCTGGTCGCCAACCGGATGCCGACCGACGACGGCGGCGCCGTCATCACCCTCCGCGACCGCACCGAGCTGGAGCGGCTGGGCCGTGAGCTGGACGCGACGCGTGGACTGATCGACGCTCTGCGGGCCCAGGACCACGAGCACGCGAACCGGATGCACACGCTGCTCGGACTGCTGGAACTGGAGATGCACGAGGAGGCGGTGGAGTTCGTCAACGAGGTCGTCGGCGTGCACCGGGCCACCGCCGAGCAGATCACCGAGCGCGTCCACGATCCGCTGCCCGCCGCGCTGCTGGTCGGCAAGGCCACGGTCGCCGCCGAGCGCGGCGTCTCGCTGCGCGTCTCGTCCCGCACGCTGCTGCCCGACCGGCTGGTGGATCCGCAGGGCCTGGTGACGGTGCTCGGCAATCTGGTGGACAACGCGCTGGACGCGGCGGCCGGCTCCGAGGACCCGCGCATCGAGGTGGAACTGCGCGCCGAAGGCCGTACGGTCGTCCTTGTGATCTCCGACAGCGGTCCCGGTGTGCCCGTTGCCCACCGTGAACTCGTCTTCTCCGAGGGCTGGTCGACCAAGGAACCGCCGACCCACGGCAAGCGCGGTCTCGGCCTCGCCCTGGTACGCAGACTCGCCGAGCGGCAGGGCGGCGGCGCGCGGGCCGGCGGGTCCGCGCTCGGCGGCGCCGAGTTCACCGTCGTACTGCCGGAGGCCCTGACGGAACCGGACGAGGACGGCGAGCCGGCCGCGCCCGGCGGAAAAGCCGGGCACCGGGCGGCCGGAAGCGCGCAGGAGACCGTGTGGGAGCGGGCCGCGGCCGGGGAGACACGATGATCGACGTACTGGTCGTGGACGACGACATCCGGGTGGTGGAGATCAATACGGCCTATGTGGCCAAGGTGGCGGGCTTCCGGGTGGTGGCACAGGCCCACTCGGCCGCCGAGGCGCTCGGCCTGATCTCCGAGCGCACCGTCGACCTGATCCTGCTCGACCACTGTCTGCCGGACGAGAACGGACTGGCGGTGGTACGGGAGTTGCGGCGGCTCGGCCATCGGACCGATGTGATCATGGTGACGGCGGCGCGCGATGTCGCGACCGTGCAGGCCGCGATGCGTCTCGGCGCTCTCCAATATCTGATCAAACCGTTCAATTTCGCCGGTCTACGGGCCAAGCTGGAGGCGTACGCGGCACTGCGCCGGACCCTGGACTGCGGCGGCGAGGCCGAACAGTCCGAGGTGGACCGGATGTTCGGGGCGCTCTCCGCCGCGAGTGCCCCGGTCCTGCCCAAGGGCCACTCCCCCACCACCGCCGCGCTGGTGCGCCGGACGCTGATGAGCGCCGACGGCCCGCTGTCGGCCCAGGAGATCGCGGAGAACGCGGGGATGAGCCGGCAGACCGCGCAGCGCTATCTCAAGCTGCTGGAGCGGTCCGGGCGGGTACGGCTCACGCTCCGCTACGGGGAGACGGGCCGCCCCGAACACCGCTACACCTGGGCGGCCGGCGCCTGACGGACACCCGGACACCGAGATCGGACCCCCGCAGGCGGGATGCCCGCGAGCCGGTGGGCCGCACGTCAACCGTCCGCCGGCCCCTCAGACCGCTCCCGCGCCGCAAGGATGGTCAAAGGCGTGGGGGCCCGGACTCGTCTCCGCCCGGGCTTCACCCCATCAGGTGATGGTTGTCCCGGGTGGCGGGATGAGTCCCCGTTGGTAGGCGTACCGCACGGCCTGCGCGCGGTCACGCACACCTGTCTTGGCGAAGAGATTGTTGATGTGGGTCTTCACCGTGGCCGCCCCGATGTGCAGCCGCTGCGCGATCTCCTTGTTGGAGAGCCCTTCGGCGACCAGGGAGAGCACCTCCGCCTCCCGCGACGTCAGCCCGTCGGGCAGTTCCACGGGAGCGGGCGCGGCGAGCGGCGCGGTGACCTGTTCCAGCAGTCTGCGCTGCACGGCGGGCGCCAGTCCCGCCTGCCCCGCCAGTACGTCCTCCACGGCCCGGACGATCTCCTCGCCCCGCGCGTCCTTGGTGAGATAGCCGCGGGCGCCCGCCCGGAGCGCGGCGAAGAGCGAGTCGTCGTCGGCGTAGGTCGTGAGCACCACGACCTGGGTCCCCGGGTGCTCCGCGCGGATACGGCGGGTGGCCTCCACTCCGTCGCAGCGCGGCATCCGCAGATCCATCAGGACGACATCGGGACGGAGCTCGGCGACCAGGGCCACCGCCTCCTCGCCGTCCTTCGCCGCGCCGACGACCTCTATGCCCGGCAGCAGCCCGAGCAGCATCACGATGCCCTCACGCACCACGGCCTGGTCGTCGGCCACGATCACGCGGGCCGTCACGCGGGAACTCGCAGACGCACAGTGAAACCCTTCCCTTCGCGGTCTTCGGACCTCGCGGAGCCCCCAGAGTCCGCGGAGCCCGCCCCGGAGCCGTCCGAGCCTGCCCCGGAGCCCCGCTCACAGCGGCCCTCGGCGCCGACAGGAGCGCCGGGGCCGGCCTCCAGAGTGCCGCCGAGCAGTTCGGCACGCTCTCTCATCCCCAGCAGACCGTACCCGGAGCCCGAGCCGGAAACCGCCGGGCCGGCCGGGCCCGCCCCGCTCCCGCCGGAGCCCTTCGCACCGGAGTCCCGTATGTCCAGCGTCACCTCGTCCGTGCCGTACGTGAGTACGATCCGTACGCTCGCGCCCGGCGCGTGCTTGCGGACATTGGTGAGCGCCTCCTGCGCCACCCTGCGCACGGTCTGCGAGGCCTCCGCGGGCAGTGGCCTCGGCGCTCCCTCGACCGCGACCTCGGCGCCTTCCATGGCGGCCAGCTCACGGAGATGGTCACCGAGCGGGGCCATCTCGCCGCGCAGGGCGGAGAGTGCCTGCCGGGTCTCGGAGAGCCCTTCCCGCGCCATGGAACGCGCGGCGACGACACGCTCCAGGATCTGGTCACGGAAGGGTCCCGACGGTTCCCGCTCTATCCGCAGCCGGGCCGCCTCCAGATGCACGAGCTGCGCGGAGAGGCTGTGCGCCAGGACGTCATGGATGTCCCGGGCGATCCTGGCCCGCTCGGCCAGGGCCGCCGACTCGGCCTCGGCGGTACGGGCGACGCGCTCCTGGGCCAGCAGCCGCTGGGCGCTGCCGCGCGCCTCCGCGTCGAGCCGCAGCACATAGCCGCCGAGGAGCAGTCCCGCCGTACTGAGCAAGGTGGTCAGCCAGGCGTCCCGGTCGAACACCGCGAATCCGCCGAGGGCGAGACAGGTGGCCGGCAGGGCGGCGGCGAGCGGCAGCCGCTCCATGGAGGTGATGGCGCAGCCGCACCACAGCACGACCGCGGCTATCTCGAACCCGCTCTGGCGCGCGGCGAGGGCTCCGCCCATCAGTGCCAGCAGCAGCACGACCGACGGCCAGAGCCGATGGCGCAGAGTGGTGCGGTAGAAGCCCCACGCGCAGAGGACGAGGACGAACGTGACGGCCACGGCCACGGCCGCCGCCCAGCCCTCCACATGGCGCTGGCTGAATGTCGACCAGAGCAGTGCCGCCAGACCGAGCGTCCGGATGGACCGGGCCAGCCATTGCCGTGCCTCGGTACGGCCCTGCCGGGTGAGGGCCTCCCAGGAGGGCCAGTTCGTCCAGGCGTCGGCTGTCACACACGGTCCTTCCACGGCGCGGCGGCTGTCGCGTGACCGTACGACGGGAGTACGGCACGGGCCCGCCACACCAGCATGCCTCTGCGGACCAGCACGGAGACGGCGAGTGCCAGCAGCAGCGCTCCGGAGCCCTGGTGGACACCTGCCAGCGCGCCAATGCCCATCAGTGCGGCCCGCAGGGCGATACCACCTGTCCAGACCGCGACGGTGGCCCCGGTGCCCCTCGTCCACACGGTGCCGTCCTCGGCGGTCCAGAGCCGGCCGGTCCAGGCCCAGCCGGCGCCCACCACCACTCCCACCACCAGCTCCGCTCCGAGCAGCAGCACCGACAGGAAGTGGTCGTGCGCGTCCGTCAGGCCCGGCCGGCTCAGGGCCACGACCGTCAGGACGACGGGCAGGACCAGCCAGCCACGCCCGCCGCTGACGATCCGCTGTGGCTTGAACTGGCGTACGGCGACCAGCGCGACAGCGGCGACGATCACGACAATGCCGACGAGCGAGGACATGCGGTGCCTCCGGTGACGAAGAAGTTCAGCGACTTCGACGTTACGGAGAAGTCCCAGGTCAGCGCATCGACGCAGGGGTTGATCAAAGGTGGAAGCGCGGTCTCCACCCGTGGGTGGAGACCGCGCTCGGCAACACATGCTCGGCAGCCCACGCGCGACAGGACGCGCCACGAGGACGCGCCCAAAAAAATAGCGGCTCAGGCGTCGATGCGGGAGCGGTCCAGCGTCGCCGCGGAGCTGGTGATGAACTCCTTGCGGGGTGCCACCTCGTTGCCCATCAGCAGGTCGAAGATCTGCTCGGACGACTCCAGGTCCCCGATGTTGATCCGCCGCAGGGTGCGGTGGCGCGGATCCATCGTGGTCTCCGCGAGCTGGTCGGCGTCCATCTCGCCCAGGCCCTTGTAGCGCTGGATGGAGTCCTTGAACCGGATGTTCTTGCGCTGATACTCCAGCAGCGTCTGGCGCAGTTCGTTGTCCGAGTACGTGTACACGTACTTGTCCTGGCCCCGCTTGGGCTGCACCAGCTCGATCCGGTGCAGCGGCGGTACGGCGGCGAAGACCCGGCCCGCCTCCACCATCGGCCGCATGTAGCGCTGGAAGAGCGTGAGCAGCAGACAGCGGATATGGGCGCCGTCCACATCGGCGTCGACCAGGAGCACGATCTTGCCGTAGCGGGCCGCGTCGATGTCGAACGTACGGCCCGAGCCCGCTCCTATGACCTGGATGATCGCCCCGCACTCGGCGTTCTTGAGCATGTCCGAGACGGACGACTTCTGGACATTGAGGATCTTGCCCCGGATCGGCAGCAGCGCCTGGAACTCGCTGTTCCTGGCGAGCTTGGCCGTACCGAGCGCGGAGTCCCCCTCCACGATGAACAGCTCGCTGCGGTCCACGTCGTCGCTGCGGCAGTCGGCGAGCTTGGCCGGCAGCGAGGAGGACTCCAGCGCCGTCTTCCTGCGCTGCGCCTCCTTGTGCTGGCGGGCCGCGATCCGCGTACGGGCGGCGGCGACGGCCTTCTCCAGCACGGCCCGTGCCTGCGCCTTGGCGTCGCGCTTGGTCGACGTCAGGAATTCCTTGAGTTCCTTGGCCACGACATTGGAGACGATCCGGTTGGCCGCCGACGTGCCCAGGACCTCCTTGGTCTGGCCCTCGAACTGCGGCTCCGCGAGCCGCACCGTGACCACGGCGGTCAGGCCCTCCAGGGCATCGTCCTTGACGATGTCGTCCTCGGCGACCCGCAGCATCTTGGCCGAGCGCAGCACCTCGTTGACCGTCCTGGTCAGCGAGCGCTCGAAACCGCTCACATGCGTACCGCCCTTGGGCGTCGCGATGATGTTCACGAACGACTTGACGGCGGTCTCGTACCCGGTGCCCCAGCGCAGCGCGATGTCGACGCCCAGCTCCCGGGTCACCTCGGTGGGCGTCATGTGCCCGCGGTCGTCCAGGACCGGCACGGTCTCCTTGAAGGTGCCCTGGCCGGTCAGCCGGAGGACGTCACAGACGGCCTTGTCCTGCGCCAGATATTCACAGAACTCGCTGATGCCCCCGTCGAAACGGAAGGTCTCCTCGACCGTGCCGTTGCCCTCGCTCTCGCCGGCCGCGCGCTCGTCCCTGACGACGATGGTCAGTCCGGGGACCAGAAAGGCGGTCTGGCGGGCGCGCTGGTGCAGCGTCTCCAGGGAGAGCTTGGCGTCCTTGAGGAAGATCTGCCGGTCGGCCCAGTAGCGCACGCGCGTACCGGTCCGGGTCTTGGGCACCCGCTTGCCCTTGATCAGCCCGTTCGCCGGGTCGAACGGGCTGTCGGGTCCCGGCTCGGTGAAGATGCCGGGGACTCCGCGCCGGAAGCTGATCGAGTGGGTGGCGCTGTTGCGGTCCACCTCGACATCGAGCCGGGCGGAGAGCGCGTTCACCACGGAGGCGCCCACGCCGTGCAGACCGCCGGAGGCTGCGTACGAGCCACCGCCGAACTTTCCGCCGGCGTGCAGCTTGGTCATGACGACCTCGATGCCGGACAGGCCGGTCTTGGGCTCGACGTCGACCGGAATGCCCCGGCCGTTGTCCTTGACCTCGACCGAGCCGTCCTCGTGGAGGATCACGTCGATGTGGTCGCAGTACCCGCCCAGGGCCTCGTCCACGGAGTTGTCGATGATCTCCCAGAGGCAGTGCATCAGACCGCGGCTGTCGGTCGAGCCGATATACATTCCGGGTCGCTTGCGGACCGCTTCGAGCCCCTCAAGGACGAGCAGGTGCCGCGCGGTGTAGTTGGAGCCGTCACGGTCTGCGGTCAGCAGCGCAGTGGACGGCACGGACGTCTCGGCGGTCACGCGGTTCGCTCCTCGCTGAATTTGAGATGTGGCCCCGTGGGGTAAAGGCCCGGCGTCTGTCACCGGTCAGAGGGTACAGAGCCCTGGTAGAGCCGTTGTCACGCCACCCTCGCGATTTCTTATGCTAGTCCACGGTCGCATAGGTGTTCGATCCCTCGACGGGGTGAAGCACACATCACGTTCCCTTCCAGGCATGAACCATTTAGGCTCCGGGCACGTCCTCATCAACAACCGGCAAGCCAGCCGGCGAGGGCGCTCCCCACTGACAAGCACTGTCAAGCAACGCGAAACCCGTAGAGCGAAGCCCAGCGAAGCGATACGGCCCATTCGCCGCCAACCGCCAGCAGCCAGCCACCCGGAAAGAAGTTTTCAAGGAAAAGCCGAGAGCGGGAACGTTTTCGGCCTGGTTGGATGTTGACCCTGGTACGACAGCTCGTCGAGCTAGAGAAGAGGCGACGTGACTACTGTTCTGACCCCCGCGAGCCCGCTGACCGCGGCTGACCGCTGCGACCGCTGCGGCGCGCAGGCCTATCTGCGCGTCGTCCTGATCAGCGGTGGTGAACTGCTCTTCTGCGCCCACCACGGACGTAAGTTCGAGCCGGAACTCAAGAAGATCGCCGCGGAAATACAGGATGAGACCGACCGACTGACGGCCGTGCCGGTCGGCGGCGGTGAAGAGGAGCGCTGACACCTCGCATCCACGACGAGCCAGGGGCCGGGCCTTCCGGCCGACGGGCGGCCACTCCCGCTGAGTGCGGGGTGGCCGCCTGTTCTCGTCAGCGCGGGACCTGTGCCCCCACGGCGGCGGCGACCGCCCCGACCCCGGTGGTGATCCGGGTGTAGACCCCGGGACTGTCCGAGCGCCCGCAGCCGCTGCCCCAGGAGACCAGCCCGATGAGGCGTCCCTGGGCCACCAGCGGCCCTCCGCTGTCGCCCTGGCAGGCGTCGTGCCCGCCCGCGGGATCGCCCGCACAGAGCATCGTGGAGGGCTCGTAGCGGCCACCTGAGCCGCCCGGGTACGCCCGCGAGCAGTTCGCGTCCGGCAGGACCGTCACCGGCGCGGAACGCAGGGAGCTCGCGTAGTCGCCGTCACCGGAGGTGTCGCCCCAGCCGTAGACGGCGGCGGCGGTCCCCGGCTCCGCGGCGGAGTCCCCCGGCTCGGCCGGCCGGATCGCGTACCTCCTGGGCAGTGCGCGCTCCAGCGTCAGCACGGCCAGATCGGCCGCGTTGGTGCCCGGGTCGTACGCCGGATCGACCTGCACGGACCGTACGGAAACGACATGCCCGCCCTTGGCGCGCAGCCGGTCCCGCCCCGCGATGATCCTCAGATCGCGCACCTGTCCCGGAGGCCCTCCGAGCACATCCGGGCTCATACAGTGGGCGGCCGTCAGCACTTTCGTCGGAGCCACCACCACACCCCCGCAGAACTGGCCCGCGCGCGTACCGCCGAAGCGGTCATGGCTGGACACGGCCACGACCCAGGGGCTGTCGGCGGCCCGGACCGGCTGGCCACCGATGACCACACTCTCGGCGACGGCGGGCGACGGCGACAGAAGCGGCGGCAGGACCCCCGCCGCGATCGCGGCCACTCCTCCCGTCAGCACTCGGGCAAGCGAATGACGCATACGGGCTCCTGACTCTCCGGTGAAGACGTATCTACCCAGAGTCATCCTCCCGTGCCCGTCCCGCACCCCGCGCACGAGGCGAAGGCCCGGATCCGCAGTGGCATCCGGGCCTTCGAACGTGCTTCGGTGCGCCCCGGAAAGAAACCTGATCGAGACGGTCCCGGCCGGGGCGGCCGTGGTCGAGGCGGTTCTAGTCGAGATAGTCGCGCAGGACCTGCGAACGCGACGGGTGGCGCAGCTTCGACATGGTCTTGGACTCGATCTGACGGATACGCTCCCGCGTGACGCCGTAGACCTTGCCGATCTCGTCCAGCGTCTTGGGCTGGCCGTCCGTGAGGCCGAAGCGCATGGAGACCACGCCCGCCTCACGCTCGGAGAGGGTGTCGAGCACCGAGTGGAGCTGCTCCTGAAGCAGGGTGAAGCTGACCGCGTCGGCCGGGACGACCGCCTCGGAATCCTCGATGAGGTCTCCGAACTCGCTGTCGCCGTCCTCGCCCAGCGGGGTGTGCAGCGAGATCGGCTCACGGCCGTACTTCTGGACCTCGATGACCTTCTCGGGGGTCATGTCGAGTTCCTTGGCCAGCTCCTCCGGGGTGGGCTCACGGCCCAGGTCCTGGAGCATCTGGCGCTGGACGCGCGCGAGCTTGTTGATGACCTCGACCATGTGCACCGGGATACGGATGGTGCGGGCCTGGTCGGCCATGGCACGGGTGATCGCCTGACGGATCCACCAGGTGGCGTACGTGGAGAACTTGTAGCCCTTGGTGTAGTCGAACTTCTCGACCGCGCGGATCAGACCGAGGTTCCCCTCCTGGATCAGGTCCAGGAAGAGCATGCCGCGGCCGGTGTAGCGCTTGGCCAGCGAGACCACGAGCCGGAGGTTGGCCTCCAGCAGATGGTTTTTGGCGCGTCGGCCGTCCTCCGCGATGATCTCCAGCTCACGCTTGAGCTTGGGCGCGAGCTTGTCGGAGTTGGCCAGCTTGTCCTCGGCGAAGAGTCCGGCCTCGATGCGCTTGGCGAGTTCGACCTCCTGCTCGGCGTTGAGGAGCGGGACCTTGCCGATCTGCTTCAGATAGTCCTTGACCGGGTCGGCGGTGGCACCGGCGACGGCGACCTGCTGGGCCGGCGCGTCGTCCTCGTCGTCGTCGGAGAGTACGAAGCCCTTGTTCTCGCCCTCGGTCTCCTCCTCCTCGACCTTGCCGCCCTGGATCTCGTCGGTCGGCTCCTCGCCGTCCGCGACCTCGTCGGCGTCCTTCTTGCCCGCCACGGTCTTCTTGGCGGTCGTCTTCTTGGCGGCGGTCTTCTTGACCGCCGTCTTCTTGGCCACGGTCTTCTTCGCGGCGGTCTTCTTCGCGGGTACGACGGCCTCGTCGGCCGCCGTGTCCACGCTCTCCACCGCGTGAGCCGCGGTGGCAGCCGCGACGGTCTTCGCCGTGGCCGTCTTGGTCGCGACAGTCTTGGTGGCGGTGCGCTTGACCGGGCTCTTCGCTGCGACGCTCTTGCGGGTGCGCTTCGGCGACTCCGCGGCACTGACCATCAGCGTCACACCCTCTTCCTCGAGGATCTGGTTGAGGCTGCGCAGAACATTCTTCCACTGGGTTGGCGGAATCTGGTCGGCCTCGAAGGCCCGACGCACGTCATCGCCGGCGATCTGCCCATCAGCCTTTCCCCGCTCGATGAGCGCCATCACAGACTCGGACTCGGCGATCTCCGGCGGGAGCGTACGGGATGTGCTGGCCGACACGAACAACCTCTCGGAACGATGGAAACGGCTTCCGGCCCCGCCCAGGATCGGGCCGGAGCCGACGACCGTCGGCTGGGGATGTGCCGACGGCGCGGGTCAGGACCTCAGAGGGTGAATACAGCGCCACGTACGGCGGCCGTATTCCCTCCTCGGCTGTCACCTCTTAGGTCATCGCCCTGCCTCGAGGAGTGTTACGCCCAATCCACGTGGCCCGAGTCACACCTCATTTGCGACAAAGCGAGCAGAAGCGGGATCTAAGGCCCCACAATCGCATCGCCGGACCCTCCGGGTCCGGCGACACACGATGCGTACATCCCCGTACGTCCTGGCTGCGGCGGCGCTCAGTGCTCGCGCGGCGCGGGGACGACGCGCTCCACCTCGGGCTGCACGGTGAGCAGTTGACGCATGGCCGACTCCGCGGCGTGCGCGTCACCGGAGGCGAGGGCGTCGGCGATCCGCGTGTGGTGGGCGAGCGATGCCTCGGTGGGGCGGTCGCAACCGGTGATCGGTCCGCCGGAGACCTGGAGGGCGGCGGAAACGATGCCGGAGAGGTGCTCCAGCATGCGATTGCCGGCGAGCTGGATCAGCAGGGAGTGATATTCGGCGTCCGCACGCGCGAAGGTGATCGAGTCACCCTGGGCGAGGGCATGGCCCATGATCTCCACCATGTCGGTGAGCCGCTGCTGCACCTCCGCCCGGCCGTGGCCGGCCGCGAGACGTGCCGCGAGGGGCTCGATCGTCCAGCGCAGCTCGGTCAGCTCACGACGCTGGTCGTCCCGCTGCGGTCCGAAAGCCCGCCATTCGATGATGTCGGGGTCGAGCAGATTCCAGTCGCTCACCGGCCGGACACGGGTACCCACATTGGGCCGGGCACTCACGAGGCCCTTGGCCTCCAGCACGCGCAGCGACTCCCGCACCACGGTGCGGGAGACCTCGAAGCGCTGGCCGATCTCCTCGGGTACGAGCGGCCGGTCGGCGCCCAGATCCCCGGAGACGATCATCTGGCCGAGCTGCTGGACGAGTTGGCCGTGCAGTCCGCGGCCACGGCTGCTCGTCGTACGCCGTCCCACCCGGCCCAAATCGGTGTCGGCGCCCTCCCAGACGGGGGCTGCCGCGCGGTCGGCGCCGGGCGCCTCCGCGAAGGGGTAGCGGTCGAGTTCACCCGGGTCGGCGAGGCCGGAGTCGACGGAACGGGCGGCGGTCATCATGGTGTGCGCAAGGGTACTCACGCATCCTTTGTCGGCGTTGCTTCCATGAGCCTTGAGGTCTTTGGTGAAAAGCACACGAAAGGGTGATCGGCGCTCGCCCTTCGATTGACGCCTTATCGGAAAGAAGCTGGCTTTCTCAGGGGACTTGTGGACAGGAGGGCGGACTCCGGTCCTTCCTCGGTCACCAACGGGCTCTGCGGCGAAGGCCCATGAGCAGATATGCACAGAGAAGGACTGAAAGTGACAACGTCAGCGCCGCCGCGACCGGTTGAGCCATGAGTCTGACCGCGACCATCAGCCAGCGGTCGACCTGGCCGGGCCACTGGAGCCACGCCAGTTCACGGAGTCTGCCCGGGAGTCCGACCGTCGAACGCGCGGACGGACCGGAGAACGCCACCTGAAGCAGCGGGACGACCAGGGTCGGTACGGCGATGACGGCGGCCACTCCGGCGACCGCGGCCCGGAAGACCCCGGCGGCAAGCAGCCCCGCCCAGGCGGAGCCGATGGCGAGACCGGCCCAGCCGATGCCGAGCACCAACCAGTTGTCCGGTACCGGCACGGCGCCGGCGCCGTACACGAGACGCAGCACCCCGAAGTCGGCGACCACCGCGAGCAGGGTGAGCAGCAGGGCCGCCGCCGCCGTCACCACGGACTTGCCGAGCAGCAGCCCGACCCGGCGGGGAACGGTGCCGCGCGCACCGGCGAGCGCGGGGTAGCGGTACTCGTGGGCGAACGAGAGGGCGCCGAGCAGTCCGGCACCGAGCGCGGCGGGCGGCAGCGGCAGAAGGCCCGGCCACGCCGAGAGCAGACCGGGCAGCGGGGTCCCGCCGCTGCGGGCGAGGGTCACGGCGAGAACCATGGACGCGACAAGGACGGCTGCCGCGGTCAGATGGGTGCTGGGAACACCGAGCAGCCGGCGGAGTTCGTACCGCACCGGTCTGAGCGGGCTGCGGACCGGACGCGCCGACAGCGGGGGCGGCAGCGGACCGAGACCGTCGGGCGCCGCCTCGGCCCCGGATTCGGTGCGCGGACCGGAGCGTGTCCCGGCATGGGGTGCGATGTGCGGGGCGGGTCGCGGCGAGGCATGCGGCACCGTGTGCGGGGCGGCCACCGCTTCCGTCGGTGTCGTGTCCGCCTCGGCCCGCGCCTGCCGTGGCGTGAAGGCCCGAGCCGGGCCCGGTACGGAGACGGCGCGGAGGGAGGAGCCGGGACCACTGCCGGAGCCGGGACCGGGGACCGGGACGGAGACGGTGGCCGGGACCTGCGCGGGGCGGGGAACCGGGCCCGGGCCGGTGTCGCCGAACTCGTCGGCGAGCTGATGGACGAGGATGCCGTGCCGGAAGGCCGCCTCACCGATCTCGGGGCAGGTGCTGCCGAAGACGGTGAGCCGACTGCCCGCCTCGGCAACCACTTCGACGGAGCGTCTGCTCACGCGGGCCTCACGGCTCAGCACATCGGCGAGACGCGCGGCATGCGGTGTCCTGACCGCGACACGCGGACGCAGCCTGGTTCGGGCGAAGGCGGCCCCGTCCTGGTCGGCGACCAGGCGGCCGTCGTCGATGGTGACGACATGATCGGCGGTGCGGGCGGCCTCCTTGGGGTCGTCGGTGGTGTACAGGACGGTGCCGCCCTGGGCCGCGTGCGCGCTGAACAGCCCGAACAGCCAACTGGTCTCGCGCGGCGAGAGTCCTGCGGACGGCGCGTCGAGCAGCAGGGTGTGCGGATCGCCCAACAGCGCGGTGGCGAGGCCGAGTCTGCGTTCCATACCGAGCGAGAGCGTGCCGAGACGTTCGTCGCGCAGCCCCTGGAGACCCACGACGCCGAGGAGTTCGTCGGCGCGCGAGGCGGGGACGCCCGCGGCGGCGCCGAGCATCCTGAGCTGGCCCCTGACCGTGCGTCCGGGATGGCCCGGCACATCGCCGAGGAGCACGCCGATCTCGCGTGCCGGATGGGCGACGCGATGGAGCGGACGGCCGCGGAAGTAGGTGATCCCCCGGCCGGGTTGGAGTTCGAGCATCAGTCTGAGGGCGGTCGTCTTGCCCGCGCCGGAGGCACCGAGCAGCGCGGTGACGGTGCCGGGGCGGGCCTCGAAGGTCAGATCGTCCACGGCGGAGGTGCGGTCTCGACGGGGGGTGCTGGTCAGTCCGACGGCCTGGAGCATCGCTTCTCCCGCGGGGTGAGACCGCTCGGCGGCAGGGTGGGTACCGCAGCAAGATAACGCGACATGTCCGACTTGTAGCGCAGGACTGTCCCGCCCGGGTGTCTGGATGTCCGCGCGGAAGCCCCCGGCGGCGGCGCGGCCTGACGGCCCGTCAGGCCGAAGCCGTCCCGTCTGCGCGGCCGTCGCCGTCCCGCTCAGATCTCGGGGCGCAGCATCGGCGGGTTGAGTACGGTCGCTCCGCCGGCCCGGAAGAGCTGGGCGGGCCGGCCGCCCTGCCGGGTGGTGGTGCCTCCGGACGGGACCAGGAATCCTGGTGTCCCCGTCACCTTGCGGTGGAAGTTGCGCGGGTCGAGCGCCACGCCCCACACCGCCTCGTACACCCGGCGCAGCTCGCCGACGGTGAACTCGGACGGGCAGAACGCGGTGGCGAGCGAGGAGTACTCGATCTTGGAACGGGCCCGCTCCACACCGTCCGCGAGAATCTGCCCATGGTCGAAGGCGAGCTGCGCGGGCTGTTCGTCCTCGCGGACGAACCCACCGTCCTGGTTGAGCAGGGCCTCGACGGGGGCCCAGCGCGCGCTGTTGGCGTCACCGCCCGCCCGTGGGGCCGGAAGGTCGGGCGAGAGCGCCAGATGGGCGACGCTGACCACCCGCATCCGGGGGTCCCGTCCGGGGGCCCCGTAGGTCGCGAGTTGCTCCAGATGGGCCCCGTTCCCGGGCGCCGGTGCCTTGGGGTCGTCCGCGCAGAGCCCGGTCTCCTCGGACAGTTCCCGTGCCGCCGCGTCGGCGAGATCCTCGTCGGCCCTGACAAAGCCGCCGGGCAGCGCCCATCGGCCCTGGAACGGCGGCTCTCCACGCCGTACGACCAGCGCGCAGAGCGCGTGGCGCCGCACGGTGAGCACGACCAGGTCGACGGTGACGGCGAAAGCGGGGAAGGTCGACGGGTCGTAGGGCGACATGCCGTGATCATAGTCGTCTGCCTGACGATAAACACTCCTCCGGTCATGACCACCGACTACTTCTTTCGCTCACCCGGCCGTCATGTGCCGACGGCATGTCCGGGCCGAACGGGGCACGCTCATCCGGCTCCGCCGAGGCTCATCCGTCGCCGCCGCCGAGTTGGAGACCGCTCGCCGCTTCCTCCACCATTCCGAGTCCGAGCCGGCTGACCCGTACGGAGAAGGGCTCCCCCGCGACCCGCAGCCCGCTGAGCCGGACAGCCCCGAGCGGGGCCGAGCGGACCGGGTGGAGCGCAACGGTGCCGCCGGAAGCGTCGGGGCGGACCCCGACGAGCGCGGTGAGCATATGAATGCCCGCGGCGGCGGCCACGGCGGCCGGACGGCATGCCGTGGGGTGCGGCACGGGCGCGCCTGCGGCGATGCGCTGCTCCCCCGCGTACATCTCCGGCAGCCGGTGGCCGAAAGCCTCCGCCGCGTCGAGCACTCCGCGCAGCAGGGACGCGGCTTCCTTCTCATGGCCGGCCGCCGCCAGACCGGCGACCGCGACGGCCGTCTCGTGGACCCGGACGGCACCCGCGCGATGACCGAACGGATTGTGTCCCGGCTCTCCGGCGCCGAGACCGCGCAGCCCCCAGCCGGAGTCCAGTGCTGGACTGCCGAGCACACGGGCCAACTGCTCGGTCCGCGCCCGGTCCAGCAGTCCCGGGGCCGCTCCGCCCCCGCCGAGCAGACCGGTGTCCAGGAGATGGGCGAGGCTGCCGCTCGGAAACGGAAGCAGCCGGCCGTCGCGGAGACGCGCGGCGGCCGGACGACCGCCCGCGCGGTCCTCGATCCAGAACGTCTCCGCGAACCGCAGCCGCAGCGCGTCCGCCCATTCGCGCCACCCGTCGGCCCCCGGCCGTCCGCATGCCTCCAGCAGATCGGCTCCGAGCAGGGCCGCGCGGTGTGCGTGGGCCTGGGTCTCCACACGCTGCGGCCCGGCGGGGCCCGGCTCCCCGAGCAGCGCGCCTCCGTCCACGGCTGCGCGCAGCCAGTGCAGGCAGCGCTCAGCGGCCGGCAGCAGCTCGGCCAGCTCGCTCTCGGGAAGTCCCCAGCGGCGTGCCTCGGCGAGGACCACAGGGAAGGCGAGCGTCGCCTCCACTCCGGTGCAGCTCGGCGGCAGATGAGGACCCGCGTCCCGCAGCGGCCCGGGAAGCCGCCCGAAGTCCTGTCCGTTGCCGGTGAACTGGCCCCGGGCGACCGCGCGCAGCGTGCCCGCTGCCAGCCGGGTGCCGAGCGGAAGCGCCATCCGTACGGCCCAGAGGGCCTCGGCGGCGGGCGGTCCGAAGCGCCAGGGCACACCGGCGGCGGGATGAAGATCGGCGGGACCGCCCGGCCCTCGTACCAGCAGCCCCCGGAGATCACCGAGGCTCGCGGCGAACAGCGCCTCCACCCGGGGATCGTCCCCCTCGGCCGTCGCCTCCGGCAGTGGATTGCTCCCTGTCCGGCCCGTCGGCCGTACGGGCCGGCCGGAGCGGATCCGCAGCTCGATCGTGCGGGCGGCCCCGGGCCCCAGCTCCACTTCCCAGCGCAGCAGTCCCGCCGAGGCCAGCGCGTCCTGGGGCGCCGGGGACGCGGTGACGACGGCGGATCCGCCATCGGGCGCGGACCAGCGCAGCCCCGCGGTGTGGACGGCCGCGGGCAGTTCGGGCCCGGCCCGGCCGGCTCCGATCGCGGCCAGTTCCGCCAGGTCGCTGCCGAAGGAGATCTCCACCGGGAATCTGCGGATCCGGCGGGCCGAGCTGTGCAGGGTGATCCACTCCGTGCCGTCGGCGTCCCGTACCCGCTCGACAGTGATCTCCGGGTCGGGCCCTGCGTCATCGGGTGTGCGGACCACCGCCAGGAACCGCGCCCGGTCGGCGGCGACCAGCCTGCCCTGGACCGGAAGAGGCTCCCGTCCGGCAATCCGCAGCCGGCAGCGGGAGAGCAGACGCCTGCCGGACTGGTAGAAGCCCTCGATCCCCTCGCCGGTGAGCTGTCCGTGCTCGGCCGAGACCGCGAGACACGGCAGCGCGACACAGAGCAGGACATGGTGCGCGGCGGGCGGCCCGGCACACGGGACGGCCTTTCTCCGCCCGGCCCCGGAGGAGACGGCTCGCGGCGGCTCGCTGTTCGGAGGAGGGACAGTGAGGGCCATGGGTGATCTGCTCTGCCTTCTGTGCGCACCGGAGGGCCGCCGTCCGTGCGGCGGCGCGGCTCGTAGGACTCCGCCACAGAGGTGAACGCCCGGTCGCCCGACCTGGTCACGGCCGTCATCGCCCGCTCCTGCTGCCACGCCTGCCAGGGCGCCGGGGCGCACGGCCCCGCGCCGTCCCGCCGGGACGCGCCGCGGGCGGCAGTGCCGTGCGTGGCACGGGCGGACGCGCCGCGCGCGACGCGGTCCGCCCTTCCTTGCCGCGCGCACCCGGCAGAGCGCGGGCGGCACGCTCCTGACGGAGGCAGCGGCGCAGCGTCTCGGGATCGAGCCCTTCGTTGCACGCCTGGTGGAGTAGTTGCGCGAAGACATACCGCGGGTCGAGACGCAGGGCGAGTCCGAGGGCGACCCGGGCGGCCGGTTCGTCACCGGTGGACCACGCGACCCAGCCGGCCAGGGTGAGCGGGGCGGTCGCGTGTTCCGCGTAGGGGCCGACGCAGCGACGGGAGAGCGCGCGCCAGAGCCGCAGAGCCGACTCGGCCCGCGGCCCCTCCATCCACTCCGCGGCCCGGTCCCGTGTCTCGCGGTCCTGGAGCCCGAGGATGACGGCCGCCGCCTCGTCATGGCTGATGAGCCGGTCGTCCTCCACATCCATGTCGGCTTCTCCCCCGCGCGGCGCCTCCCCGAGCCGCTTCATCAGCGTGCGCGCCGTCCGCAGTGTCTCCGCACCGACCTGTTCCCGGCTGCCTCCGATCAGGATCTTCGGCACCAGGGCCGCGCCCGCCTCGTCCAGCGCCCGCTCCTGGTCAACGGCGGCGGGCGTCCGCCAGGGCGACAGGCGCGCCTCCATCTCGCGCAGCGAGCCGCGCACCTGGACCCCGGCATAGGTGGCCGCCGCGGCCATCACGGACGTACCGGGCAGGGCCAGGCCGGTTCCCTCCGGCGGACAGCAGCGGACATCGGGGCAGCAGTAGGACCAGAAACGGCCGTCGGAGATGCAGAGCACCTCGTACACGGGGACATCGAGGCCCCCGCACGCGGTACGCAGCCCCTGCGCCAGCGGGCGGAGCCGCTCCATCACCTGCCGGCCCGTCCCGCCCTCCGCCGGATCCTGGCAGAGGAAGACGACAATGCCGTCCGGGCGGGAGCCGCGCCGCGCGCTTCCTTCGATGAGGGACTCCGCGAGCTGCTCGGCCACCGGCGGCCATTCCTGCGGCGAGCGCGGGATGCCGAGCCTGAGGCGCCCGCCGAAGCGTCCGTGGTCGCCGTGCAGCGCGACCATGACGACGGAGTCGGTGGGATGGAAACCGAGCAAGTACGGGAGGGCGTCGGCGAGTTCCGCGGGACTGCGCAGGGTGATCTGCGGGCGGTCGGCGGATCCGGTCGGTTCGTGGTGCTTGTTCATGGCTCGACCGTCCCGCAGCGGGCGAAATCCCGCGACCCCTGTGGATAACGTTATCCACAGGCTGGTGGCCGCATTCGCGCTTGTCCGGGCCATCGGGTTGCATGGGGGCATGACCAACGCAGACCGCGCGGCTCTCCGGGCCTCGGCCGATTCCGTACTCGCCCGCCTCGTCGGCGACGCCACCGGCGCCGCCCGGCTGCGCGAGGACCAGTGGCGGGCCATCGAGGCGCTCGTCGCCGACAGGCGCAGAGCGCTGGTGGTCCAGCGGACGGGATGGGGCAAGTCCGCGGTGTATTTCGTGGCGACCTCCCTGCTGCGGGAGCGCGGCGCGGGCCCGACGGTGATCGTCTCGCCGCTGCTCGCGCTGATGCGCAATCAGGTGGAGGCCGCCGCCCGAGCCGGGATCCGGGCCCGGACGATCAACTCGTCGAACGCGGAGGAGTGGGACACGATCCAGGACGAGGTGGCCGCGGGAGAGGTCGATGTCCTGCTGGTCAGCCCGGAGCGGCTGAACAATCCGGACTTTCGCGATCAGGTCCTGCCCCGGCTCGCCGCTGCGACGGGACTGCTGGTGGTGGACGAGGCGCACTGCATCTCGGACTGGGGCCATGACTTCCGTCCGGACTACCGGCGGCTGCGCACGATGCTCGCGGAGCTGCCGTCCGGTGTGCCGGTCCTCGCCACCACGGCCACGGCGAACTCCCGGGTGACCGCCGATGTCGCCGAGCAGTTGGGCACGGGGGCGGGGACGGACGCGCTCGTGCTGCGCGGACCGCTGGACCGGGAGAGCCTCAGTCTCCATGTGCTCCGGCTGCCGGACGCGGCGCACCGGCTGGCGTGGCTGGCCGATCATCTCGGCGAGCTGCCCGGCTCCGGGATCATCTATACGCTGACGGTCGCGGCGGCCGAAGAGGTCACGGCGTATCTGCGGCAGTGCGGGCACACCGTCGCCTCGTACACCGGGCGCACGGAGAACGCCGACCGTCAGCAGGCCGAGGACGATCTGCTGGCGAACCGGGTGAAGGCGCTGGTCGCCACCTCCGCCCTGGGCATGGGGTTCGACAAGCCCGACCTTGGATTCGTGGTGCATCTCGGCTCGCCCTCCTCCCCCATCGCCTACTACCAGCAGGTGGGCCGTGCGGGCCGTGGGGTGAAGCACGCCGAGGTGCTGCTGCTGCCCGGCAGGGAGGACGAGGCGATCTGGCAGTACTTCGCGTCGGTCGCCTTCCCGCCCGAGGAGATGGTCCGCCGCACGCTCGATGTCCTGGGCCGGGCCGAGCGGCCGTTGTCGCTGCCCGCGCTGGAACCTCTGGTCGAGCTGCGGCGTACGCGTCTGGAGACGATGCTCAAGGTGCTCGACGTGGACGGGGCGGTGCACCGGGTGAAGGGCGGCTGGACCGCCACGGGCCGGCCCTGGGCGTACGACACCGAGCGCTATGCCTGGGTGTCGCGTCAGCGCGAGACCGAACAGCAGGCGATGCGGGACTACGCGTCGACGGACGGCTGCCGGATGGAGTTCCTGCGGCGGCAGTTGGACGACGAGGAGGCTGTCCCGTGCGGCCGCTGCGACAACTGCGCGGGGACACGCTTCGAGGAGAAGGTGACCGCCGCCGCTCTCGACGCCGCGCGTGGTGAGCTGGGCAGGCCCGGTGTGGAGGTGGAGCCGCGCAAGATGTGGCCGACCGGGCTCTCGGCGGTCGGTGTCGACCTCAAGGGACGTATCCCGCCGGGCGAACAGTCCTTCTCCGGGCGGGCGTTGGGACGGCTGTCCGACATCGGCTGGGGCAACAGGCTGCGGCCGATGCTGGCGGCGCACGCCCCGGACGGCCCGGTGCCCGACGATGTGGTGAACGCGGTGGTGAGTGTGCTCGCCGACTGGGCCAAGGGACCGGGTGGCTGGGCCTCCGGCGCGGCCGGCGCGCCGCCCCGGCCCGTCGGGGTCGTCACCGTGGCCTCACGGAGCCGGCCCCGGCTCGTCGGCTCGCTCGGCGACCAGATCTCGCGGATCGGCAGGATGCCGCTGCTCGGGACGGTCGGGTACGGGCCAGGGGCGGCCGACGCCCATGTCTCCCGCACCAACAGCGCGCAGCGGGTGCGCGCGCTGCACGAAGCACTGACCGTACCCGCCGAGCTGGCCGGCGCGCTCGTCTCGGCGGGCGGTCCCGTCCTGCTCGTCGACGATCTCTCGGACAGCGGCTGGACTCTCGCGGTGGCCGCCCGGCTGCTGCGCAAGGCCGGGGCGGAGGGGGTGTTTCCGCTGGTCCTCGCCGTTCAGGCATGACATGAAGCACCAGTCGTACGACTGCGACCAAGGATATGACCGCCATAACCACCCATTCCAGTCAACGGCGCCAATTGCTCGTTGCCGCACGCCCCCGCGCCAAGGAGAATTGACACCACCCCGCACGATCGCTCGCGGTCCGCAAGGGCTGTGCCGAGGTGCGCCCCCGTCCGACTCCGCCCGCACTGTGGGCGCGTATGCGAAGGGAGCATCGTGACCTTCGGATTCGCTCCGTCCGCAGCCACTTCGATCAACGGGCCGGCGGGTTCCGCCAACCGCCTTGCCAGGATGCTCGACCTCGACGAATGGGCGGCGGCGGGAATTCCGCTGCTGCGCAATCCGCGCGAGGTGGTCAGCGGTCTGCACAGCAGACACCGGCCGACTCCTGCGACCGCGGTCGTGGCCGTCCTCGATCATGAGGAACGGCTCGCCGCCAGCGCCTCGTTCGTCCCGCGGGCCGCGCCGGTGGACGGCTGGGAGTTCCGCAACGCGCTGCTGGCACATCTGCGCCGTGTCATCCCGCACGATCTGCGCCGTCGCACGCCCATACGTACCGCCGTACTGCTCTACTGCCGTGAGGGCGACGAACGGTGGACGGAGGAGGACGGCGCCTGGATGTGGGGGCTGCGGGACGCCTGCACTCTGCACGGGCTGCGGTGCGGCGCGTACATCACGCTGACGCGCGGCGGCTGGCAGGTGCTGGGTGAGGAACGTGGAGGCCGTCGGCCCAACTCCATGTCCCCGCCGACCGATCTGGCGGAGACGGTGCTCGAAGCCGCTTCCTCTCCGGTGCGCGGAGGCGGCGTCGCCGTCGAGGCGCTGCGGCGCACGGCCGCCCGCTGACGGGAGCGGACGCACGGCCGCACATCGCACCGGGTGGCCGGAGGGTTTCCGCACGCGGGCGCACCACAGCGGCCCGGCCACCCCCTGAACGGGCAGCCGGGTCACGACCGGGACGTACGGACGCACGGACGCGGGCGTCAACACCCGCGCACCACACGCCGCACGGCTGTCGTACGGCTCAGACCCCCGCGCCGAGCACGGCGTTGATCCGCTCGGAGTCACCGCACACGACCAGCAGCGCGGTGGCCCGCTCCCGGGCCAGCGGCAGCACCCGGGCGGCGACGGCGTCACCGCCGCCGTTGACGGCGACGACCACGACGGGCCGCGACTGCGCACGGGCGACAGCGGCGGCGTCGGCGAAGAACACGTCTTCGCGGGCGTCGTGCTGGGCCCAGTAGGAGGTCTCGCCGAAGGACAGCTCATGGGTGGCCCATGGGTGCTGTTCCCCGGTGGTGAGGACCAGGATGTCGCCCGGCGCCCGGCCCGCTTCGAGCAGCAGGTCGACCGCCTCTTCCGCGGCGTCGAGCGCCCCGCCCGCCGGAGCCGGGATCAGCTGGATCTGAGGAGCGGAAGGAGTGGTGGGCCCGGACGCCTTGGGCTGCCCGGCGGAGCTCTGCGAGCGCTGCGCCGGCGGCGCGGGCCTCGCGGGACCGGGCCCCGGGCGACCGGGACGCGGTGTGGCCGCGGAGCGCGGCCCGGGTACGGGACGCGGACCGGGTACAGGACGAGGGGTCGGCGCGGTGCGGCCGGTGGCCGGGGTGGCGCTGGGACCCTGGGCTCTCTCGTGAATCTGAGGCTCCTGGGGGATGAGAGGCATGGCTGGATGTCTATCAAACGCCGACGCCGGAGGCATCGGCGGGTGGGCGCGTTCTCGGCCCGGCCCGCGGCCAGGGGCACGCGGGCGAAGAGGTCACCGGTTGTTCCAGAAGTCGGACGGATCGGAAGTCGGAGGTACCGGAGTCGGACGTGTCAGAAGTCGAAGCCGAGTTGGCCCCCGCTTTCCATGGCCGCGGCCCCCACGGGGATCCGGATCTTCTTGAGGTGCCGCCACCTGGGCAGCGAGTCGAGATAGGCCCACGAGAGCCGGTGGTGCGGTGTCGGCCCCCGCTCCTCCAGCGCCGCCTTGTGCACCGGTGAGGGATACCCGGCGTTGGCACCGAAAGCGAAAGGAACGTACTCCTCGGACGCCATGCCCAGTTCGGCCATCAGCGCGTCCCTGCGCACCTTGGCGATGACCGAGGCCGCCGCCACGGAGACACAGGACTGGTCGCCCTTGATGACCGTACGCACCTGCCAAGACCCTCCGAGATAGTCGTGCTTGCCGTCGAGGATCACCGCGTCGGGCCGTACCGGCAGCGCCTCAAGGGCGCGTACGGCGGCGAGCCTGAGCGCCGCGGTCATCCCCAGGGCGTCGATCTCCTCCGAAGAGGCATGCCCGAGTGCGTGCGAGGTGACCCACTTCTCCAGCTCACCTGCCAGCTCCGTACGGCGCTTGGGGCTGATCAGTTTGGAGTCGGTGAGACCGGCCGGCGGTCTGCGCAGTCCGGTGATGGCGGCGCACACCGTGACCGGCCCGGCCCACGCTCCGCGTCCGACTTCGTCGACGCCGGCGATGATTCTGGCGTCGGTGGTGGCGCGCAGCGAGCGCTCAACGGTGTGCGTGGGTGGTTCGTACGGCATGGCACCTGCAAGGTTACGCCGCCGGAACGCCGTGCGACAGACCGGGTACCGGCCGTCCTCAACAGCCTTGTCCGGCACGCCGCGCGGGATGCCTCAGCCGGTGCCCGACCGGAGCAGGGGCACCATCACCTGATCGATCATCCCGGCGATCTCACCATCGGCCCATTCACTTCCGCACACCTTGGAACGGAACATCATCAGAGCCGGAATCACATCGCGGATCAGTTCACCGGTGGCGTCCGGGCGTACATCGCCGCGCTGGATCCCGCGCTTCAACACCTCCGAGAAGAGCCGGTAGGACGGCTCGATGACACCCTCGACGATCAGACCGTGGAACCGTTCGGCGCTCGCCGCGTCGCATTCGTGAAGGACCGAACGCAGCGCGAATCCGGGCCGTGAGTACATCGCGTCCCGCACCAGGCGGCAGAGCTCGTACAGATCCTCGCGCACGCCCCCCCGATCGGGCGCCTCGTCGAGCGTGGGCAGCCCCGCCCGGAGCGCGTCGGCGACCAGATCCTCCTTGGAGGGCCACCGGCGGTACACCGCGGCCTTGCCGGTCCGGGCCCCGGCGGCGACGCCTTCCATGGTCAGCCCGTTCCAGCCGACCGTACTCAACTGCTCCAGCGCGGCTTCGAGGATCGCCCGCTCCAGCACGGGCCCGCGGCGCCGCAACGCCGCCGACTGCGACCGAGCGGTGGCCGCGGAGCGCGAAGAAACCATCAGTAACTCTCCATAGGGGACTGACACTCCGGAACGGCAGCTTCAGTGAACGCTTGCGTTCACTGAAGGGGACTCACTACCGTGAACTCAACAGTGAACGGATGCGTTCACTAATTCACCTGTGGGGGATCCAGCAGTGACAACCTCTCAACTCGAAAAACGGAACGAACCACCGGGCGCGGCCCGTCGGAGCGGGCGCCCGGGGATCGCCCTCACCGTCATCGCGGCCTGTCAGCTCATGGTCGTACTCGACGCGACCATTGTGAATATCGCGCTTCCGCATATCCAGGACGCTCTCAGCTTCTCGACCACGGATCTCTCCTGGGTCCTGAGCGCCTACACCCTGACCTTCGGCGGTCTGCTGCTGCTCGGCGGCCGGGCCGGCGACATCCTGGGCCGCCGCCGGGTCTTCATGACCGGCATCCTGCTCTTCACCCTGGCGTCCCTTCTGGGCGGTTTCGCCCAGGAACCCTGGCAGTTGCTCGCCGCCCGTGCGCTCCAGGGGGTGGGCGGTGCGATCGCCTCACCCACCTCGCTGGCCCTGATCACCACCACCTTCGCCGAGGGACCCGAGCGGAACAGGGCGTTCGGCGTCTTCGCCGCCGTCTCCGCCGGCGGTGGCGCGATAGGGCTGCTGGCGGGCGGCATGCTCACCGAATGGCTCGACTGGCGCTGGGTCCTCTTCGTCAATGTACCCATCGGTGTGCTGATCGCGGTCCTCGCGCCGATGTACATCAATGAGTCCGAGCGCCATCCGGGACGCTTCGACATCGCGGGCGCCGCGACGTCCACGCTGGGCATGGCGTCGCTGGTGTACGGATTCATCCGCGCCTCCGAGGAAGGCTGGCGCGACTCGCTGACGCTCGGCGCGTTCGCGGCCTCGGTGGTACTGCTCACCATGTTCGCGGTGATCGAGTCGCGGGCGAAGGAGCCCATCACACCGCTGCGGATGTTCGCCGACCGGAACCGGTCGGGTACGTACGTCATCATGCTGAGCCTGGCCGCCGCGATGTTCGGCATGTTCTTCTTCATCGTCCTTTTCGTACAGAACGTGCTCGGATACAGCCCGATCCAGTCCGGTCTGGCCTTCCTTCCCGTAACGGTCGCGATCATCATCGGCGCCGGACTGTCGCAGCGCTTCCTTCCGGTGCTCGGCCCCAAGCCGTTCATGGTGACCGGTTCGGCCATCACCGGTCTCGGTCTCTTCTGGCAGACGCTGATCACCCCGGACAGCTCCTATCCGGGCGGCGTGCTCGGGCCGCTGCTGCTCTTCGGCTTCGGCATGGGGCTGAACTTCGTCACGCTCACCCTGACCGCCGTCTCGGGTGTCGCGCAGCACGAGGCGGGTGCGGCCTCCGGGCTGCTCAACGCGAGCCAGCAGGTGGGAGGCTCTCTGGGGCTCTCGATCCTGGTCACCGTCTTCGGTACGGCCAGCCGCAACGAGGCGGAGAGGCAACTGCCGTCGTTCATGGCGGAGGCGAGCCCGGCGCAGAAGGCGGAGCTGGCGAAGACCCATGAGCTGCCGGGGCGCTGGGGACACGAGGTGCTGACACAGGGCATCTCGACGGCCTTCATCGCGGCGGTGGCCATGGTGGCGGTCGCGCTGCTGACGGCGGCGCTGGTGATCCGGGTACGCAAGAGCGATCTGGAAGCACTCAGCGGCAAGGCGGAGGCGGCGGGTCCGGTGGCCTAGCCTCCGCGCCAGGGTCCGGCCCGGGGCGCGGGCCACGAACCCGGGCACGAACCCGGACACGGACCCGATCCCTGGCGCGGACCTGTGCGCGGGCACGGACCCGGGCGCGGGTCCGGCAGGGTTACGAGTGCGGGCACGCGTACGGCACGCGTGTACGGGACGTCCCATGACCGGGCGTCCCGTACGCGCGTGCCGTACGCAACCGTCACAGTCCGTCGACGTCGATCCCGCCGGGGTACTCGATCCAGTCACCCCTCCCCCGGCACTCGGGTGGGTCGGTGACCTCCCGCTTCGCGAGGATGTCGCGCGCCCTGCGCTCGCTCCGGTTCGTCGCGTACCAGGGCCCGGCGTCCGAGCGGGACAGATTCTCCGCGATCCCGGCGAGCGCGCAGGAGCGCAGCGGCTCGGGCAGCCGGTCCAGTGCCGGTACGGCATCGGTGGACAGCTCCTGGAAGTACCCGGCGTCGAGCTTGTGCAGGCGCTCGTACCGGTCCACGTTGCTCTCCGCGACGAGCGCGTCCGGCGAGAGCAGCCCGAGAACGAGCACGGCCGCCCCGGCACTGGCGGCGACGGCGCGCGGCAGCCACCGTCCGCCCACGGCGCCCGCCACCAGGATCAGGACGAGCACCAGAGCGAGCCACAGCTCCATCGCCGCCACCGAGACACGCAGCCGCGTCAGTCCGTACTCCTCGACGTAGAGGTCCATCCGGCGCAGCGCGGAGGCGGTCACGACGAGTGTGAGAACGCAGAGAACACCGAGCACGGCCCGGACCAGCACGCCGTCACGGGCACCGTCGCGCGGGGCCCATCGGCGGGCCAGCCCGATGACGAGAAGGACGAGGAGCGTGACCCAGAGCAGTTGCCAGAAGCCCTGGCGGGCATATTCGGAACGAGTCAGTCCGGTCTTCTCGAAGACCTTGTGGTAGCCGCCGAACAGCACGGCGAGCTGGACGGCGATGAAGGCCGCGAAGAGCAGATCGAGAACGATCAGCGGAAGCGCCCACTCCATCCTGCCGCGGGCCCGGCCGGGACGTACGGTGATCCGGTCCCAGCGCAGGGGCGCCGCCGCGGTGTGCGCGGCGGCGAGAGCGCCGAGGAGTCCGACGACGAACAGCAGGAAGCGCCATGGTCCGTCGGCGGCCGACATCTCGGGAGTCAGACCGCCGATCAGATCGGCGAAGGCCGCGTCGGCGCCCGCGAAGAGCGCTCCGAACACGACCAGCAGCACCACGGCGACGACGACTCCGCGGATCAGCGGCATCAGCTGTTTCCGCGATCCTCCGGTGCGCTCGCGCAGACCGCGCAGGCCCCACGCCATGCCGCTGCCGATCGAACCGAGCAGACCGAACGGGCCGAACACCACACCCGGCCAGGTGCGGGAGCCGTGCAGCGCCAGCGAACCGAGCGCCGGAGCGGAGACGATGGCCAGGAAGGCCGGCAGACCGGCGTCGTTGAGTGCGGGAACGGCGAGCAGTGCGGCGCCGCCGAGGGCCCAGAGCAGCGTCCAGGGGTGCGGCCGGCGTCCGGCCTCCCGGGCGGCGAAGTAGGCGGCGAGGGCCGCGGGGACCGCCACGATCATCAGATTCAGGCCGACTCCTTCGCCCAGCATCAGGGCGCTGAGCAGGGCGGTCGCCAGGACCGACACGAGTGTGGCGGCGCTGACCGGGGCCGGGGTGACGGGACTGATCTCGGTGATCCACAGGGGCGGCTCGGGCCGCTGGGGCTGCCACTGCTGCCAGTCGGGCGGTGTCGCGCCCCGCGGCTGCTGTCCGGCGCCGGTTCTCCGTTCGCCCGGCCCGGCTTCCCGTTCACGGTCGGCTTTCGCCTCACCGCCGGCTTTCGCCTCACCGCCGGCTTTGCCCTCGCTCTGCCCGGCGTTCTGTTCGCCGCTCGTCCTCGGCTCGTGGCCCGGTCCCGGTTCCGGCTCCTCGGCCGGCGCGGGTATGGACGGTGCATCTGTCACAGGACCCCCTCCCGACCGGGTCCCGCGCGGCGGAGTGGCGCGTACGACCCGGTGTCTCGTCGGCACGCCCGTCGAAGATCATCGGACGGCGTGGCGGAAAGAGTAACCACGTGGACAAGGCCGTCCCGGAGTCCTCGGATGCCCCTGTGTCAGGACCGTGACAAACACATGCCGGCAGTGATCAGCCGGCTACGGCGTCCTGCTGTCCGGTGCTATCCGGTGCGGCCGTACGGCTCCGGGATGCGCCAGTGTTCGAACGGCCTGTCCAGGGTGTACCGGCCGTCCGCGCCGAGCAGCAGCGTCCGTGTCTCCGCGTTGCCCGGGTTCGACAGCGACTCGAACTCCGCGACCGACCAGTGGAACCACCGCATGCAGAACAGCCGCATGGTCAGCCCATGGGTCACCAGCAGTACGTTCTCCGGCGAGTCGGGCGCCTCGAAGCTCCGGTACAGGGACTCCAGGAAGGCGCCGACCCGGTCGTACACATCGGCGCCCGACTCGCCCTGCGCGAACCGGTAGAAGAAGTGCCCGTACGTATCGCGGTAGCTCTTCTGGAGGCGTACGTCCTCCCGGTCCTGCCAGTTCCCCCAGTCCTGCTCACGCAGCCGCGGCTCCTCCCTTATCCGCACCTGCTCCGGATCGAGACCGAAGAACTGGAACGTCTGATGCGTGCGTCGATAAGGCGAGACATAGACGCTGACCTGTTCCCGGCCGAACATCTCGCGCAGCCGGGCACCGGTCTCCTCGGCCTGGCGCCGGCCCTTCTCGGTGAGTCTCAGGGCATGGTCGGGCACGCGTTCGTACACCGTGTCATCCGCGTTGCCCTCCGACTCTCCGTGCCGGACAAGGACGATGCGCCTCGGTCGTGCCATGACCCGACCCTAGAGCGGTGCCGGGAAGCGGCGCCGACCGGGGCGTGCCGACGGGATGGACGACCGCCCGCGCACGCCTACCGGCGCACGCCTGCCGGTGCCGGGCGCGCGGGGTGCGTCACACCGTCCAGGTCGATTCGAGATCGACGACGTCCCCGGCCAGCGCCGCCACGTCCGCCGCCGTCTGCGCACGCAGCGTCAGCCGCTCCACCCGTTCGACCCGGTACTTCCCGTGCTCCGCCGCGGACTGCCACATCGAGAGCACGATGAACTCATGGCCCGGCGCCTCCCCGAACAGTCCGCGCACCATTCCGGGCGATCCCGCCATCGCGGGATTCCAGACCTTCTCCTGCATCAGCGCGAAGTGCTCGACGCGGTCCTCGTGGACCTTGCAGTGCGCGACGCGGACCACGTCCGCGTCGGTGAAGCGTGGCTCGAACCCGGTCTTCACATCGAAGCGATAATCAAACAGTTTGGTCTGGACGTCTCGGTATGTCCCCGATTGCGCCGTGGCCAGCCGGTCATGGGAGCGCGCCATGAAGGAGTCGTAGAACGCACGGCTCTCCCAGAACGCGAAGACATGGGCCACACCCGGCTTCGTCCGGCTCCAGCCCCCGCTCTGCCCCCGGAATCCCGGCTCGCCGAGCAACCCCGCCCATTTCCGCTGTCCGCGTTCAAAACCTCGTCGGTCGACCACGGTGCAGCGCGTCCACTTGACCAGCACCGCGCCATCGTACGGGGGCGGAGCGTGGCGCGGGTCACGCTCCGGCGGAGTGCACCGTAACCGGTTCGGCGGTACGAAGACGGTGCTCGGCGAGTATCGGCCAACGTGGCGTCAACTGGACAGATCGCGCCGCCTGTTGTCGGTGCCCCGGTCTAGCCTTGCGTGCGAGGCCCGGAGATCCGGCCCGGTCGCGAAGAGGGGGAAGACTGGTGAGCAGTCTCAACAGAGGAGTGACTAAGATCGAGGTCACGCTCAAATGGGACCCCAGTCCCCTGGGCGCGCCTCCGCACGATCTCGATCTCGTCGCGGCGACCTACACCTCGAAGGACCCGAGCGACAAGCCGGCCTATCTGGTGCACTTCGGAAGCCGCTCACCGGACGGCACGATCACTCTGGACCGGGAGAGCCAGACCGGCCAGGGCTTCGGCGCCGACGAGGAGATGACTCTGGAGCTGGACCGGCTGGCGGTCGCGTATCACCGCGTGGTGGTGGGCGTGGTCATTCAACAGCGCCATGGACGCAGGACGTTCGCCGACATAGTCGGCCCCGAGCTCCGTGTTCTCGAGGGATACACCGAGCTGGCGAAGCACGACTTCACGGGTGTCCCCGACGCCACCGGGGCGACTGTCGCGCAGTTCACCCGGGACGCCTCGGGAGCGTGGCAGTTCCGCACGGCGGTCCGCGGCTTCGACACCGACCCGCAGTCCTTCGGTGCCCTGATGGGCACCGCCTGACAGGACCGGCCCGGACCGGTGCCGTGCCGACGGCACGGCACCGACGGCACGGCAAAAGGGGATCGGTCCTTGGCCGATCCCCTTCACCCATCATCGCCGGGACTACGCCGACGGCCGGCGCGCCCGGTCCGAGGGCCGGGCGCCCGGGTGTGACGTCCGCGGTCGGACGTCACACCCGGCACCCCCGCCCGGTGCCACCGGTGTCAGCTGCAGCCGCTCGTGGAGCCGCAGCCCTCGCAGATGTAGCAGGAGCCCGCCCGCTGCATCTTCGTGCCGCAGGAGAAGCAGAGCGGTGCGTCGGCGCTGATGCCGAGTTGCATCTCGACCAGTTCGGCCGAGGTGTGCGCCTCCTTGGGGGCCGGGACCGCGGCCGGGCCGGCGACCTCGGCCGCGGAGACCGCCTTCAGTGGCTCCGGCGTGCGCGGGGCGGACTGGACGAGGCTTTCCGCGTCCAGCGTCTCGTCGTCAAGGGACGGCTCGTACGAACCGGTGTCGAGATGGCGCTGGCGCTCCTCGGCCGAGTGGATCCCTAGGGCCGAGCGGGTCTCGAAGGGCAGGAAGTCCAGCGCGAGCCGGCGGAAGATGTAGTCGACGATCGACTGCGCCATCCGTACGTCCGGGTCGTCCGTCATACCGGCCGGCTCGAACCGCATATTGGTGAACTTGGAGACATAGGTCTCCAGCGGCACACCGTACTGAAGACCGACGGAGACGGCGATCGAGAAGGCGTCCATCATGCCCGCGAGGGTGGAGCCCTGCTTGGACATCTTGAGGAAGACCTCGCCGAGACCGTCGTCCGGGTAGGAGTTGGCGGTCATGTAGCCCTCGGCGCCGCCCACCGTGAAGGAGGTGGTGAGACCGGGACGGCCCTTGGGGAGACGCTTACGGACCGGGCGGTACTCGATGACCTTCTCCACCGCCTGGCGGATGGTGTCCTCGGCCTTCGCCGCGACCTTCCCCTCCACCTCCTTCTCCTTCTTCTTCGCGGAGAGCGGCTGCCCGACCTTGCAGTTGTCGCGGTAGATCGCGAGCGCCTTGACGCCCATCTTCCACGCCTCGAAGTAGACCTCTTCGACGTCCTCGACGGTGGCGCTCTCCGGGAGGTTCACCGTCTTGGACAGCGCGCCGCTGATCCACGGCTGGATGGCCGCCATCATGCGGACATGGCCCATCGCGGAGATGGAGCGCTCGCCCATCGCGCAGTCGAACACCTCGTAGTGCTCGGTCTTCAGACCGGGCGCGTCGATCACATTGCCGTGCTCGGCGATATGGGCGACGACCGCCTCGATCTGCTCCGGCTGATAGCCGAGGCGGCGCAGCGCCTGCGGCACCGTGCCGTTGACGATCTGCATCGAGCCGCCGCCGACCAGCTTCTTGAACTTGACCAGGGCGAGGTCGGGCTCCAGCCCGGTGGTGTCGCAGGACATCGCGAGACCGATGGTGCCGGTGGGCGCGATGACCGAGGCCTGGGCGTTGCGGAAGCCGTTCCTCTCGCCGAGACGGAGGACGTCCTGCCAGGCCTCCGTGGCGGCGGCCCAGATCGGGGTGTCCAGATCGTCGATACGGACGGCCGTGGCGTTGGCGTCGGAGTGCTGCCGCATGACGCGCTTGTGCGGCTCGGCGTTACGGGCGTAGCCGTCGTACGGACCGACGACCGCGGCCAGCTCGGCGGAGCGCCGGTAGGAGGTGCCCGTCATCAGCGAGGTGATGGCGCCGGCCAGGGACCGGCCGCCGTCGGAGTCGTACGCGTGGCCCGTGGCCATCAGCAGGGCGCCGAGGTTGGCGTAGCCGATGCCGAGCTGGCGGAAGGCCCGGGTGTTCTCACCGATCTTCTGCGTGGGGAAGTCCGCGAAGCAGATGGAGATGTCCATCGCGGTGATGACCAGCTCGACGACCTTGGCGAAGCGCTCGGACTCGAAGGACTGGCTGCCCTTGCCGTCGTCCTTGAGGAACTTCATCAGGTTCAGGGACGCGAGATTGCACGAGGTGTTGTCCAGGTGCATGTACTCGCTGCACGGGTTCGAGCCGTTGATCCGGCCGGACTCGGGGCAGGTGTGCCAGCGGTTGATCGTGTCGTCGTACTGGATGCCCGGGTCGGCGCAGGCCCATGCCGCCTCCGCCATCTTGCGGAAGAGCTCCTTGGCCTCGACCTCTTCGATGACATCACCGGTCATCCGGGCGCGCAGCCCGAACTTCTCGCCGTTCTCGACGGCCTTCATGAACTCGTCGTTCACACGGACCGAGTTGTTGGCGTTCTGGTACTGGACGGACGTGATGTCGTCGCCGCCCAGGTCCATGTCGAAGCCCGCGTCCCGCAGGGCACGGATCTTCTCCTCCTCCTTGACCTTGGTCTGGATGAAGTCCTCGATGTCGGGGTGGTCGACATCGAGGATGACCATCTTGGCCGCGCGGCGCGTGGCACCACCGGACTTGATCGTTCCCGCGGACGCGTCGGCGCCGCGCATGAAGGAGACCGGGCCCGAGGCGTTGCCGCCGGAGGAGAGCAGTTCCTTGGAGGAACGGATCCTGGAGAGGTTCAGACCGGCGCCCGAGCCTCCCTTGAAGATCATCCCCTCTTCCTTGTACCAGTCCAGGATCGAGTCCATGGAGTCGTCGACGGAGAGGATGAAGCAGGCCGAGACCTGCTGCGGCTGCGGGGTGCCGACGTTGAACCACACCGGCGAGTTGAAGCTGAAGACCTGGTGCAGGAGGGCGTACGCCAGCTCGTGCTCGAAGATCTCGGCGTCGGCGGGCGAGGCGAAGTACTGGTGGTCCTCGCCGGCCTTGCGGTACGTCTTCACGATCCGGTCGACGAGCTGCCTCAGACCGGTCTCGCGCTGCGGGGTGCCGACGGCCCCGCGGAAGTACTTGCTGGTGACGATGTTGACCGCGTTCAGCGACCAGAAGTCGGGGAACTCGACGCCACGCTGCTCGAAATTGACCGAGCCGTCGCGCCAATTGGTCATGACGACATCACGGCGCTCCCAGACCACCTCGTCGTACGGATGCACGCCGGGTGTCGTGTGGATCCGCTCGATACGCAGCCCCTTGCCGGCCTTGGTCCCCTTGGTTCGGGAACCTCGTGCCGGGCCGCTCGTCGTCTCTGTCATGCCGCCTCCCATATACGTACAAAAACGCCCTGAAGTGCCATGCTCTTCCCGTGGCACGGGGTCTGTGTCCACATGCCTCGGGCGCGCGCGGGGCGCCCGTGACAGGTCCTGGTTGCCGCGGAGCGGCCGGACGGAGCCGGCCGGTCAGTCCGCGGCGGTGGCGGGCACGAGGACCTCGTGGGTCCCGTCGGCGCCGCACTTGTCTGCGGGAGGCCGCTCGCGCAGTTCCGCGATGGCGGCCTCGAAGTCCTCGAGCGAGTCGAACGCCCGGTACACGGATGCGAAGCGCAGGTACGCGACGAGGTCGAGCTCCTGCAGTGGGCCGAGTATGGCCAGCCCCACGTCGTGGGTGGTCAGCTCGGCGCTTCCGGTGGCACGCACCGCTTCCTCGACCCGCTGGCCGAGCTGGGCGAGGGCGTCCTCGGTGACCGGCCGCCCCTGGCACGCCTTGCGCACGCCGGAGATGACCTTGGTACGGCTGAAGGGCTCGGTCACACCGCTGCGCTTGATCACCATCAGTGAGGCGGTCTCCACCGTGGTGAAACGGCGGGAGCAGTCGGGGCACTGCCGACGGCGCCGGATCGACGTCCCGTCGTCGGTGGTGCGACTGTCGACGACACGGCTGTCGGGGTGCCTGCAGAAGGGACAGTGCATGGCTCCCAACCCTCCTTCACGGCGTGACTGAACAGCCCCGTCAGGGCCCGGAAACAACCCCTCGAAGCAACCCCCAGCATAGGCGATGGCCTCGGCCGACCGAGACTGGGGACCACAACTTCTGGGTGGCCGCGACAATCCAACCACTAGATCTGGGGTTTGACCGCATCCTAGGCCCTGGCGCGTGTCGTATCCGGGGGCGGCTCCCGGGGAGCCCCGCGGACCGGCCACGAGGGTACGGGAAGGGCGCGGCGGCCCCGGTTCCGGCCCGCCCGGTGGAAGACTGGAACCGCGCCCCGGGCCACTGCGGCACGGCCGCGAACGGTACCGTGACGACAGGCCGCATACAGCCACAGACGTGGCCCATACACCCAGCCCAAGACTTACGACAGGCACTCTGCGATTTTTCACTCGAACGTGTGTTTGGCGCAACCTTTCGAAAGCTACTACCGTTGTCCAGCTAGGGAGAACATTTCGAGAGGGGCCCGACGTGACCACCACCGCAGACAGTGCCACCATCACTGCCCAGGACCGCTCCCAGAGCCGACTCGAGCCGGTGCATGCCATGAATGACGCGATCATGAATCCGGAGGGGCCCAAGCCCACCCGGTCACTGCCCGGCCGGCCTCCAGGAATCAGGGCGGACAGCTCCGGTCTCACGGACCGGCAGCGGAGGGTCATCGAGGTCATCCGCGACTCCGTCCAGCGGCGTGGCTATCCGCCCTCGATGCGCGAGATCGGCCAGGCCGTCGGCCTCTCCAGCACCTCGTCGGTCGCCCATCAGCTCATGGCTCTGGAGCGCAAGGGCTTTCTGCGCCGCGACCCGCACCGGCCCAGGGCGTACGAGGTGCGCGGATCGGACCAGCCGAGCACCCAGCAGACGGACACGACCGGCAAGCCCGCCGCGTCCTACGTCCCGCTGGTCGGCCGGATCGCCGCGGGCGGACCGATCCTCGCCGAGGAGTCGGTCGAGGACGTCTTCCCGCTCCCCCGCCAACTGGTCGGGGACGGGGAGCTGTTCGTCCTCAAGGTCGTCGGCGACTCGATGATCGAGGCGGCGATCTGTGACGGCGACTGGGTGACGGTCCGCCGCCAGCCGGTCGCGGAGAACGGTGACATCGTCGCCGCGATGCTGGACGGCGAGGCCACGGTCAAGCGCTTCCGCCGCGAGGACGGCCATGTCTGGCTGCTCCCGCACAACGCGGCGTACCAGCCGATCCCCGGTGACGAGGCGACGATCCTCGGCAAGGTGGTCGCGGTCCTGCGCCGGGTGTGACGACTCCACCGGCTCCGACCGGGCCCCGGGACCCCCTGCGCCGGTCCTGGGGCCTGCTTCACACGCGCAACGAGCGGGCAGGCCCCGGTGCCGTACGGGGGCTACTTTCCGGCGGCCTGGGCCACGGCATCGATCGCCGCGAGAGATCGCCGTACCTGCTGACCGTCCGTGGTGTACCAGAAATCGGGCAGTGAGGCGCGCAGAAAACTGCCGTACCGGGCGTTGGCCAGCCTCGGATCGAGCACGGCCACTACACCGCGGTCCCCGGTCGCCCGTACAAGCCGTCCGGCACCCTGGGCCATGAGCAGGGCGGCATGCGTCGCGGCCACCGCCATGAACCCATTGCCGCCGGCTTCCTCCACCGCCTTCTGGCGCGCGCTCATCAGCGGATCGTCGGGGCGCGGGAAGGGAATGCGGTCCATCACCACGAGCTGAGAGCTGGGCCCCGGCACATCGACGCCCTGCCACAGCGAGAGGGTGCCGAAGAGACAGGTACGGGGATCGGCGGCGAACGCCTTGATCAGCTCTCCGAGCGTCTCCTCGCCCTGGAGCAGAATCGGCACATCCATCCTGCCGCGCAGCTCCTCCGCCGCGGCCTGGGCGGCCCGCATCGAGGAGAAGAGCCCGAGCGTACGGCCGCCCGCCGCCTCCACCAGCTCCGCCAGCTCATCCATCATGTCGCCGCGCGAGCCCTCCCGTCCCGGGGTGGCGAGATGGCGCGCGACATAGAGGATGCCCTGCTTGCGGTAGTCGAACGGCGAGCCGACATCGATGCCCTTCCACTGCGCGATGTCGTCCCCCTCCGTACCTTCCGGCGCGAGGCCGAGCGAGGCGCCCACCCCGTTGAAGTCACCGCCGAGCTTGAGAGTGGCGGAGGTCAGGACGACGGAGCGGTCGGCGAAGAGCTTCTCCCGCAGCAGTCCCGACACAGAGAGCGGCGCGACCCGGAGGGAGGCACCGAACCGGTCGTGCCGCTCGTACCAGACGACGTCGTACTCGGAGCCGTTGGCGATCCGCTCCGCCACCGCGTGCACGGACTCGACGGACGCCAGCGCCTGCTTCCGTACGACGTCCTCGTCCTGCAAGGACTTGTCGCGCGTCGAGCCCAGCGCCGAGATGACCGTACGGGCGGCGTCGCGCAGGGCCATCAGGGCATAGCCGAGATCCTCCGGGATCTCTTCGAGCCGCCCGGGGAGGGCCAGCTCCATCAGCCGCTCGAAGGTCTCGGCCGCCGTCTGGAGGGCGTCCGCCACCTTCTCGTTCACCAGCTTCGCCGAGCGGCGCACCGCGCGATGCACCTGCCCCGGGGTCAGCTCGCCCGTGGCGACTCCGGTGACCCGGGAGACCAGCTCATGGGCCTCGTCGACGATCAGCACCTCGTGCTCGGGCAGCACCGGCGCGCCCTCGATGGCGTCGATCGCGAGGAGCGCGTGGTTGGTGACGACGACCTCGGCGAGCTTGGCGCGCTCACGCGCCTGCTCGGCGAAGCACTCCATGCCGTAGGCACATTTCGTGGCGCCCAGGCACTCCCTGGACGAGACGGAGACCTGGGACCAGGCACGGTCCGAGACACCGGGCGTCAGATCGTCGCGGTCGCCCGTCTCGGTCTCGTCCGCCCAGTCCCGCATCCGCAGCAGGTCCTGGCCCAGCTTGCTGCTGGGCGCCGCCGCCTCGAACTGATCGAAGAGGCCGTCCTCCTCGTCCTGCGGCACCCCTTCGTGCAGCCGGTGCAGACAGAGATAGTTGGAACGGCCCTTGAGCATGGCGAACTCCGGACGTCTGCGCAGCAGCGGATGCAGCGCGTCGACCGTACGCGGAAGGTCGCGCTCCACCAGCTGGCGCTGCAACGCCAGGGTGGCCGTGGCCACCACCACCCGCTCGCCGTGTGCCAGCGCGGGCACGAGATAGCCCAGCGACTTGCCGGTGCCGGTGCCGGCCTGGATGAGCAGATGGGACGGGGCGTCGATGGCTTCGGCGACGGCCTCGGCCATGGTGACCTGGCCAGGCCTTTCCACGCCGCCGACGGAGCTGACGGCGGCGTGGAGGAGCTCGGGGAGTGATGGCTTCGTCATAGCCCGACCACCCTACGGGGCGCCACTGACAACAGCGATCACTCGTCCTGTCTCCGGGCCGCCAGCGGATTGGGAACCGTGCCGTGCACCGCGGCGTGCGGTCGCTGGGCACGGTCACGGTAACCGTCGAGATGGAGCCGGTTCCGGTTCAGGCAGAGACGCTCGATACGGGGTGTGAGCAGGTCGAATGTCTCGAAGCGCCGGCGCAGTTCCGGGAAGCGGGCCTGGTGGCGCAGGATCTCCGCCCGTACGAGGGACCAGAACTCCTCCTCCGGCAGCCCGAGTTGGTCCTCGCACAGCGGTGCGAGATAGCGGAAGACACCGACGAAGAGCCCTGAATGGATGAACTGGATGAGGAAGGACGGCTCCTCGGTGAGGAGGACGTCCCTCACCTCCGCCGGCATCGCGTCGTGCTCGGGCAGCGGCTGGGCGCTGATGTTCACGTCGTCGACGAAGTCCTTGATCGCCAGCCGTACCGGGACGTCCTGGTCGTCGAAGACGACGATGGCGTTCTCCCCGTGCGGCGAGAAGACCGTCCCGTAGCGGTAGAGGAAGTGCAGCAGCGGCGGCAGCAGCGCCGCGAAGAGCCGCTGGAGCCAGCGGGCGGGCGGCAGACCGGAACGGGCGACGAGTTCGGCGGTGAACGCTCTGCCCTGGGGATCCGTATGGATGAGGGAGGCGAGCGTACGGGCGCGTTCACCGGGGGCGAGCCGGGTCTGGAGGGACTCGCGCCAGATCGCGCCGAGCAGTTCCTTGTACTGGTACGGAACCTCGGGGAGGTGGTCGTAGAGCGGGTGTTCGACCGCCACGGAGGCGACTTCGCCGAGCAGGATGACACCGCATTCGTCGCGCAGGAAGGCGTCGGCGTCCCGTATGCCGTGGACCCAGGCGGTGACGGCGGGGGCCGCGAGCGTGCGCTCGGTGGGCAGTCCGCGCCAGACGAGGGTGTTGAGGATGGACAGAGGCAGCTTGACCGTGTGCCGGTCGGGACGTGCGATGTTCAGGAAGGTACGGATGGACTGCTGCGGGAGCCGCAGATCACCGTCGGTGGGAAGCGGGACGATCGCTCCCCCGGCTATGGCGGGCGCGTAGAGAGGGAGCAGGACCTCCTCCCACTGCCAGGGGTGCACGGGGAGATACAGATAGGTGGCGGGATCGAGGCCGCGGTCCCGGAGGACGGAGTCGAAGCGCTCCCGGACGGCGGTGTCGAGTTCGCGGCCGTAGAGCAGGTCGGGCGAGCGCAGCGTGGAGACGCCCCGGTAGGTGGCGAGGCTGGTGCTGACCGCGATCCACGGGAGCCGGGCCGGGGTACGGGCCTCGGGTGCCCAGCGCGCGGTGTCGGTGGCGGAGAAGCCGACGCGGCCCTTGTTGAGGACGATCCAGGGGTGCCCGGTCTGGTGCCCTTCGAGGTCGGCGTAGTCGAGGTCGGCGAGGCGCGCGGCGGTGAGGGCCGTGTGGTCGAGTCTGGCGTCGGCGGCGAGCGTCGTGGTGAGTTCGCGGACGAGATGGCCGAGGGTCTCGCCGTCGAGTCCGAGCAGCCCTCTGGCGAGCGGCAGGAAGCAGAGCGGGTCGGTGAAGGGCTGGTCGCGGTACTCGACGGAGTTCGCCTCGACGCGCCAGTCGCCGTAGGCACCGCGGGTGGCGCGGAAGGTGAACGTTTCGCCATTGTCGAGCGTGAGGGCGTACCGGCCGTCGGCGGCGCCGGGGACGGGCAGCGGCTCGATGATCTGTTCGTACGCGAATTCCCCGAGGAGTTTGGCGAGGAGGCGCCCGGCCGCCCGGTTCCAGGCCCGG
>NZ_MAUD01000113.1 GCF_001700515.1 Streptomyces lushanensis
GGCGGGGCCGGGAGCGTCAGCAGGCGTCGCGCAGCAGCTCGGTCAGATCGTGGTCCAGATCGAGATGGAGATGCTCGTGGCCGGCCGGGACGAGGTCCTCGGAGCGCTCCACGAAGCGGCGCAGGTCGGAGGTCCGCAGATGGACCATCGCGGTGCCCTCGGGCGCGTGGAACTCCAGGACCGTGCGGCCGTAGCCGTACGGCCGTACCCGTACATCGCCGAGACCGACCGGCTCGTACATGCCCGAGGCCAGCAGTTCGCGGGAGAACTCCCAGGTCACCTCGGTGCCTTCCAGCGTCGCGAGCGGCGGGAACGCCATGCGGACGGCGAAGGGATCGGTCCGGTCGTAACGGAGTGTCGCGGCGACGGTCTCGGTCCTGGGGGCGGACGCGACCAGCCGGGCCTGTACAGCCTGCTCGATGACGGGTGACATGACCTGATCCCCTTCGTCGGACCGCTGGTGGATCGGCGCGGTTCTCTCTCCTACTGGAAGGACGGCTGGGCGGCCCGATCAGTGCTCGGGAAGGAGGGTGACCTACGTCACCCCGGCGCGTGCCGTAGCATCCCAAAAGCGACTATATGATCATGTTTGTGCTATTCTGGCCGCTGAGGAGGCGGTGCGAGGTGGAGCCCGGCCTTTTCGTTCCCCGGCCGGGGCGTGGGCAGGTGTCCCCGGGAAAACCGCTCCGCGGGCCTCGCACTCCCTGGGCCGACCGCCTCCCTGTCCGGCCCGAGGGCCGGCCGAAGGAGGAAGCCGATGGCACGCGTACTGATCACCGGTTCCAGCGACGGGCTCGGCCTGATGGCCGCGAAGCTGCTGGTGACTCAGGGCCACAAGGTCACGCTGCACGCCCGTAACACCGAGCGGGCCCAGGACGCCGCACACGCACTGCCCGAGGCGGAGGGCGTCGTCGTGGGGGATCTGTCGAGCCTGGCCGACACGCGCCGGGTCGCCGGGCAGGCGAACGAACGCGGGCGGTACGACGCGGTGATCCACAACGCGGGCGTCGGCTTCCGCGAGCCGTACCGGCTGACCGCCGAGGGGCTCGTCCACACCTTCGCCGTCAATGTGGTGGCGCCGTATCTGCTCACCGCGCTGATCGATCGCCCGGACCGGCTGGTCTATCTCAGTTCCGCCATGCACCGCGCCGGCGAACCGGACCTGTTCGACCTGGGGTGGACCCAGCGGGAGTGGAACCCGTCCCAGGCGTACTCCGACAGCAAACTCTGCGATGTCGCCCTGGCGTTCGCCGTGGCGCGCCGCTGGCCGGACGTGCTCTCCAACGCCCTGACACCCGGGTGGGTGCCCACGCGGATGGGCGGCCGGGGGGCGCCCGACGACATGCGTCTCGCACCGGTGACCCAGTCCTGGCTGGCCGTCGGCGACGACGAATCCGCCCGCGTGACCGGCCGCTACTTCTACCACCACCAGGAGACGGAGACCCACCCCGCCGCCAGGTCGTACACCTTCCAGGACGCTCTGCTCGAACGGTGTGCCCGGCTGACCGGCGCCCGGATCCCGGACGAGCGCGACTGATGACCGGCGTCGTGCGGCACCGGTCCGCTCACCGATGGCCGCCTCCCGATGTGCGCCTGCCGACCCCACCCAAGTCCCATCCGCCCCCGCGCCCGTGCGGTACCCGGGTGCCTTCCCAGAATGTGAGTGCCTCATGTCGCACCATCTCGACTCCCCGATCGCCCGGCAGGACCCGCGTCTGGATCTCACCGATCTCTATCTCTTCCGAGGCGAGCGGGGCACGGTGTTCATCATGAACGCCTCCCACTCGCTGGCCGGTGAGGACATCCCGCGCGGCTTCCATCCCGAGGGCCGCTACGAATTCAAGATCGACGGCGACGGCGACGCGGTGGAGGAACTGACCTACCGCTTCACCTTCGGCGAGCGCGGGTCCGACGGCGGCCAGACCTACCGGCTGGACCGTCTCACCGGCGTGGAGGCGCAGGACAACCACGCGGACGGCACGCCGGTCGCCGAGGGCCGTACGGACCGTGTCCAGGACCTCGGCGGAGGCGCCCGGGTGTGGGCGGGCAGGGCCGGAGATCCGTTCTGGATCGAGCCGGACGTGCTGCAAGCGGTCGGCAAGGCGGTCAAGTACGGCACCCGGGTGGATCTGACGGGCTGGGAGCCGGTCAAGGCCACCAATCTCTTCGCAGGCCACACCGTCCACTCGATCGTCCTCGAGGTGTCCGACAGCGAACTGCTCGCCCTGACCGGGCCCGACCGCCGTATCGGCGTCTGGGCACTGGCGAGCCTGGCCACCGACGTGGGCGGCTGGCGGCAGATCAACCGGGTCGGGCATCCCATGATCCACCCGCTGTTCGCCCAGCTCGACGAGGATCTGGGCGACCGCCTCAACCAGGGCAGGCCCGCAGACGACGTACGGACCTACGCGGCGACGGTGGCGGGCATGATCGCCGGTGCCGT
>NZ_MAUD01000114.1 GCF_001700515.1 Streptomyces lushanensis
GCCGGTGAGCGGGGCCGACGGGTTCATCGAGGTCCCCTGCGGCTTCGGCGTGGGTGCCACCGGCGGGTCGTGGTTCCGTGACTACGACGACGCGTTCCAGGAGGGCTATGCGAACGGGGTGTGGACCGGCATCACCGATGAGGGCTGGGACCGCAGCCCCTACTTCGACACCAAGGTGTTCGACCTGTTCCTGGAAGTGGCCGATCGCTGGTAGGCCGGGATCACGGCGTGGTGGTGGAGACGACGAACACCCGTGGGAAGCCCGGCTCGGTGAGATCGACCACCACGTCCTGGCTGGGCCGCGGTGCCTTCTGCCGGTGGCTGGTGCCCGCCCAGTCGTGGCCCGGGAGGTCGAAGTTCCAGCCGACGGTCCGCAGATCGCGGGGGCCGATCGTGATGTGGCCGTCGGTGAGCGCGGACCTGCTGGTCCCCATGTCGGTCAGGAACGTGTCGAGCTGTGTGGAGTCCACGTCGAACTGCACGTACAGCCGGCTGGTCTTCCAGTTGCTCGTCTCGAAGTACCGCACCCGGGTGGCCCGGGTGGGAATCGGCACCTCGAAGATCCGGCGCTTCATCTTGGAGGGCCTGAGGTGCTGGAGTCCGGTGGCGGAGGACTCGGCCTCCTTGTCCCGGCCGCTCTCCCGGCTCTGTCCGGCGGAGATCACCAGATAGCCGGCCGGGACACCGATGAGCAGCACGATGACGACGGCCGTCAGCCAGCGGCGGCGGTTGCGGTGACGCCGGTCCTCCGGCGGCCTACCGGTCTCGTCCGTGGCCGGCAACGGTCGGGACAGCGTCATGACTGCGATTCCTGGCTCGTGCCCGTGCGGGCGGTGCGGAGGGCCTGGGCGTAGCGCTCGTACCGCTCGTGGCGCTCGACCCGACGGCGCTTGGCGCGGCGGAAGCGTCTGGCCACCAGCCGGGAGAGATCGGCGGCGCCGACCATCCCCGCCTCCGGGCCGAGCTGTGCCTTGGCGATCGTGGCCTCGGGACGGTAGCCGCGGCCGGTGAGATGGCGGCGGAAGGCCTCACGGGCCGGGCCGATCAGCAGATCGTCGGCGGCGCTGACGCCTCCGCCGATGACAAAGCAGGACGGATCGAGGGCGGCGGCGAGATTGGCGATGCCGATGCCGAGCCACTGGCCGATGTCCTGGAACAGCTCGACGCACATGGCGTCGCCCTCGCGGGCGAGCTCGGTGATCAGCGGGCCCGTGATGTCCTGCACATTGCCCTTGACGCGGTCGATGATGTTGTACGCGACCGGCGAGTCGGCGGCGGCGAGCTCCCTGGCCTCCCGTACGAGCGCGTTGCCCGAGCTGTACTGCTCCCAGCAGCCGCGGTTGCCGCACGGGCAGCGGTGGCCGCCGGGGACGACCTGCATATGGCCGAACTCACCGGCGACGCCGTACTTGCCGCGCTTGACCCGGCCGTCCTCCAGGATGGCGCCGCCGATCCCCGTACCGAGCGTGATCATGACGAGATGGTCCTCGCCACGTCCGGCGCCGAAGCGCCACTCCGCCCAGGCGGCGGTGTTGGCGTCGTTGTCGACCATCACCGGCACGGCGAGCCGTGCGGAGAGCGCGTCCCTGAGAGGTTCGTCGCGCCAGGCGAGATGCGGAGCGAAGAGCACCTTGGAGCGCTCCGCGTCGACCCAGCCGGCCGCGCCGATACCGACGGCGTGCACATCGTGGCGGTCGGAGAGATCGAGGACCAGCTCCACGATGGTGTCCTCGACCACCCGTGGGCTCTTGGACTTGTCCGGGGTCTCGGTACGGAGCTTCTCCAGGATGTTGCCGTCGGGATCGACCACGCCGGCCATCACCTTCGTACCGCCGATGTCGATACCGACGGTCGGGACCCGGGGCGCGGTGAGCAGCGAGCGGCGCTCACGGGTGCCCGCGGTCCGCAGGACCGTGGCGCGGGCGGAGCCGCGGTGGGAGGCGAAGTCACGGTAGGTGCTCATCGGCCGGACTCCCTCGTACGCGTCGGCTCGGGCCTGGCGTGCCGGATGAGCCGGAGTCGGCCGGGCCGTGGTTCGGGCCCGGGCCGTGGTTCGGGTGCTCGCACGGGTCGTGTCGTCCCTGGGATCGGGGGCCGGCCGGCCCGGGTGGGCAGCGGCGGCGGACGGTGTCCGCCCTGGCAGATTGTGCCATCCGGGGCGGGTGAGGGCGGGTGAGGTGGCCGCGCGGCCCGTCGGTGTCAGGAGGCCGGCGACGGGAGCCGGCGTCAGGAGGTGTCGCCCATGGCACGCTCCAGTTCGTGGCTCAGCTCCGCCAGCTCCGAGCCGCCCGCCATCTCGCGTGTCAGCTCGTCCAGGGTGATCGAGTCCTTGGTGTGGCTCCCCGACATGATTCCGCGCTTGAGCAGCGTGAACCGGTCGCCGACCAGAAAGGCGTGGTGCGGATTGTGCGTGATGAGCACCACACCGAGTCCCGCGTCACGTGCGGCGGCCACATATTTGAGCACCACACCCGACTGCTTCACCCCGAGAGCCGCGGTCGGCTCGTCCAGCACCAGGACCTTCGCGCCGAAGTGGACGGCACGGGCGATGGCCACACACTGGCGCTCACCGCCGGACAGGGTGCCGATCGGCTGGTCGACATCGCGCAGATCGATACCCATCCGCAGCAGCGCGGCACGGGTCGTCTCCCGCATCAGCGCGACATCGAGCCGCCGGAAGGGACCGCTTCCCCTGGTCGGCTCGGATCCCAGGAAGAAGTTGCGCCAGACCGGCATCAGCGGCACCACGGCGAGGTCCTGGTAGACGGTGGCGATACCGCGGTCCAGCGCGTCGCGCGGTGAGGCGAGCACGGTCCTCACCCCGTCGATCAGGAGGTCGCCCGCGTCGTGCCGGTGCAGTCCGGCGACGATCTTGATCAGTGTGGACTTGCCGGCGCCGTTGTCGCCCAGGACACAGCTGATCCCGCCCGCGTGGACTTCCAGCGAGACACCTTCCAGGGCCCGGATGTTGCCGTAGTACTTGCTGACGTTGTCCAGCTCGACCAGTGGGCCGCCCGCCGCCGCGCCGTCCACCGCCGCCGTCGTGCTCCGCGCCGTCATCGTGTCGCCTCCGCACGCCTGCGCACCCATGCGTTGAGCAGGGTGGCCAGAAGGAGCATCGCTCCGAGGAAGAACTTGAACCAGTCCGGGTTCCACTCGGCGTAGACGATGCCCTTGCTGGTCATACCGAAGATGAACGCGCCGACCGCGGAGCCGATCGCCGAGCCGTAACCGCCGGTGATCAGACAGCCGCCGATGACGGCCGCGATGATGTAGATCAGCTCGTTGCCGACGCCCTCGCCCGACTGGACGACATCGAACGAGAACAGCAGATGCTGCCCGGAGACCCAGGCGCAGAAGGCCACGCCCATGTACAGCCCGATCCTGGTCCTGGCGACCGGTACGCCGACCGCCCGGGCGGCCTCGGCGTTGCCGCCGACCGCGAAGATCCAGTTGCCGAAGCGGGTCCGCAGCAGGATCCAGGTGGCCAGCGCCACCAGCGCGGCCCACCACAGGATGGTCACCTTCAGCTCGACGTCGCCCAGGGTGAGCTGGGAGGCGAAGAGCTTCCTGGCGGAGGGGAAGCCCTCCATGTCCGCGATGGTCTTGGTGGAGACCGTGCCGCTGATCAGCTTCGTGAGCCCGAGATTGAGTCCGGTCAGCATCAGGAAGGTGCCCAGCGTGATGATGAAGCTCGGCAGCCAGGTACGCGTGAGCATCACGCCGTTGAAGGCTCCGAAGGCCAGCGTGACCAGCAGCGACACCCCGACGCCGACCCAGACGTTCGCCGTCGTCTGATAGCTGAACATCGAGGAGACCAGCGCGGAGCCGGTGACCATCACACCGGCCGAGAGATCGAACTCGCCGCCGATCATCAGCAGCGCCACCGGGACGGCCATGATCCCGATCGTGGAGGCCGCGTACAGGACGGTGCCGAGGCTCGATGCCCGGAGGAACGAGTCCGCGAAGACCGAGAAGAAGAGGAAGACGGCGATCGCGCCGACGACCGCGCCCAGTTCGGGCCGGCCGAGCAGCGTACGCAGCGGCGAGACGCGGAGCAGACGCTCGTCGCCGCCGCTCCCGCGCGGTCCGTCGGGCCGGTCGTCCACCGGTGGCGCGGCCATGGTCATCGGGTGCCCCGCTCCGTGTACCGCGCCAGCGCTCCGGCGTCCTTCTCGGTGACGATCTGCGGTCCGGTCAGGACCGGGCGTCCACCGCCGAGCACATCGGCGTTGTAGCGGTAGAGCCAGAGCAGGTCCACGGCCTCGTATCCCTGGAGATAGGGCTGCTGGTCAACGGCGAAGCCGAGCGTCCCGGCCGTGAGTCCGGCGGCGACCTTGGGATTCAGGTCGAAGGTGTCGATCTCCGCCTCGCTGCCCGCCGACTCCTTCGCCTTGACGGCGGCGTCCGCGAAGGGGGCGCCGAGGGTGACCACGGCGTCGATGCTCCGGTCCGCCTGGAGCTTGGCCTCGATGGACGCCTGGACGTCCGGCATGTTCGTACCCTCGACGTAGAGGTTCTGGAGCTGGCCGCCGAAGGTCTCCTTCGCTCCCGCGCAGCGCTGTTCATGGCCGACGTTGCCCTGTTCGTGGATGACACAGAGCGCCTTCTTCCTGCCGCGCCTGTCCAGTTCCTCGCCGACGGCCTCGCCCGCTATGGACTCGTCCTGGCCGATGTGGCTGAGCGCGCCGAACCGCTTCGACTGCTCGGCCCCGGAGTTCACGGTGATCACCGGGATACCGGCCTTGACGGCCTTGGCGAGGACGTCCTTCATCGCGTCGGGCTTGGCGAGTGTGACGACGAGCCCGTCGACCTTCTTGTCGATGTAGGACTGGACGAGCTGGGCCTGCTGCTGGCCCTCGTCGCTGTGCGCGTAGAGGAAGTCGATGTTGTCCTTGACGGCCGCCTGCTCGGCGCCGCGCTGGACGATGTCCCAGAAGGTGTCGCCGTCGCCGGAGTGGGTGACCATGGCGACGGTCCACTTCGGCGTGTCCACAGCGGCCCGTCCCTGCGCGGCGGCCCGCTGGGCCCTCTCCTCCGCGCGCTTGCCGCCCGTGCTGCTGCAGCCGGCGAGGGCCGAGACCCCGAGCACCGCCGCCACCACCGCGCTCAGCGCGCGTATCCCTGTCCGAACCGTTGCCACGACGCCGTGCCCTTCCCGCTGAGGTCCTCGTACGGCCGGGATGCGTACGGAGCCGGCCCGGCCGCCCAAGTATCGGTCATGTCCGTTCGCCGGGTGGTCATCGGGTGGCCCACCGGATGTTCTGTCCGCGTCACGGGGGCGCCATGCCACCGCCGCCCTGTGACGGCCGACGGGGGAAGTTCCGGTCCCGTCCGCACAAGTGCGTCCCTGTTTTGTCCGTACTTTTATCCGTACATTCTTACGAAGAAGACACGGGTCAGGGCCCTACGGGCGTACGAGGAGCTGGAACTCGAAGGCGTACCGGGACGCCCGGTAGATGTGCGAGCCGAACTCCACGGCCCGCCCGGTGTCGTCGAACGTGATCCGTTCCATCGTGAGCAGCGGCGCGCCCGTGGGCTCGGCCAGCAGCCCGCCCTCCTCGGCGGTGGCGGCCCGCGCGCCGACCGACTGGCGGGCGCTGTGCAGGGTGATTCCGGCGGAGCGCATCATCCGGTAGAGCCCGGTGGCCTCCAGCCGCTCGGTGTCGTAGTCGATGAGCCCGGACGGCAGATGGTTGCGCAGACACGCCATCGGCTCGTCGTGCGCGTACCGCAGCCGCTCGACAAGCCGTACGTCCATGCCCTCGGCGACGCCCAGGGCGGCGGCGACCTCCGCGGTGGCCGGCTCGATCGTGTTGCGCAGGACGCGCGTGGCGGGGCGCTGGCCCGCCGCCTCCAGGTCGTCGTAGAGGCTGCTCAGCTCCAGCGGGCGCTTGACCTGGCTGTGCACGACCTGGGTACCGACGCCGCGGCGGCGCACCAGCAGGCCCTTGTCGACCAGGGACTGGATGGCCTGGCGGACGGTGGGACGGGAGAGTCCGAGCCGGGCGGCGAGTTCGATCTCGTTGCCCAGAAGGCTGCCCGGGGCCAGTCTGCCGCGCTCGATCGCCGCCTCCAGCTGCTGCGCGAGCTGGTAGTAGAGCGGCACGGGACTGGTGCGGTCGACACCGAGCTGGAGCGGAAGGGCGTGCTCCGCCCCCGGTCCGGGCCTCTCCTGTCCGGCTTGGGCTGGTCTCGGCTGATGGGGCACGGGCCGAGCGTAGTCGCACTGATTGTTGACGGGAAGTCGCGAAGTCAGATTGTCAGGACAAATGCTTGACATGGTGAGGTCGTACGGCCACCTTGGGGGCCATGCGCATCGGACTCATCGGCACGGGCCGTATCGGCACCTTTCACGCGGACGTGCTCAGCCGCCATCGCGAGGTCGGCTCCCTGGTCGTCGCGGACATCGACCCGACCCGGGTGACGGAGGTCGCCGACCGTACGGGATCGACCGCCGCCCCGTCCGTCGACGAAGTGTTCACCTGGGGCGTGGACGCCGTGGTGATCGCCTCGGCCACCTCGTCCCACGCCGATCTGATCAGCCGCGCGGCCCGCGCCGGGCTGCCCGCCTTCTGCGAGAAGCCCATCGCCCTCGATCTGGCCGGCACGCTCGGTGCGCTGCGCGAGGTGGAGTCGGCGGGCACGGTGCTCCAGCTCGGTTTCATGCGCCGCTTCGACGCGGGATACGCCGCGGCGCGCGAACTCGTACGGTCGGGCCGGCTCGGCCGGCTGCACACCGTACGGGCGATCACCTCCGACCCGGCGCCGCCGTCCGCCGCGTATCTGCCGCTCTCGGGCGGCCTCTACCGCGACTGTCTGGTGCACGACTTCGACATCCTGCGCTGGGTCACCGGGCGCGAGGTGGTGGAGGTCTACGCGACCGGCTCGGACGCCGGGCCCGGGATGTTCCGGGAGGCCGGGGACATCGACACCGCTGCCGCGGTGCTCACCCTGGACGACGGGACGCTCGCGACCGCCACGGCCACCCGGTGCAACGGCGCGGGCTACGACGTACGGATGGAACTCGCCGGTGAGCTCGACCAGTTCGCGGTCGGTCTCGACGACCGTACGCCGATCACCTCGACCGAGCCCAAGGGCCCGCCGCCCTGCGACAACCCGTGGCCGGGCTTTCTGGAGCGGTTCGCCTCGGCGTACGAGGCGGAGCTGGACGCCTTCCTCCAGGTCGTCAACGGCGAGCTGGACAATCCGTGCGACGGCGGGGAGGCGCTGCACGCGCTGCGGATCGCGGAGGCGTGCGAGCTGTCCCGGCGCGAGCACCGGCCGGTCGCGCTGGCGGAGATCCCCGCCGGCTGATCCCGCGCCCGGCCGGCGCGCCGTGGCGCGGCTACCAGCGCACCGGCAGCGCGCGCACACCCCGGATCAGCAGGCCGGGCAGCCACTCGTACGGACCCGCCTCCGGGTCGAGCGCCAGCCCGGGGCAGCGCTCCAGCAGCGCACGGACGGCGATCCGGCCCTCCAGCCGGGCGAGCGGCGCGCCGATGCAGAAGTGGATGCCGTGCCCGAAGGCGAGATGCGCCGGGCCACGGCCGGGCGTCGCCGAGCGGCGTATGTCGAAGCTGTCCGGATCGGGGAAGCGGGCGGGATCGCGGTCCGCCGAGGCGAGCGCGACCAGTACCGCCTGCCGGGCCGGGATCTCCGTGCCGCCGTAGGAGACCGGCTCCCTGCTGAACCGGATGGTGCTGGTCTCCACTGGTCCCTCGAACCGCAGCGTCTCCTCGATCGCGCCGTCGAGCAGGGAGAAGTCGGCGCGCAGCGCGGCCAGTTGGCCGGGGTGGGTGAGCAGGCACCGGACCGCGTTGGCGATCAGATTGACGGTCGTCTCGTGTCCGGCGATCAGCAGCACATAGGCCCAGGCGCGCAGTTCGGCCGCGGACAGCCGGTCGCCGTCCTCGGCGCTGGTGCGCAGCAGTGTGGAGAGCAGGTCGTCGGCGGGCGCGGAGGCGCGCTTGTCCTCGATGAGCTCGTCGAGATACGCGCACAGCGCGACGGTGTTGTCCCGCTGGCCGGTGGGCGTGGTCGGCGCGACGATCTCGTTGGTCCAGGCGCGGAAGGTGTCACGGTCCGCGTGCGGCACACCGAGCAGTTCGGAGATGACGGTGATGGGCAGCGGGAAGGCCAGCGCGTCCACGAGGTCGGCCCGCCCGGCCGGGACCATGGCGTCGAGCAGCTCGTCGGTGATCCGCTGGACGCGCGGGCGCAGCGCCTCCACCCGGCGCGGGGTGAACTCGGGAGCGACCAGCTTCCGCAGCCGGGTGTGGTCCGGCGGGTCGAGAGTCAGCACATGCGGGCCCATGATCGCCTCGTCGCCCGGCTCGTACCCCATGGTGGCGGGCGCCTTGGACAGCCGGGCGTCGGCGAGGGCCGCGCGGCCCTCCTCGTATCCGACGACCAGCCAGAAGCGATTGCCGTCCGGGCCCACCACCTCGTGAACGGGCCCCGCCTCGCGCAGCTTCGCGTAGTACGGGTAGGGGTTGACATTGAAGTCCGGGCCGTATTCAGCCAGTTCGATGACCGCCATCGGATCAGCCTACGGCGCCGCCACCGGGGCCCCCGTCCCCGATGGCCGGATCCGCGTCATGCACCAACAGGGCGATCTGGACACGGTTGTTGAGGCCGAGTTTGGCCAGGATGCGGGAGACATGGGCCTTGACGGTGGGGACGCTCATGTAGAGCCCGGCGGCGATCTCCGCGTTGGACCGGCCCTGGCCGACGGCGAGCGCGACCTCCCTCTCCCGCTCCGCGAGGGTGGCGAGCCGCTCCGCCGCGCAGTCCCTGCGGCCACCGGACGCGACTCCCGCCACATGGCTCATCAACTGGCGCGTAACGGCCGGTGAGAGCACCGGGTCCCCGGCGGCCACCCGGCGTACGGCGGTGACGATGTCGGCGGGCGGGGTGTCCTTGAGGACGAAACCGGCGGCTCCCGCGCGCAGCGCCCGCAGCACCTGCTCATCGGCGTGGAAGGTGGTCAGGACGAGGACCTCGGGCGCGTGCGGGCGGCGGCGCAGCGCCTCGGTGGCGGCCAGACCGTCCATGATGGGCATCCGGATGTCCATCAGCACCACATCGGGCGCGGTCGCCTCGACCAGGGCCGCGACCGCGGTGCCGTCGGCGGCCTCCCCCACGATCTCGATACCGTCGGCACCGCCGAGCATGAAGGTCAGTCCGGCGCGGACCAGCGCGTCGTCGTCGACGATGATCAGCCTGATGGTCATGGGGTCCACGGTAGCCAGGCCCGTACGGTGAATCCGCCGTCGCCGGTGGCCCCGTGCTCGAACCGGCCGCCCGCCAGCGCGGCACGCTCGGTCAGCCCGATCAGCCCTTGTCCCGAGCCGGGCACCCCCGGGACCTCGCCCCGGGGCGCGGAGTTGCGTATCTCGACGGTGAGCCCTTCCCCGGCGCCGCCGCTCACCTCGACGGTGGCCTCGGTGCCCGGCGCGTGCTTGCGGGCATTGGTCAGGCCCTCCTGTGCGATACGGAACACCGTGCGGCCGACGGCCGCGGGCACGGCCGACGGGTCCTCGACCCGGCTGTCGAGGGTGACCTTCATCCCGGCCTCACGGGACTCGGCGACCAGGGCGTCCAGAGTGGCCAGAGTCGGCTGCGGCCGGTTGTCCTCGTCACCGGGCGCTCTCAGCACTCCGATGATCGCGCGGAGATCCTGGAGGGCCTCGTGCGCGCTGTCCCTGATCACACCGGCGGCCCTGGCGACCTCGGGCGGCGGCGCGTCGGGCCGGAATTCCAGGGCGCCCGCGTGGACGCTGAGCAGCGTCAGCCGGTGGGCGAGCACGTCGTGCATCTCCCGGGCGATGGCCTCGCGGGCCAGCCGCTGGGCCTGTTCGGCCCGGAGTCCGGCCTCGGCCTCGGCGCGTACGGCCCGCTCGCGCAGGGCGACGAAGAGCTGGCGGCGGGAGCGTACGAGCATGCCCCAGCCGGTCACCAGCAGAACGAGCACCGCGATCGCGATCAGGGAGGCCGTCAGGGAGGAACCGGGCTCGGGGCGCAGGACGGACTGCGCGCTGCCGCCCAGGAGGCACAGCCCGGCGACGATCAGGACGGGCCGCAGCGGCCGGTGTATGGCCACGCTGAACAGGGCCGCCAGCGCGGCCCCGCCCGCGACGGGTGCCAGCGTGCTGAGCACGGCCAGCGCGGCGGCGAGCTCCACCGGCCGGCGCCGCCGTAGCCACAGGGCGCAGCACGCGACCGCCCCGGCCAGCAGGTCGAGGAGGACGACGGTACCGCCGTTGCCCGCCCGCTCACTCGCCTCCACGGCGGGCAGCCCCACCCCGGCCGCGAGAAAGAACATCGACAGGTCCACGGCCCAGTCGCGCACGGTACGGCGCGGCCGGGGCCCGCCGCGGTCGCCGGGCAGCTCCGGGCCCCGCGGGCCGATCAGCGCCGAGGGAAGCAGCCAGGAATGGTCCGTCCGTGTCATGCCGACGAATCTACGGACGCGGCGGCCGGGGCGGGGGCCCTGGCGGCGGGACGAGACCAAAGTCGCGCAGGTCCCGACTTTCGGTACGGTCCCGGCGTCGGGAGCGATCGCCCGCGGGCCGGTACCGGCGGAGGGGGTGCCGGCCGGGGGTGCCGGCCGGAGCCGGGCCGGCCGAGCCCGGTCAGCCGGGGTCCCGCTCCTGGTGGCGGGCCGTGAGACGGCGCATGCCGTCCTCGGTGAGCGAGCCGAGGAGCCGCAGCCGGGAGATGCCACCGTCGGGGTAGATGTCGATCCGCACCTGGGTCGCGACCACGGGTACGGGCAGGGCGAAGCGGTGGTTCGTGTCGGGCTGGAGCCGGGTCCTGGACAGGATCTCGGTCCACTCACCGCTCCCGTCAGCACGCCCGTCACCGCTCCCGCCGTCGCGTACGGACAGCGTCGCCCAGCCCGCCGCGTTGCCCTTCAGATACGCCGTGTCGATCTCGACCGCGCGGATCTCGGCCCGCTCCGCGGGGCGGTAGCGGATCCAGTCGTTGCCCCGGTCCCTGCGCCGCCGGGTCTCCCAGCCGTCGTCCATCCTGCGGGAGCGGCCCGGCAGGATGGTGTGGACGGCGGGCGAGTAGAAGCGGTCGGAGGCGTCCTCGACCGTGCCGCCGTTCTCCAGCGCGATCACGTCGAACGTACCGAGGACACCGAGCCAGCCCGGATCGGGCACGGCCTCGCCGTACACCCGCAGCCGGGCGATGCCTCCGTCGGGATGCTGGTTGACCCGGAGATGGGTGAAGCGCCGCCCGGTGTCGACCGTGAAGCCGTTGGCGGCGTGGCCGCCGATGGTCGTACGAGGCACCAGGACCGTCCACCTCACCTCGTCGGCGAGCAGTTCCTCGGGCGACGGGGAACCCGGCAGCGAGGTGCCCTCCACGGAGACCGCCCGTGGGTAGTTTCCTCTGAAGTGCGCGGTGTCGACGACGATCCCGCGGACGATCCCGGCGGCGCCGAGCCTGACCAGCGCCCAGTCGTGGTCCTCGTCGCGGGGATGCGGCCGGTCCGCGCCCGTGCCGCGTCTGCGCCGGGTCTCCCAGCCGTCCATGATCTTGCCCTTGTGCCCGAAGCGCTCGGGATCGAACTCCGCGCGCTCCGGCCTCAGCAGATTCTCGCGCTCGGCGAAGAACTCGTCGTTGGCCGCGACGACCCCGGCCCCGAGGCGGCGGTCCGCGAGATCGGCCAGACCCGCGAAGGGAAAGTCCGCGGTGCGGTAGTCGGCGTACGGATCGCCTCCGCCGTAGGGCCGGGCGTCACCGGTGAAGGACGGCGGGACGGGCCGGGCGGGACCGGACGACGGCGCGTCGGCGTCGGCCTCCGCTCCGGCTCCGGCTCCGGCTCCGGCTCCGGCTCCGGCTTGGGATACGGCTCCGGCACTGGCTTCGGCACTGGCTTGGGCTTCCGACACGGTCAGTCGTTCCTTTCGAGCAGTCGGCCGGACGGTTCGGCGAGGACGCCGTCATGAACGATCCGGGTGCCGCGCAGCCAGGTCGACCGGACGACTCCGTACAGACGCTTGCCCGCGTACGCCGTGACCTGGTTGCGGTGGTGCAGTGCGCCCGGGTCCACGGTGAAGCTCTCGTCGGGCGCGAGCACCGCGAAGTCGGCGTCCCGCCCCGCCTCGACGGCGCCCTTACGGGTGAGTCCCGCGAGCGCGGCCGGGCCCGCCGACATCCAGCGGACGACCTCCTCCAGCGAGCGGCCCCGTGCGCGCGCCTCGGTCCAGATCGCGGGCAGGCCGAGCTGAAGCGAGGAGATCCCGCCCCAGGCGGCGGCGAAATCGGGAGTCTTCAGATCGGCGGTGCAGGGCGAGTGGTCGGAGACGACACAGTCGATGGTGCCGTCGACGAGCCCCTGCCAGAGCGCGTCCCGGTTCGCGGCCTCGCGGATCGGCGGACAGCACTTGAACTCCGTCGCCCCGTCCGGCACCTCCTCGGCGGTGAGGGTGAGGAAGTGCGGACAGGACTCGACGGTGATCCGCACTCCCGCCCGCTTGGCCGCGGCGATCAGCGGCAGCGCGTCCGAGGAGGAGAGGTGCAGCACATGTACCCGCGCGTCGAGCCGCCCGGCCAGCGCGACGAGTCCCTCGATCGCCGCGTTCTCGGCCTCGCGCGGGCGGGATGCCAGGAAGTCGGCGTAGGCGGGACCAGCGCGCCGGGGCGCGCGGGCCAGCTGATGAGGATCCTCGGCGTGGACGATCAGCAGTCCGCCGAAACCGGCGATCCCGGTCAGCGAACTCTCCAGGTGCTCCTGGTCCAGCTCGGGAAACTCCTCCACACCGGACGGCGACAGAAAGCATTTGAAGCCGAAGACCCCGGCGTCGTGCAGCGGCCGGAGATCCTCGAGATTGCCGGGGATCGCGCCGCCCCAGAACCCCACGTCGACATGGGCCTTCGTACGTGCCACCCGCTGCTTTACGCGGAGATGGCCGACGGTCGTGGTGGGCGGGACGGAGTTCAGGGGCATGTCGAGCAGGGTGGTGATCCCGCCGGCCGCGGCGGCGCGGGTGGCGGTCCAGAAGCCCTCCCACTCGGTGCGTCCCGGATCGTTCACATGGACATGGGTGTCGACCAGTCCGGGCAGGACGACATCGTTCCCGACGTCCTCCAGCCGGGCGCCCGCCGGCGGCGCGGCGTCGTACGGCAGGACCGCCTCGATCCGCCCGCCCGCGACGGCGACGGACGCGGCCCGCGTCCCTTCGGGCGTGATGACGCGCGTCGAGCGCAGGAACAGATTCACCTCGGACACCCGTGCCCTCACTTCGCCGTCACCATGTCGCCGTCGCCGCTGCCGTTGTCGCCGCTGCCGCCGGCGCTGTCATTCCCGCCCATGAATTCAACGAACTGTTGAAGGAGTCTTCACTTCGGACCCCGGCCCGTCAAGACCACATTTCCAGGGTGGCGCGCGGAACGGGTCGCACCGCGCTAGACTGGGTTACTTCCATAGGGCGGAAATTCCATTTCACCAAGCAGAAACCAAGCAGAACAGGTCAGCGGCCCGGTCGCCCCCTCGGGAACGGGCCGACGCGCTCTGACCGGCGGAGACGGCTCTCGATCGGCCATGTGCCGGGCTGTTGCGCCCGGTAGGCTGCCTGTCCGGCCCCGCCTGCTCCGAAAGGACCGTTGACGTGCCGTCGTCCAGCGCCAGCACCACCGACGCCAGCAAATCCGCGCCCGCCAGCGGCGGCGTCCAGTCCCTTGAGCGCGCCTTCGACCTGCTCGAACGGATGGCGGACGCGGGCGGCGAGGTCGGCCTCAGCGAGCTCTCGGCCAGCAGCGGACTGCCGCTGCCGACGATCCACCGGCTGATGCGCACGCTGGTCGCCTGCGGTTATGTGCGCCAGCAGTCGAACCGGCGTTACGCGCTGGGCCCCCGGCTGATCCGGCTCGGCGAGTCGGCGTCCCGGCTGCTCGGCACCTGGGCCAGGCCGTATCTGGCCCGGCTGGTCGAGGAGACCGGCGAGACCGCGAACATGGCGCTGCTCGACGGCGACGAGATCGTCTATGTCGCCCAGGTCCCGTCGAAGCACTCGATGCGGATGTTCACCGAGGTGGGCCGCCGGGTGCTGCCGCACTCCACGGGTGTGGGCAAGGCGCTGCTCGCGCACGCGCCGGCGGAGGAGGTCCGCGCCCTGCTCGCCCGTACGGGTATGCCCGCCGCCACGGAGAAGACGATCACGACACCCGAAGGCTTTCTGGAGGCCCTGGAACTGGTGCGCAGGGCCGGATACGCGATCGACGACAACGAGCAGGAGATCGGGGTCCGCTGTCTGGCCGTGCCCGTGCCCAACTCGCCGACGGCGGCGGCCATTTCGATCTCGGGGCCGGCCGGCCGGGTGACGGAGGAGGCCACGGAGAAGATCGTCCCGGTGCTCCAGGAGGTGGCGCGGGACCTCTCGGAGGTGCTGGCGAGCACCACGGCACAGGGCTGAGCCGGTCGATTCAGGGCTGAGCCGGTCGATTTCCGGGCGCGGCGAGAAACGGTCCCACAACCTCGCGCCGGACCGCCGGACGAACCGGCGTCCGGCCCGCCCGGCTGATCCCCTGATACGTCCGGCCGGTCCCGGGGACGTCCGGCCGGTACGGTGCTCGAAAACGCGCTACCGGCGTGGCCGGGGCGCCTCTCCGAAGAGGTCGACGGCGTTCCGTACACCCATCAGCGCCGGTCCCAGCGCGCTGACCGAACCGATCGAACCGACGATCAGCAGCAGCGAACGGCGCATACGGGCGATCTCCGGAGCACCGTTGGCCACCATCACGGCCAGTGCCGCCAGTTCGTCCTCGGCGATGGCCCGGTCCCTGAACTCGACCGGATAGCCCGCCAGCTCGCGCCGCAGTCTGGAAACGGCTCCGTCCAGCCCCGCCACCCTCGGGTCCTCGCCGGTCTCTGTCACCGGCGGCTGCCCCACGCTCCGCAACAAAGCTTCCCCCCTTGCCCCTCGCGCCCACACATTCTTGTGTCGGCACACCTTCACGCTGAACATTCCGACTCCCGGACGGTGGTCAAGCGCCAAGGTTCGCGGGCAAGTTAACGCCATTTCGCGCGGTGCGCGCCACTCCGCGGACGGAATACGGCGGGAATCCGAGCGGAATGCGGACAGAACACCCGGTGATCACGGCGGACGCGCATCGGCGCGCCGCGCGCGGATACGGTATGCAGGGCCCATGGCAGCAGGCATGGACAGCGACAGCACGCGGGCTCGCGGCCCCACCGCGCGCGCCACCCCGGTTCCACCCGTCGCCGGGCTGCTGCTCGCGGCGGGCGGCGGGCGCAGACTGGGCGGCCGGCCGAAGGCGCTGCTGACCCACCGGGGCCGCCCGCTGGTCGAGCACGCTGCGCGCACGCTGCGCGAAGGCGGCTGCGGGCCGGTGCATGTGGTGCTGGGCGCGGCGGCGGACCGCGTACGGCACCGGGCCGAGCTGCCCGGCTGCGTACTCGTCGACAATCCGCGGTGGGCCGACGGCATGGGATCGTCACTGCGCGCCGGGCTGGTCTCGCTGCTCGGCACGGACGCCGCCGCGGTGCTCGTCCTGCTGGTGGACCAGCCCGGCATCGGCCCGGCGGCGGTGGCCCGGGTGGTGGCCGCGTGCACCGGTCCCGACGCGCTCGCGTCGGCCGCGTACGACGGACGGCGCGGCCATCCCGTACTGTTCGGCGCCCGCCGGTGGGCGGAGATCGCGGCGGACGCGGAGGGCGATCGCGGGGCGCGCGACTACCTGAGAACACATGAAAGCGAGATCGCGCTGGTGGAGTGCGGGGATGTCGCGCGGGCCTACGACATCGACACGGAGGAGGATCTGTCGTATCTGGAGCGGTGACCCATGACAGACCTACCGCGGCGCATGCCTGGCACTCGGCGCCATGGTCTGCCGGACCGGAGACTCCCGACATCAACAAACCATTGAACTTCCACCATGAGGAAACTACTATCCACAGGTCAGAGCGTCCGGCCTCTCGGCCGGCGCCCGCGACCGTAGCCCGGCGCCATGGCACCCCGTGCCGTCCAAGGTGACCCGCCGGCCGCCGGGCACACCCCCCGCGCAGCACCCCGCGAAGGAGAGTGACAGCTCATGTCCGCACCAGCGCCGTCCCCAGCGGTTGTCGTCGACGCCGAACTCCTGCCCAGGCAGGACGAGGTACTCACCGACGCCGCCCTCACCTTCGTGGCGGAGCTGCACCGGCGGTTCACTCCCCGGCGTGATGAACTGCTCGCCCGCCGCACCCTGCGCCGCGCCGAGATCGCCCGTACCGCCAGTCTGGACTTCCTGCCGGAGACGGCCGCGATCCGCGAGGACGAGAGCTGGCGTGTCGCTCCCTCGCCCGCCGCGCTCGAGGACCGGCGGGTGGAGATCACCGGGCCGACGGACCGCAAGATGACGATCAACGCGCTCAATTCGGGCGCCCGGGTCTGGCTCGCGGACTTCGAGGACGCCTCCGCGCCCACCTGGGAGAACGTGGTCCTGGGCCAGCTCAATCTGATGGACGCCTACGCCCGCCGCATCGACTTCACCGACCCGCGCTCCGGCAAGTCGTACGCCCTGGGGGACGCGGACCGGCTCGCGACCGTCGTGATGCGCCCGCGCGGCTGGCATCTGACGGAGCGCCATCTCCAGGTGGACGGGGTGCCGGTGCCCGGCGCGCTGGTCGACTTCGGTCTGTACTTCTTCCACAACGCGAGGACACTGGTCGAGCTGGGCAAGGGCCCGTACTTCTACCTCCCGAAGACGGAGTCGCACCTGGAGGCGCGTCTCTGGAACGACATCTTCGTCTTCGCCCAGGACCATGCCGGCATTCCGCGGTCCACCGTCCGGGCGACCGTACTGATCGAGACGATCACCGCCGCGTACGAGATGGACGAGATCCTCTACGAACTGCGCGACCACGCCTCCGGGCTCAACGCGGGCCGCTGGGACTATCTCTTCTCGATCGTGAAGAACTTCCGCGACGGCGGGGCCAAGTTCGTCCTGCCCGACCGCAACGCCGTGACGATGACGGCGCCGTTCATGCGCGCGTACACCGAACTGCTCGTCCGTACCTGCCACAAGCGCGGCGCGCACGCCATCGGCGGTATGGCGGCCTTCATCCCGTCGCGGCACGACGCGGAGGTCAACAAGACCGCCTTCGAGAAGGTCAAGGCGGACAAGGACCGGGAGGCCGCCGACGGCTTCGACGGCTCCTGGGTCGCGCATCCGGATCTGGTGCCGATCGCGATGGCGTCCTTCGACGCGGTCCTCGGCGACCGGCCGCACCAGAAGGACCGGCTGCGCGAGGACGTCTCCGTCGCGGCCGGTGATCTGATCGCCGTCGACTCGCTGGACGCGAGGCCGACGTACGAGGGCCTGCGCAACGCGGTCCAGGTCGGTGTCCGGTACATCGAGGCCTGGCTGCGGGGCATGGGCGCGGTGGCGATCTTCCATCTGATGGAGGACGCGGCCACGGCGGAGATCTCCCGCTCCCAGATCTGGCAGTGGATCAACGCGGGCGTCGAGTTCGAGCACGAGGGCCGGACCGTGCGGGCCACGCCGGAACTCGCCCGCGCGCTCGCCGACGAGGAACTCACCGCGATCCGCGCCGAGATCGGTGACGACGCCTTCGCGTCCGGGAAGTGGCGGCAGGCCCATGATCTGCTGCTGACGGTGGCCCTGGACGAGCACTACACGGACTTCCTCACGCTTCCCGCGTACGAGCAGCTCCGCGGCTGAGGCGGCGGGGCCGGGGCCG
>NZ_MAUD01000115.1 GCF_001700515.1 Streptomyces lushanensis
GGACCGGACGCCCGGCCGGTCGGCCCGGCCGATGTGACCAGCCGGCCCGACCAGCCGCGTCGGCCCGACCAGCCGGGCCGAGCGGCAGCGCGGTCGACCGCCGTGGTCCGGCCGCGGGCGCGCCGGAGGTAGGTTCGAGTGGTGACAGACGAAGCTCCCGCCGCCTCCGGCCGTATCGTCCTGCTGACCGTCAGCCACCGGGTCGCGCCCGGACTCCTGTCCTGGCCCGCCTGGCAGACGCTGCGCGCCGCCGACCGCGTGCTGTGTGCCGACGGCGGCCATCCGCTGCTGCCGTATCTGCGCGAGGCCGGCGTCACCGTCGAGGCCGGTACCCCCGCGCCCACCGCACAGGACCTGGTCGACGCCTGCGCCGGCGGCCGTACGGTCGTGGTCATCCCGTCCACCGGCGGTGACGCCGACGGTGAGGGCGCAGGTGAGGGGACCGGCGACGGTGCCCTGACCGACGGCCTCGCCCGGCTCGCCGGCTCCGGCCGCGTCCGGATGCCCGACCTGGAGCTGCTCCCCGGCTCCTACGACCTGCCCGGCGCCCGTCTTCTCGACCTCGTCCATGTCATGGACCGGATCCGGCGCGAATGCCCGTGGTCCTCGGTCCAGACGCACAAGGGACTCGCCAAGTACGGCATCGAGGAGGCGTACGAACTCGTCGAGGCGATCGAGGACGGCGACGGCGACGAACTCCGCGAGGAGCTGGGTGACGTACTCCTCCAGGTCGTTTTCCACGCCCGTATCGCACAGGACGGGCTCGACGAGGAGAACGAGCCGTTCTCCATAGACGATGTCGCCGCCACGATCGTGGAGAAGCTGATCCACCGCCATCCCCATGTCTTCGGCGACGAGACCGCGAAGACGCCCGAGGACGTCAAGGCGCACTGGCTCCGTACCAAGGCGGCCGAGAAACAACGCGACTCGGTCACCGACGGCGTCCCGCTGGGCCAGCCCGGTCTGGCCCTCGCCTCCAAACTCGCGGGCCGCGTCCGCACGGCGGGCCTGGACGTCGAACTCCCCACGGGCGACGGCATCGGCTACGACCTGCTCGCCATGGCGGTACAAGCCGAAGCGGCAGGCGTGGACCCGGAAACAGCCCTCCGCGCGGCGGCCCGCACCTACAGGGACGCGATCCGCACGACCGAAGCGGGCGGCGGCGCCACTGAGTAACGTGGCGACGGGCGATTGGTGGGGATACGGGGGAACGGGGCGCGGATGGACATCAACTGGGACGGCGAGCCGGAGCCGGGTGCCGAAGCGGTTGTCCTGGCGATGGACTCTGTTGACTGGAAGCGGGCCAAGGGACGCGTCATGGGTCTGCTGCGCCGTGCGGGCGTCCCGGATGTGATCGAGGACGTACTCGAAAGGGCCGCGGGTGAGCTGCCACGTGGGACGTTGTGGCGGGAGCAACTGCGCCGCTTCCTGGAACAGTCGCCGCCGACTGTGGTGAGCGAACTCGGTTCCGTCATCCGTGAGCTCCACATCACGGAGCCGGAGCGGCTCATGCTCACCCGCAACGAGGTCTCCGGAGGCGCGGTCGCCGGTAACGTCGTACAGGCGGGCTCGGTCCGTTCGCTTTTCGTCGGCGACGGTCACCTCGGAGTGGCTCTGCCCACGCCGGACGCATGGCCGCGCCTGTCCGAGCTGGCGCCGCTCGACCTGGGCGTACGGACGTCCCGTACCTTCCGCGACGAGCCCGAGCTTCCGCGCTACGCGGCACGGGACTGCGACACGAGGCTTCACGTCCTGGCACGGGAGGCGGCCGTCTCCGGTGGGCTGGTCGTGGTGACGGGCGAGCCCCTGTCCGGCAAGACCATGACGGCGTACCAAACGCTGCTCGCCTGTCTGGGCCGCCAGGGACAGATCTGCGCACCCGGCCCGGGCACGGACCTCCGGACACTGCCCGCGCTGCTGCGCGGCCGTGCCGACGGCCCGTACGCCCTCTGGCTGGACGATCTGGAGGGCCACCTGGGCGCGCCCGGGCTCACGCCGGGCCTCCTCACCCAACTGATCCAGCAGCGCCTGCTCGTCGTCGCCACGATGCGCGACGAGGAGTACGAGAAGCACCGCTTCGGCTCCGACGCGAGCTCCCGGGTGCTGGCGAGGGCGGAGACGGTCGAACTGGCCTCGCGGTGGAGCGAGGACGAGCTGTCACGGCTCGCCGACCTGTCGGCCGACGACGCCCGGCTGGCCGGCGCGCTGAACCGGCGTGGCGTCAGCGGTGTCACCCAGTACCTCGCTATCGGCCCCGAACTCTGGGCGGAGTGGAACCGCGCTCGCCGCCCCGGCGCGCACCCGCGCGGCCATCTGCTGGTCCGGGCCGCGATCGATCTCGCGCGCCATGGGATCGACCGTCCGGTGCCGTTGGACCTGCTCCGGTCGGTCCACGGTCGCTACGGCCCCGAGATCGCCGATCCACGGCGCGAATCGTTCGAGGACGCCCTCACCTGGGCCACCGAGACCAGACACGGAGTCGCCGGACTTCTGGTGCCGGGGCAGGCCCGCGGCACCTGGAAGGCGTACGGCTCACTGGTCGCGGACGGGGCGCGCCGCCCGGACATGGCGCCGATGCCCTACTCCGCCTGGGAGTGCGTGATGGACGCGACGATCGACGGGGTGCCCGAATCCACCGTGGTGACCATCGCCAGGGCCGCACTGCTTCCTGCGGCGAAGGAAGGGGACAACTACGCCGCGGTTTGGCTTGCCACTTTCTGCCGTGAGGCGGGCGATGTGGTGGAGGCGACCCGCTGGTACCGCGCGGCGGCCGACGCCAATCCCTCGTACGCGCCGCTGGCCGGGAAGTACCTCGCGGAACACGGCAGCCTCCTGGGGGCGCTTCCCTATCTCCGGACCGCCGCCGAGGCCGGGAACCGGCCTTCCGCCGTCCTGCTCGGCAGGCTCCTGCGCGACGAGGCCGAACACTGGCTGCGCCTCGCGGCCCAGGCCGATGACGGCGAGGCGGCGTACGAGCTGGCCGGTCTGCTCTACCGCCCGGGCAGGCCCGGACAAGAGGCCGACGAGTGGTACGCCAGGGCCGCCGAGCTGGGCTACGCACCCGCACCGGTCGGCGCGCGGGTTCGTCCCGGTACCGTCGGCCGGTGACCGAAAAGCCCCCCGCCGCCGTTTCCGCGTCCGCCCTTGCCACCACGCCCGCTCCCGCGCCCGCCCCCGAGCTCTTCACGTGGGAGTTCGCCACCGATCCGTACCCGGCCTACGCCTGGCTCCGTGAGCACGCGCCCGTGCACCGGGCCAAGCTGCCCAGTGGTGTCGAGGCGTGGCTCGTGACGCGGTACGGGGACGCCAAGGCGGCGCTCGCCGACGCGCGGCTCTCCAAGAATCCCGTTCATCACGCGGAAGGGGCGCACGCCAAGGGGAAGACCGGGATTCCCGGGGAGCGCGACGCGGATCTCATGACGCATCTGCTGAATATCGATCCGCCCGACCACACCCGGCTGCGCCGGCTGGTGTCCAAGGCGTTCACGCCCCGGCGCATCGCGGAATTCGCGCCCCGGGTCCAGCAGCTCACCGACCGGCTCATCGACGGTTTCGCGGCGAAGGGCGAGGCGGATCTGATCCATGACTTCGCCTTCCCGCTGCCCATCTACGCGATCTGCGATCTGCTCGGCGTACCGGCCGAGGACCAGGACGACTTCCGCGACTGGGCCGGCATGATGATCCGGCATTCGAAAGCCGGTCACGGCGGCGGGCCGCGCGGCGGTGTGGCGCGGTCGGTGAAGAAGATCCGGGGATATCTGGCCGAACTCATCCACCGCAAAAGGGAGAACCCGGGCGATGATCTGATCTCGGGTCTCGTCCGGGCCAGTGACGACGGCGAGCACCTCACCGAGAACGAGGCCGCGGCGATGGCCTTCATCATCCTCTTCGCCGGTTTCGAGACCACCGTGAACCTGATCGGCAACGGCGTCCATACGCTGATACGCCACCCGGAGCAGCGCGCCCGGCTTCAGCGTTCGCTCGACGCGGGCGAGACGGAGCTGCTGGCGACGGGCGTCGAGGAACTGCTGCGGCACGACGGTCCTGTGGAGCTGGCCACCTGGCGGTACGCCACCGAACCGGTGACGCTCGGCGGGCAGCGGATCGCGGTGGGCGATCCCGTACTCGTCGTACTCGCCGCGGCCGACCGCGACCCCGAGCGGTTCGCCTCGCCCGACACGCTCGATCTCGCACGACGTGACAATCAGCACCTCGGCTACGGGCACGGCATCCACTACTGCCTCGGCGCGCCGCTCGCCCGCCTGGAGGGACAGACCGCTCTCGCGACGCTGCTGACCCGGCTGCCGGACCTGCGGCTTGCCGTGGATCCGGCCGATTTGCGCTGGCGCGGAGGGCTCATCATGCGTGGGTTGCGCACGCTTCCGGTGCAGTTCACGCCATTGTCCGGCTGATGGACCACTGCCGGATTCGAGGCCCGGTCAGCAAGCTGTAGCTGACGGGCCGTCAGGAATGTGACTTTCACGTGATCTCCGCTGCATCGACTTGTGACAGACGTTCGAGTACCGCTACGTTCACCGACGACTCGGCAGCAGCACGCCGTGCTCGAAAAGACAGTCACACGGAAGGCAAGCGCATGCGCTCCGCTAACGGCCGACACCGCAGACCACGCCAGGCCCCCGCCCTGATCGTCGCCGCGGGGGTGACCGGGTCGGCGATCGCCATCCCGCTGTTCGCCGCCTCCGGCGCCAGTGCGGCGGACGCCTCCACCTGGGACCGTGTCTCCGAATGCGAGAGCGGCGGCATGTGGAGCGCGGACCTCGGCAACGGCTACTACGGCGGCCTCCAGCTCAGCCAGGAGACCTGGGACGCCTTCGGCGGCGGCGCGTACGCGGCTCGGCCCGACCTCGCCAGCCGCTCCCAGCAGATCGCCGTGGCGGAGAAGATCCTTGAGGCGCAGGGCTCCAAGGTCTGGTCGAGCTGTGCGTCGGTCTCCGGGCTGGCGGGCACCCTGCTGCCTGGTGCCACGTCCGGGAGCGCCTCCGGCTCCGAGGGGGCCTCGCGGGGCGACCAGGGCGGCGATCCGGCCGGTAGTCCCTCCGGCGCTCCGGACGCCGAGCCCTCCGCTCCCGCCGACGGGGCGACGGTGCGGCCGGGCGAGCCGCTTCCCTCCGGTTCCGCCGGTACGCCCACGGCCGGGGCCTCCACCTCCGTGGACGGCGCCGAGGGTGCCGACGGTCTCGGCACCGGCGGCCTGCGCTCCGACGGCCTCGGCGGCACGGCCGCCGGCGGTACGGAGTCGGCCAAGGGCAAGCACCGCGGTGAAGCCGCCCGGGAGGACGCCGTAACGGGCAATCCGGATGAAGGACTTGAATACGGTCGTCATGCCTCGCGGGGAGACGGACTGCCGCGCGCCACGGACGGCCTGACGAATCGTGCGGAATCGCCCGCTCCGGTGGAGGCCGGTCAGCCTGTCGAGCGCAACTGGCTGATCGCCGACGGGCAGAAGGTGCTCGGCGGGTGGCTGTAGGGCGTACGGGCCGGTGGCGGTGAGGTGAACGGGAGGCGGCCGGTGTGGCCGCCTCCGGTGCGTTCCCGCTGGCCACGCCCCTGATCTCGCCCTCGGTCCCGCCTTCGGTGCCGGGCCCGGCCGTGCCGTGAAGTGGCCCGGATGTGCGGGCGGTTCACGGTTCTATGTCCGCTTCTGCGCAAGTGAGACAAGCGTCTCTTTGTGGCTCCTAGGGACTTTTGACCTACGAGTTGCCCTGCTTTCTGCTCTCACCAGCGGAAATGCGTAAACCTGGGCGGTGGGTAAGGGCGTTATCTCCCTGATGTGCTCCTTTGAAGAACCGGCGGGCCTGTGATTACGGTCTGAACCGCTCGCACCGCGGGCCCTGTCGACCGTCACGCCGAATCCTGCCGTCGGTCGGGGGGAGTAGTCGTCGCGTCATGCGCCGAAGGCAGGAGCGGGGGACCCACGGTTTGTGCCGGCCCCGGCCGTCGAGAGACGGCCGACGACCGGCTCGGGGTGAAGCCGGACGCACGAGCGTCCGGCCGGGCAACTCACGGCCCGAACCCGACAGCTCACCTCGTAGGCGTCGGTGAGGAGAGTTCCATGCCGCGTTCCAGCAAAGGTTCCAGCAAGGGCAGGCACCGCCGTCCCTCCCGCTCCGTGACCGCCCGCTACGCCGCGCTCGCCGGGATCACCGGCGCCGCCGTCGCGGTCCCGCTGATCGGCGCCACCTCCGTCTCCGCCGCGACCGCCTCCGAGTGGGACCGGGTCGCCCAGTGCGAGTCCGGCGGCAACTGGTCCATCAACACCGGCAACGGCTACTACGGCGGCCTCCAGTTCAGCAGCTCCACCTGGGCCGCCTACGGCGGCACCGCCTACGCGGCCAGGGCCGACCTCGCCTCGAAGTCCCAGCAGATCGCGGTCGCCGAGAAGGTCCTGGCGGGCCAGGGCAAGGGCGCGTGGCCCACCTGCGGTGTCAACCTCTCCGGCGCCGCGTACGACGGCGGCTCGGCGGACTCGGGCTCCGGTTCGAACACGGGCTCCGGCTCCGGTTCGGACTCCGGTTCCGCCTCGCAGGACCAGGCCGCCCCCCGGCAGGCACAGCCCCAGCAGCGGACCGGCCCCGCGCAGCCGAAGCGGGAGCAGGCGCAGCCCGCCTCGCGCGGCGAGAGCCGTACCGGCACGGGTGCCGCCACCGCGGTCGAGAAGGGCGACGGCGAGTACAAGGTCAAGTCCGGTGACAGCCTCTCCGGGATCGCCGCCGCGCACCAGGTCGAGGGCGGCTGGAAGAAGCTGTTCGAGCTGAACAAGGACATCGTCCGCGACGCCGATCTGATCTACCCGGGCCAGCGGCTCCACCTGAGCTGACCGCCCGGCTCCCTCCCTCCCGTCCGGATCCCTTCTTCCGGCCGCCCCCGGCTACCCCGGCTGTCCGCGGCCACCCGGCGACCCCGGCCACCCCGGGGCCGTCCCCGGCCACCCCGGCCCGGCGCGTGATCCCCGTACGCGCCCGGGCCGGGGTCTGCCCGTGTCCGGGCGTACGCGAGGGATACCGCAAGGGATACGAGAGGAGTACGCGGAGGGTACTCGGGACCGCGCCCGGGGCGGTGCTCATCGGCGCGCCGAGGCGCTCGGGTGCTTGATCCGTCCCAGCGGGCGGGCACCGGCCGGCCGACCCCTCCGGGCCGGTTAGGCTCTTGCCGCAAGGCCAATGAGACCCTGCACTCCAAGCGTCACATCCCAGAAGGAGATGCTCGTGCCGTCCATCGACGTCGTCGTAGCCCGGGAAATCCTGGACTCCCGAGGCAACCCCACGGTCGAGGTCGAGGTCGGCCTCGACGACGGCAGCACCGGCCGTGCTGCCGTCCCCTCCGGTGCCTCCACCGGTGCGTTCGAGGCCGTGGAACTCCGTGACGGAGACGCCAACCGCTACCTGGGCAAGGGTGTCGAGAAGGCCGTCCTGGCCGTCATCGAGCAGCTCGGCCCGGAGCTCGTCGGCTACGACGCCACCGAGCAGCGCCTCATCGACCAGGCCATGATCGATCTGGACGCCACCGAGAACAAGGGCTCGCTGGGCGCCAACGCGATCCTCGGTGTCTCCCTCGCCGTCGCGCACGCCGCCTCCGAGGCCTCGGACCTGCCGCTCTTCCGCTACCTGGGCGGCCCGAACGCGCACCTGCTGCCCGTTCCGATGATGAACATTCTGAACGGCGGCTCGCACGCCGACTCCAATGTGGACATCCAGGAGTTCATGATCGCCCCGATCGGCGCGGAGTCCTTCTCCGAGGCGCTGCGCTGGGGCGCCGAGGTCTACCACACCCTCAAGAAGGTCCTGAAGCAGAAGGGCCTGTCCACCGGCCTCGGTGACGAGGGCGGCTTCGCGCCGAACCTGGAGTCCAACCGCGCCGCGCTCGACCTGATCCTCGAGGCCATCAAGGAAGCCGGCTACGTGCCGGGCCGTGACATCGCGCTCGCGCTCGACGTCGCCGCCTCCGAGTTCTACAAGGACGGCTCGTACGAGTTCGAGGGCAAGTCCCGCTCGGCCGCCGAGATGACGGAGTACTACGAGGAGCTGGTGGCCGCGTATCCGCTCGTCTCCATCGAGGACCCGCTCTTCGAGGACGACTGGGCCGGCTGGAAGGTCATCACCGACAAGCTCGGCTCCAAGGTGCAGATCGTCGGTGACGACCTGTTCGTCACCAACCCGGAGCGGCTGGCCCGTGGCATCGAGGAGGGCTCCGCCAACGCCCTGCTGGTCAAGGTCAACCAGATCGGTTCGCTGACCGAGACGCTGGACGCCGTCGAGCTGGCCCAGCGCAACGGCTTCAAGTGCATGATGTCCCACCGCTCCGGCGAGACCGAGGACGTCACCATCGCGGACCTGGCCGTCGCGGTGAACTGCGGTCAGATCAAGACCGGCGCCCCGGCCCGCTCGGACCGTGTCGCCAAGTACAACCAGCTGCTGCGTATCGAGGAGATCCTCGACGACGCCGCGGTGTACGCGGGCCGCAGCGCGTTCCCGCGGTTCCGCTCCGCCTGATCGAGGCGGCAGACGCGGCAGGCACGGCGAGGGCGGTTGCCGCGCGGGGCCGCCGTCCCGTGCGTCCCGCCCGTCGTCCGTACGTCCCCGGCCCCGGTCCCGTACCGTGTCCGGGGACGTACGCACGTAACAGGGGAGGCGAGCCATGGCCGGGAACCGGGACCGGTTCTCCACCGCGACCAGGCTGCGGCTGCTCGGCGAGCAGACCGCCGCGCGCGTCTACCGCTCGCAGAACCGCCGCCAGGACCGCCGTTCCCGTCTCACCGGGCGGGCGGCCTTTCTCGCCCTGATCGTGTGCACACTGGTGGTGGCGCTCGCGTATCCGATGCGGCAGTACGTGTCGCAGCGGAACGAGATCGCCGAGCAGGAGCGGCAGGCCAGGGAGGCGCGGCAGCGGGTCGAGGAACTGCGCGACGAGAAGGCGCGGCTCCAGGACGACGCGTACATCCAGCGGCTGGCCCGTGAGCATCTCCACTATGTGATGCCGGGAGAGTCCGGTTACACCATGATCGACCCGGAAGCGGTGCGTGAGCGCCGCGCGGAGCGGGACGCGACGGACCGTCCCTGGTACTCGAACGTCCTGGACGGCGTGGACAACGCGGACCGCCCGGACCGGTAGGGGCCGCGCGCGGACCGGCGGCACCGCTCTCCGCCGTCACAGGCACGTCAGGCACACAGACACGTAGGCACGTCAGGCACACAGACACGTCGGACACCTCAGGCACACGAGCACGTCAGCCACGCAGAACCAGAACCGTGGAACGTAGAACCAAGGCAGGCATGGACACCCCTCCTCCGCAGACCGAACGCACCGAGCCCACCGAGGCGGACGTGGCCGCGTTCCAGGAACAGCTCGGCCGTCCCCCGCGCGGACTGCGCGCCATCGCGCACCGCTGCCCCTGCGGACAGCCGGATGTCGTGGAGACCGCGCCCCGGCTCCCCGACGGCACCCCCTTCCCGACGACGTACTACCTGACCTGTCCCCGCGCCGCCTCGGCCATCGGCACGCTGGAGGCGAACGGCGTCATGAAGGAGATGACCGAGCGCCTCGCGGCCGATCCGGAGCTGGCCGCCGCGTACCGCGAGGCGCACGAGGACTATCTCGCGCGCCGTGACGCCATCGAGGTGCTGGAGGGCTTTCCCAGCGCGGGCGGTATGCCGGACCGGGTGAAGTGTCTGCACGTGCTGGTCGGCCACTCGCTGGCGGCGGGCCCCGGGGTGAATCCGCTGGGCGACGAGGCGCTGGCGATGCTGCCGCCGTGGTGGGCGAAGGGCCCGTGCGTGAGCCCGTGCGCGCCCACGGAGAAGCACCACGAGAGCGACGGTCACGACGAGGGCGAGGAGCGCGTATGACCCGGGTGGCCGCCATCGACTGCGGTACGAACTCGATCCGCCTGCTGGTCGCGGACGTTCGCCCCGACACGGGCGAACTGGTCGATCTGGACCGGCGGATGAGGATCGTCAGGCTCGGCCAGGGGGTGGACAGGACCGGGCGGCTGGCACCCGAGGCGCTGGCGCGGACCTTCGAGGCGTGCCGTGAGTACGCCGCCGTCATCAGGGAGCACGGCGCCGAGCGCGTCCTCTTCGTGGCCACCTCCGCCTCGCGCGACGCCGAGAACCGCGACGAGTTCGTCCGCGGTGTGCTGGACATCCTGGGCGTGGAGCCCGAGGTGATCACCGGCGACCAGGAGGCGGAGTTCTCCTTCGACGGCGCCACCAAGGAGCTGCCGGGCCGGGACAGTTGTCTGGTGGTGGACATCGGCGGCGGTTCGACCGAGTTCGTCGTCGGCGACGACCGGGTACGGGCCGCGCGCTCCGTGGACATCGGCTGTGTACGGCTGACCGAGCGCCATCTCGTACGGGACGGCGTGATGAGCGATCCGCCCACGGAGGCCGAGATCGCCGCGATGCGCGCGGACATCGAGGCGGCCCTCGACCTCGCGGAGCTGACGGTGCCGCTGCGCGAGCCCCGCACCCTGGTCGGACTGGCGGGCTCCGTGACCACCGTCGCCGGGATCGCGCTGGGCCTGCGCGCGTACGACTCCACCGCGATCCACCGCTCCCGTGTCTCCCGCGCCCGGGTGGCGGAGATCACCCGGCACCTGCTCGCGGCCACCCACGACGAACGCGCCGCCATCCCGGTCATGCACCCGGGCCGGGTCGACGTCATCGGCGCGGGAGCCCTCATCCTCCTCACCGTCATGGAACGCGCCGGCGCCGACGAGGTCGTCGTCAGCGAACACGACATCCTGGACGGCATCGCCTGGCGCGCGGCACTCGGCGGGGCGTGAGGCCGCGTCCAGCCGTATCCGCCAATTGGTGACGCCTTCGGGTGCGCGGCACCCCTCGACGAACGTGCCGCGGGGCTGCGGGAGCCGCGCCACAGGACGAGGGGTGCCGGCTCGTGTCCGGCACGGCGGGACGGTCGATGCGGGGCCCGTTCAGGTCTTTGCCGAGGGCCCCGCGAGAAAGTTCGTGAAGTTCTTCACAAGGAATTCGAGCCTCTTGGGTGTCATCACGGTTCCTTCGCGACGGGTGGGGCCCTCGGTGGGCCCCCGGGTCCTTATACCGGGCGGTTCCGGACGCGTTACGGGCGTATGAACCGGACGGGTGGTTCGGGCGGTGGAGAAGGCGGAGGGCCAGCTCACAGGGGGTGGCCAACGACCGGTGAAGGGCCTTGGTTCCCTGGGGGCGCCGTGATTTCGATCATGTGGGCCGCGCAGTGTAGCACCACAGCAGGAAGACCTTGTGAAGGGGCTCACGAGCCCCCCCTCCCAGGGGGGTGGATACTCGATGGCATGAGCACCACGGAGCGTCCCAGGATCCTCGTTGTAGGCGGTGGGTACGTAGGCCTGTACGCAGCTCGTCGCATCCTGAAGAAGATGCGCTACGGGGAGGCGACCGTCACGGTCGTCGACCCACGCTCGTACATGACGTACCAGCCCTTCCTCCCCGAAGCCGCCGCCGGCAGCATTTCGCCTCGGCATGTCGTCGTACCGCTGCGACGCGTGCTGCCCAAGGCTGAGGTGCTCACCGGCCGAGTCACCACCATCGATCAGGACCGCAAGGTCGCCACGGTCGCGCCGCTCGTCGGTGAGGCCTACGAGCTGCCCTTCGACTATCTGATCGTGGCCCTCGGCGCGGTCTCCCGTACCTTCCCGATCCCCGGTCTCGCCGAGCAGGGCATCGGCATGAAGGGCATCGAGGAGGCCATCGGCCTGCGCAACCATGTGCTCGAACAGCTCGACAAGGCAGACTCGACCACCGACGAGGAGGTCCGCCGCAAGGCGCTCACCTTCGTCTTCGTGGGCGGCGGCTTCGCCGGCGCGGAGACCATCGGCGAGGTCGAGGACCTGGCGCGCGACGCGGCCAAGTACTACACGAGCGTCAAGCGCGAGGACATGCGCTTCATCCTCGTCGACGTCGCCGACAAGATCCTTCCCGAGGTCGGCCCGAAGCTGGGCTCCTGGGGCAAGGAGCACCTGGAGAGCCGCGGCGTCGAGATCTATCTCAAGACCGGCATGGACTCCTGCGTCGGCGGCCATGTGGTGCTCAACAACGGCCTCGAGGTCGACTCCAACACCATCGTGTGGACCGCCGGCGTCAAGCCGAACCCGGCCCTCACCCGTTACGGTCTGCCGCTCGGCCCCCGCGGCCATGTGGACACCAGCGAGAAGCTCCAGGTGCGGGGCACCGACCACATCTGGGCCGCCGGCGACAACGCCCAGGTCCCGGACGTCGCCGCCCGCAGGGCCGGTGTCGAGAACGCCTGGTGCCCGCCCAACGCCCAGCACGCGCTGCGCCAGGCGCGGCTGCTCGGCGACAACGTCATCTCCGGTATGCGGGGCTTCCCGCAGAAGGAGTACAGCCACGCCAACAAGGGCGCCGTCGCCGGTCTGGGACTGCACAAGGGCGTCGCGATGATCGTCCTGGGCAAGATGAAGATCAGGCTCAGGGGCCGGCTCGCCTGGTACATGCACCGCAGCTACCACGGTCTGGCGATGCCGACCTGGAACCGCAAGATCCGTGTCTTCGCCGACTGGACACTGGCCATGTTCCTCAAGCGCGAGGTCGTCTCGCTCGGCGCGATGGAGACACCGCGCGAGGAGTTCTACGAGGCCGCCAAGCCCAACCCGCCGGCCGTCACCGCCGTCACGCAGACACCGGAGAAGGCCAAGGCGTCCTGAGGCCGGGTCATCGGTACGACCCCGGGTCACCGGCACGACCACGACTGATACACCGATGCACGTGAAGGGCCGCTCGCCATCCGTGGTGCGAGCGGCCCTTCTCCGTGCCCGCCGTGTGCTGTGCCCGCCGTCGCGCCGTGCCCGCCGCGCCGTGCCCGCGGCTTCCCGCCGTGCCGCGCCGGTCACTCCGTACCGGTCGCTCCGACGGCCTACCCTCCGGCCCCCTCCGTACGGTCACCCGCACGCCGCCGCCGGGGAGAAAAGACGCACACCGTCAGGAAAGTGTGTGGTGGGTGCAGGCATTTTGCCGGTCCATTGCGAGCCGCAGGGACTGCATCCGTACCCGTCCGGTGTTTACGTGGTGTTGAGCATGTCCGTATCCGCCATCACGGAGGTGTGCGCCATGGCCGACGCCGCGCTGCGGCTGACCACTCTTGCCGAGGAGTTGCTGGGAGTTCCGCTCCCGGTCCGTATCCGTGCCTGGGACGGCAGCGAATCGGGACCCCCGGACGCCCCGACCCTGATCATCCGTAACCGGCGCGCCCTGCGCCGACTCCTGTGGAAGCCGGGCGAGATGGGGCTCGCACGCGCCTGGGTGGCCGGCGAGATCGATGTGGACGGCGATCTCTTCGCGGTGCTGGACCGGCTCGCCGGCTTCATCTGGGAGCGCGGCGCCGACGCCAAGGACGAGGTCCGTCCGCTGCGCGACCCCCGGCTGCGGGCCGCCGCCCGTACGCTCCTGCGCATCGCCGGGCCCTGGCCGCCGCCCGCACCGCCCGTGGAGGAGGTACGCCGGCGGTCCGGCGCGCTGCACACCAGGCGCCGGGACAAGGAGGCGATCAGCCACCACTACGACGTGGGCAACGACTTCTACGAGCTGGTGCTCGGCCCGTCCATGGTCTACTCCTGCGCGTACTGGGACGGCGGCGCCGGATTCGGCCTGGAGGACGCACAGCGCGACAAGCTCGATCTGATCTGCCGCAAGCTCGCGCTCAAGGAGGGCGAGCGGCTTCTCGACGTCGGCTGCGGCTGGGGCTCGATGGCCCTCCACGCGGCCCGTGAGTACGGCGCCCGTGTCACCGGGGTCACCCTCTCCAGGGAACAGGCGACCTACGCGCGCAAGCGCGTCGCCGAGGAGGGGCTCGCCGATCTGATCGAGATCCGGGTCCAGGACTACCGCGACGTCAGGGACGGTCCGTACGACGCGATCTCCTCCATCGGGATGGCCGAACACGTCGGTTCCGTGCGCTACCGCGAGTACGCCGACGATCTCTACGCCCTGCTCAAGCCGGGCG
>NZ_MAUD01000116.1 GCF_001700515.1 Streptomyces lushanensis
GCCCGGGCCAAGGGAAGGGCGCCCTTGACCGGTTTCCCCCGTCGACGGCCCTCCCCGGCCCCGGCCCCGGGCCCCGTATCCGCACCCGCACGAGCCCCGTTCACCCGATTGGGAAGCTCGGAAGGACATCTCCGCACGAAGGTGAGAAGACTGGGATTCACCGGCGGAGAGCTCAGTCCTTCCCTGCCTTCCCCCACGTGGATCACACACGTCCCGGGCCGCCGGACGGGGCTGTTCCATGACAGGCGACGGAAACCGGACGGGAAACCGGACGGAAGAGGAGATGCCGGATGACTGGGTACCCGTTTCGCCGGCTGCGCATGTCCACGGCGGCCGGACTGATCGCACTGAGCCTGGTCTCGTGCGAGTCCCAGGAGCGCGGGGCGGGCCCCTCGCCGCACGCCCACCCGTCCCACGCGGTCGCGCACGGGCCGTTCACACGCAAGATGGACGAGAGCATGAGGCTGATGGCCGAGGCCATGGCGGATTCGCGGATGACCGGCGATCCCGACCATGACTTCGCGGCTCTGATGGTGGCGCATCACCAGGGTGCCGTGGACATGGCCAAGGCGGTCCTGGAGCACGGCAAGGACCCTGTTCTGCGGCGGCTGGCACAGGAGATCATCGTCACGCAGCAGCAGGAGATCGGCGTCATGAAATCCCGGATGACGGTGACGTCCCCGGCCCGCCGCGGTTCGGAGCCCGGTTCGCCGGGGCGGATTCCGGGACCCTTCGAGCCGATACGCCGGCTCGCCGAGCCGGTACGTCCGCCCGCCGAGCCGGTACGTCCCGACAAGGAGGTCTCCGGCGGAGGGAGCGGGACGGGTGCGGGTGCGGTCATCCCGGTATCCGGGCAGGACCGCGTCTACACCGCCGACCAGACGTCGAACACCGTCTCCGTGATCGATCCCGCCGCCAACCGGCTCCTGGGCGTGATCCGGCTCGGCGACCCCGTACCGGGCGCGCTCAGTCCGCTGTACAGGGGCCAGCTGCTCGTCCACGGGATGGGCTTCTCGCCGGACCACAGGACCATCGCGGTCGTCTCCATCGGCTCCAACTCGGTCACACTGATCGAGACGGCGACGAACAAGGTCAAGGGCGTGGTGTACGTCGGACGTTCACCGCACGAGACGTTCTTCACGCCCGACGGCCGCGAACTGTGGGCGACCGTACGCGGCGAGGACTACGTATCGGTGATCGACCCCGTCCGGATGAGGGAGAAGCGCCGCGTCAGAACGGCGAACGGGCCGGGGATGGTGCTGTTCCGGCCGGACGGCAGATACGCCTTCGTACCCTCCAGCTTCACACCGGAGGTGGACGTGGTGGACACCCGGACGTACCGGGTCGTGGCCCGCGTCCCGCAGGCCAGCCCCTTCTCTCCCAATCTGGCGGTGAGCCGCGACGGAACCGAGGTCTGGTTCACGCTGAAGGACTCCGGCAAGACACAGGTGATGAGTGCCCGGCCGCCCTTCCGCATCCTCGCCACGCTCGACACCGGACCGATCACCAACCACGTCACCCTGGTCGACAACGCCAAGGGCCGCTTCGGGTATGTGACGGTCGGCGGGGAGAACGCGGTGAAGGTGTACCGGCGCGGCACGACGCCGGCTCTGGTGGCCACCGTCCCCACCGGCGATCTGCCGCACGGCATCTGGGTCTCCGGGGACGGCACACGGGTCTACGTCGGTCTGGAGAACCAGGACGCCGTCGCGGCCGTCGACACCCTGACGAACCGGGTGATCGCCACGATTCCCATCGGCCAGCAGCCGCAGCAACTGCTTTACGTTCCCCGGGCCGTCCCCACCGGCGGGGGCACGGACAATCTGATGCCCCTCGGAGTCGCGGGGAAGGCCGGCCACCTCACGCTCGGCGCGCCGAAGGGCAGCGGCGGACGCGGCCACGCGACCGTCTCCGTGAACGCGCTCGGCGCCCTGGACCTGCTCCAGGTCGCCGCGACCGGCCTGGAACCCGGAAAGGACTACACGCTCTGGCTCACGGAGAACCGGGCCGCGCCGTTCGGCCGCAAGGAAGCACTCACCATGTTCACCACGAACGCGGCGGGCGCCCAGGTCAGCCAGGCGATCGGCCTGCTGCGGGAGGTCCTGACCCCCGCGACCGCGGCGGAGCGGGCCGCCGCCCGCGAGCGTTTCCTGATCATCACGCGCGCGGACAGCGACACAGCGGTGGCCGTCCAGGAGAGCAGTGAGCCCATGCCACCGACCCCGGGTCTGCGGCCGGATCCGGCACCGGCGGCGGGATAGCGGACGCCGCGGCCAGGCCCGTCACGGTGTGGAGGGCCTGGTCTCGGTCCAGTCGACCATCAGCTTCCGTTCGGCGAAGAACCACCGGCCGTCCAGCTTGGTGAAGGTGTCGAGGTAGCGGATGGAGGCGGTCATCAGCGTGCGCCGTCCCTCCACCTCCCAGAGGTGATGCGCGAGGCAGTAGGTCTCGCCGGTGGCGCTGTCGCCGTCGACGGCGACCGTGGACTGGCCGTTGAAGTGGGTCGTGCTCTCGTAGGTGTTCAGGTTGCCGAAGACCGGCGCCAGCGCGTCGCGGCCGTGCAGCTCCTGGGTCGGCTCGGGGGAGCGGCTGTCCATGTGGACGACGAAGCGCGTGTCCTTCGTGAACAGCGCCATCTGGCCCTCGGCGTCGCGGGTGTCCGCACTGTGCGCGTACGCGTCCACGAGCTCGCGCAGGGCGAGACGGTCCGCTGCCTCTTGCGCGGATACGGCGGTGTGGATGCCCATGGCGTCTCCTTGAGGGGCGAGGCGCGGCGGCCGGCCGGGAAGCGCGTGCCACCGTCAACTATTTTACAACTGTCCAGTACTGTACGCGTGCCCCTGCGGCCCCCGCGGCCCGGCCCGCATCGCACCCCGCGCCCCGGCGCGTGC
>NZ_MAUD01000117.1 GCF_001700515.1 Streptomyces lushanensis
CCGCCGTCGGCCTGCGCGGCCGGGACGGCGACGGCGGACAGGGTCAGCGCGCCGGTTATGACAGCGACAGAGGCGCGGATGCGCATGAATGGTCCCCTCGTTGAAAGAACACGGCCCTCGCCTGGGCGGCGGGCCGTGCCCCCTGCTCGTTCACGTCTGCGGGACCTGATGGCCCCCGTGAGGTGGGACAAGAGATGAGAGCAAAAGGTTGCAGAAGATGTGAAAATAATCTGGACGTGTCGTAGGGGCGTACGGCATGAGGCCCGGCCGGACGGCGACGGTACGACGCGGGCTCGTGTCCGGGTCATCGGACGGTGAAGTCGGCCGCCTCGGTGTCCAGGGTCGTGGCGCCGTCCTGCGCGGTGGCCAGCACGGCGACGTGCCAGACACCGCGCGGAGACGCCTCGGCGTCGGCACCGGTGATCTGCGCGGTGTAAGTGCAGCGCAGGGTGTCCTGCCGGGAGGGCTTGCAGACGGCCGGCTCCGCCGCGGCCATGTCCTGGGCGGTCAGGCCCCTCTCGGCGAAGGACGAATCCTGCGGCCAGGCCAGCACCTTCACGCCCTTGCCCCCGGAGGACGCCGGGACATGGGTGACGAAGACCAGGGAGCCGTCGCGGTCCCCGTGGGGAGCGGTGTAGCGGACGGTGCTGTACGCCGGCGCCGGAGTCCGCTCCCCCGCATGGGCGAAGACGAAGGCACCGGCACCACCGAGGACAACGACACCTGCGGCCACGGACAGAGCGATACGACGGGACATGGGAATCTCCATAAATTTTCTCAGCACTGGATCGGGTCGGCGCCACGTGACCGCGTCGCTGCACCGATACTCGCCGCCCGAGGGTCACCGGTGATGAGCGCGCATACTCAGTCCAACCTGAGTAAGCCGTGGGAGCTCACGGGTTCTCCCTGTATGGCGGGGATCACATTGGCGGGAGAACCCGCGGCCCGGCCCGGGCGTCTGGCAGGCGTGATCTCAGTCTGTGCAGCGCTGCACGAGGTGGACGAGAAGTGCCATGGCGCATGCGCTCTCCTGCGAGGGCGGTGCGCTCGACGCGCTGAACGGCGGTGCGTCCCGGTGAGATGGCTGATGCTGTACGCGCGCTCCCGCCAGGTACCCGCGTCGCTCGCCGCGGTGGTGATCAGCGCGGTGGCGCTGTGGGCACTCGCCCTGAACGGGGGCGAGGGGCCCGGTGATCCACGGCTGCCCGTGCTCTTCCTCGCCACGGGGGCGATGGTGACCTCGATCGGGCTCGGCGGGCAGGACCTCGCGCTGGACCGGACGGCCGCGATCCGATGGGCGCCCCGCAGAGCGGCGCATGTGCTGCTCGCGGGCGCGGTCGTCGCCGCGACGCTGCTGACGGTGCGTGCCATGGGCGAGGACATGACCACCACCGCGTTCGTCGTCCGGGACGGCGCGGGTCTGACGGGACTGGCCGCCCTGGGCACGGTGCTCCTGGGCGGCCGGTACGCGTGGACGGTCCCGTTCGCCTGGCTCTCCTACTCGATCTTCGCCCCGCCCCCGACGAGTGTGCCGATGGAGGTGGCGTCCTGGTTGCTGCTGCCCTCCGGCACGGCGGCGGGCACCTGGACGGCCCTGGTCCTCATGGCCGTCGGCACCGCGGCCTACGCCGTCGCGGGACCGAGACGGTAACCGGACCGGACCGCCGAATCAGCCCGCCGGACCGGGACACGGCCGTGGCAGCGCGAGGCTCGCGACCGACCGCGTCAGGTCAGCTCGTCCACGAGCAGGTCCATCAGCAACCCGTCCTGCCACGTGCCGGTCCGGTGGTCGCGCCAGTACGCTCGCATGATTCCCACGGGTTTGAACCCGACCTTGCTGTAGCAGCGGATCGCCGCGGCGTTGGCCGCGGCGGGATCGATGGTCAACCGGTGATGGCCGCGTTCCCGCAGCAGCCAACGGGCCAGCGTGCGCACGGTGTCGGTGCCGAGCCCCTTCCCGTGATGGCTCGCGCTCAGGAAGATGTCGATGCCGGCACGGCGGAACTCGGGGTCGGTCTCCTCGTCGAACTGGACTGCTCCGATGACCTCACCTCCGAACACGACGGCCAGCATGTCCTCGTAGTCGTCCAGGGGCGACCACCACGCTGCCACTTCCGGCTCTCTTACGATCCTGTCGAGGACTTCGGAATCCCCGTCTGTCGTCGTGCGCAGCACGACCTTGTCCCCACGCAGTTCCATGACCTCATTCTTCCCGAGCGGTGACGTCACCCCATGTCACCGCCCATGTCGACCGTCATTGCCCTGGGCGACCGTGAACCCGGACCGAGGACCCAGCCCTGCCCTGCCCTGCCCTGCCCTGCCGAGGCTGACACCGCGAGTCCCGGTGACCCATGTGCCCCCACGAAGTACAAGGCAGGCCGGGCTCATTGGTGTAGGTGAGCAAGGGACTTGTCGTTCACAGGGTAGGGGCGTTCATGGGGCAGGAGTTGCTGTGCACCGCCCAGGTCTCCCTCTCGTACATGGGTGTGGATCGTGTGGGAAAGGCGCGTGATGTCGGTTACGGAGACAATCCACTCGTCGGCGTAGAGATGTGCGGCTTCGCCGGTGAGGCCGAGCTGGAGTGACCGGTGGGGATACGGCTGAAGGCGTAGGTCGCGTTCGGGGTCCCATTGCACCCGAGCCGGAGCCCGCTTCAACTGGCGCTTCCAGATGGCGCGGTCAGCGTGGAGCCCGCGCTCGTAGTGGGACAGGCAGGCGTGTGCCAGCGCCCACTCGAAGCCTTCACGGGTGATCTCGACGGCGAGGACGGTTTCCTGGCCTTCCTTGGTACCCCATCCGCAGCGGTACATCATCCACAGGAACGACGGCTTGATCCATGTCATCCGGTCTCGTTGCCAGACCGCCGGGAAGAGGCCGTCCCGGGCCGCTGGCAGACCGATCTCCGGCGCGTACGCCTGGTAGACGGTGACCGTGGAATCCGTGTACTGAGCGCGGATCTGATACTTGGGTTCTGCCACGAGAACCAGGGTGGACACACTGTTTCGCGCGCGCCATCGAATTATCACGGCTGCGTGGCGCCGAGCCTCCGGCATCGGACTCGTTGCCGCAGCGGGGACAGATGGCCGCCGTCGGCCAGCCACCCTCCCGGAACACCTCGTCGTCGTATCCGCAGACCCGGCCGATGGTCTCGGTGCCGTCTTCCACGCTCATCTCGACTTCCGCGCTGGTCTCAACCGCAGCCTACCGACCGAAGGTCCCGGTGGGCTCCACGATCGTGCGCGCGCGTCACGCATCAGCACGCGGCAGGGGCCCGCAGAAGGGGGCCCGGTCGGCTGCGCCGGCGCTGTCGGCGGGCGCGTCATGGCCTGGGCCGGCAAGCCAGACACCCGATGAATCTATCCCTGTGGACAGTTCAGACGGCACTGTAAGCATGCGGCGGCGACCGCGTGCTCAACACCCCTGCCAGAACAAAAGCGTTGGTACGGCACGCTTGCGCAGACTCTTGACAGGAAGGGGCGGGCAGCCCGACCATTCACCAAACATGGGATGTAAGCGTGCGGTCCAGGCCCTCAGCCCGCCGGAGACACCTCTCAGACGCACGCGAGTCTTCCAGCGGACGCAATACCCGTTCGTCCTTTACCGCTCGGGCCCCCGCGTCTCCCGACGCCGGGACGCCCTTGACGAATGTTCGTGCTGTCCTGGCCTCCACGCCAACCTTCCGGTCACTCAGAGTCATCTCATACCCGCACATGGGAAGGACCCGCCTGTGTCACCACAAGGTTCGATCGCGCGGAGGCTGCTGCGCCGCGTCGGCCCGATCGCAGCAGCCCTCGGTCTGATTCTGACGGCACCCGTGGTTCAATCCGCCGCTGCCGCGCCCTCCGTGACGCTCTACGCGTCGCCGTCCGGGGCGGGCTCGACCTGTTCCTCCTCGGCCCCTTGTTCCCTGTCCGGCGCCCAGCAGGCGGTTCGCGCCCATCTCGCCGCGGAGAGTTCCGCGGACGTCACCGTACTGCTGGCCAACGGTGTGTACCGCTTGTCGAACACCTGGTCCCTCGGCCCGGCGGACTCGGGCACGCCGGGCCACCCGGTGGTGTGGAGGTCCGCGCCAGGGGCGCGTCCGGTGATCTCGGGGGCCTCACAGGTCACCGGATGGACGCAGCGCGGAACGAGCGGGGTGTGGTCCGCTCCGGTACCCACCACCAGTAACAGCCGGCAGTTGTACATCGACGGCCAAAAAGTCCCGATAGCGCAGGCGACCCCGGCCGGCCTGGGCTTCCGGGGCTCGTGGACCGGAACGTCGACGGGCTACACGATCTCCGGCGACCCGGCGGCGATGGCCTGGTTCGGCTCGCTGACCGCGAGCCAGGTGGCGGGAGTCGAGTTCGGCTACCCCGGTGGTAACGGGCCGTGGACCGAGTCGAGATGCCGCGTGGCGAGCTTCTCCGCGGCGGCCGGAACGCTGAGGATGAGCCAGCCGTGCTGGACCAATGTGACCGCCCGGGCGTCCTACTCCCAGGCCAGCGGCGGCCTGCCGTCCATGTCGCCCCAGACGATGCCCGCGCGCATCGAGAACGCGCAGGCCCTGCTCGGTTCCGGGCAGTGGTACCTGGACGGCGCCGGCGGCACGCTGTACTACAGGCCTTCCGCGGGCCAGCAGATGTCCGCCCTCGACGTGGAACTTCCGCGCCTCGAAACCCTGGTCCAGGGCGCCGGTACGCTCGCCGCCCCCATCCACGACATCACCTTCAGCGGTCTTCAGTTCTCGTTCGCGACCTGGAACGCTCCCTCCACCAGCTCCGGGTTCTCCGACGTGCAGAGCAATCTGCGGATGACCGGCGCGAACAACCAGGGCATGTGCACATTCTCCAATCCCGCGGGAAGCTGCCCCTGGGGATCGCTGACCCAGCCCCTGGCGAACGTCTCGTTCACCGCTTCCAGGAACATCACGCTCACCGGCAACCGGTTCGCCGGACTCGGCGGAGCCGGACTGGGCGTGATGTACGGGGCGACCAACACCCTCGTTCAGGGCAACGAGTTCACCGACATCGCCTCCACCGGGATCCTCCTCGGCTGCACCTACGACCCGCTGCCGACCAATCCGGCCGACGCCGCGGGGATCAAGCAGAACTGCACCCCCAACGGAGCGAGTGAAACCGCTGCCATCGGCACCAACGAAATCCTGACCGGCACCACCGTGGCGGACAACGTCATCCACCACATCGGTACCGACTACTCCTCGGCCAGCGGTATCACCCTGCTGTTCTCACGGAACACGACCATCACCCGGAACAACCTGTACGACCTGCCCTACACCGGCATCACCGCCGGAGTCATCCAGGGTCACGTCAATCAGGCGAGCACCCCGCAGAACACCACCAACATCAACAGCTCGAACACCATCAGCAACAACATCCTCCATGACTACCTGTCCGTCCGCAGCGACGGAGGCGCCGTCTACGTCGAGGGGCACCAGGCGCAGTACGTGTACCAGGCGGACGGGACGACGATCGACCCGGTGCAGACTCTGGCCAAGGGCCTTCAGGTCACCGGCAACATCGCCTACAACGGCCCCACGACCAACTTCACCTACTACAACGACGCCGGCTCGGAGTGGATCAACTGGCAGGGGAACATCGCCTTCCGCGCCGGTGACAAGGCACACGGCGGCTGCAGCCCGACGGGCCACTTCTGGATCACCGGCAACTACTTCTCCGCCGGCATCCAGTCGTACCCGTGCGCCCAGCCCGTCGACACCCACGCGAGCGGGAACACGACCATCCCGGCGAATCCCAGGCCGACCGACCTTCCCAACGCCCTGCTGCGCGCTGCGGGCACGGGCTCCGGCTCCTTCACGCCGGTCCTCTCCGTCCCGGCGAAAATCTTCTACGTGTCGCCCACGGCCAACGCGACGGAGGTCCTCGTCGCCGGTGAGGGCTTCGGCCCGACAACGCCGGTCTACATCGGCACCACCCCGGTCGCCAATGTGACCCGCCTGTCCAGCGGATTCATGATCGTCCCGATTCCGGCCGGCACCTCGGCCGGGCAGATCTCCGTCACTCCGCAGGTCCCCGGATCCATCCGGCTCAACGACGACGACAGCACGATCGCCTACAGCGGCTTCTCGTACGCGGGCGGCCGTTCGTACGGCGACTACCAGAACGACGTCCACTACGCCACGGCGAACGGGTCGACCGCCTCACTCACCTTCACCGGCACCAAAGTCACGGTGTACGGCGAGCAGAACACCGACCAGGGAAACATCGGCATCAGCATCGACGGCGGACCGCAACAGGTCGTCAGCACACTGCCGAGCGACGGCGTACGGCATGCGAACGTCGCGGTGTACACGTCCGGTCTGCTCTCCTCGGGCAGACACACCATCGTGGTGACCAAGCTGTCCGGTCAGTACAGCACCCTCGACGGATTCACCGTGTAAGGGCGAGCGAACCGGTTTCGACGCGGCACCGACCGTTGGAATCCGCTGCCCCCTGCCGCGCGGCGAATTCGAGGGGGCGGCGGACGGCCACCCGCCTTCGATGAAGAGCGCGACCCTCGTCATCCGGCTTCGAGCAGGATGACGAGGGTCGCGGTGGTGGCGGTGATCCGACTCCGCCCGTGAGTGCCCGGATCAGTCCTCTCCCGTCTTCCGGCAGACGGAAGGGGAGAAGTAGACGGTCCCCCCGACCACCGGGGCCGTGCTCGGTCGTCCTTCCTCGTCGGCCGGGGTCTCCCGCCCGGGCACGAAGTCGGGCATGGCGGGACAATTCAAGGGCAGTGAGGTTGGCGGGGGCTCGTTGTCCGATCCGCAGGCGAGTCGCGGAGCCTCAAGGGGACAGGTCGGCAAGTCGCTCGAGGGTGAGGGAACGTGCTCATGGCTGAAACCGCGCAGGATTTCGACTTCGTGGTGGTGGGGGCCGGCACGGCGGGTTCTGTGCTGGCGGCACGTTTGTCGCGGGACCCGGCTGTCCAGGTGCTGCTGATCGAGGCGGGACGGGCCGAGGGGCCCCCGGCGATGGCCGTTCCGGGCGCCTGGTTCAGCCTGTGGGGCAGTGAGGTGGACTGGGGGTTCCGGACCGTCGCACAGACGGGGCTGAACAACAGGGAAATCGTCTACCCGCGCGGCAAGGTGCTGGGAGGCTCCAGCGCCATCAACGCGATGATGCACGTACGCGGCCATCCCGCGGCCCTCGACGCGTGGGAGGTCCGCGGCTGGGGAGCCGCCGATCTGCTGCCGTACTACCGGCGCAGTGAGCACACCCAGGGACTCGACCCCGCCTACCGGGGAACCGGAGGGCCCGTGCGCCCCAGGCCCGTGGACGTCCCCCACCCCGCGTCCCGGGCGGCCTTCGAGGCATTCCGGGACCTCGGCATCCCCGTGTCGGACGACATCAACGGCGCGGACCCCGAGGGCATCGCCTGGACGGAGCTCACCGCGGCCGACGGGGTCAGGCAGTCCGCCGCCGACGCCTATCTGACACCCGCCGCAGGCCGCCCCAATCTCACCGTGGCCACCGACACCCTGGTGGTGGGGCTGACCTTCTCCGGCGATCGGTGCACAGGTGTCCGCCACGTCAGGGGCGGGGTCGCGTCAGAGGCGAGAGCCATCCGTGAGGTGGTGCTGAGCGCCGGAGCTGTCGGTTCGCCGCACCTGCTGCAACTGTCCGGGGTGGGACCCGCTGACATGCTCCGCGAGCACGGCATCGAGGTCGTCCTCGATCTGCCCGGAGTCGGCGCCCATCTGTCCGACCACCCTGTGGCAGCGGTCACCTACGCGGCGGACATGCCACCCGGCGACAGCAACCACATCGATGTCTTCGCCGCCGTACGCAGCAGCGAGGACATCTCCCGGCCGGACCTGCACATCCTGTTCATGGACGTGCCGCTGGCACCGCCCGACCTCGCCAGTGGCTACACCATGGTTGTCGGCCTGCTGTCGCCGTACAGCCGTGGTTCCGTCTCCCTGGTCGCGGGAGCCCCGGATGTCGCGCCCGCCATCGATCCCGGCTTCCTCACGGACCGACGGGACGCCGACCGCATGATCGCCGGTCTGCGCCTGGCACGTCAGGCGGGCAGCGCGAAGGCCCTCCAGCCCTGGCGCGACCACGAGGTGCTCCCCGGTCCGGCACTGCGGAGCGACGACGACCTGTATGCCTACCTGCGCGAGGGAATCATTTCGTACGGTCACACCGGAGGCACGTGCCGGATGGGGACCGACGCCGCCGCGGTGACCGACGAGCACCTGCGGGTGAAAGGGATCGAGGGCCTACGGGTGGTCGATGCCTCGGTCATGCCGACGCTGCCCGAGGCCAACACCAACGCGACCGTCCTCGCGATAGCCGAAAAGGCCGTGGACCTGATAACCGGAGCCCCACCCGCTTCATGACACCGCCGCACGGCCCACCCGCAGCCGCCACAACCCGGCCCGCTCAGCACCGGCCGCCGCATCGCCGGACCCACCCCTGGTCTCTGTGGCGCTCGTCACCGCCCTGGCCGCCGTGGCCGCCATCAAACCCCACCGGCCACCGTGCGGGCAGGCGGTCGACGGCCCGCGCCAGCACCGGACCTCCCCCGAACTCAGACCCGTCTCCCCCGCCGAGCCGCGCAAGACGTGTGGCGCTTCGAGTTGGATCACCGTCATGTGACGCTCGATTGCGACATCACGCGCGCCTAGCGTCTTCTCACGTCAGGGTCTCGATGAACAGGGGATTCCCATGGTGTGGCGCGCGGCTCGTCCCGGGACGGTGCGGCCGATGATCGGCCGCTTCACCGAACGCGAAGCTATCGAACAATTGCTCGATTCGACACGGGACGGGCTCGGCGGCGTCCTGGTGCTCATGGGCGAGGCCGGGATCGGCAAGACGCGGCTGCTGGAACACGCGGCTGCCCGAGCCGCCGGTGTCGATGTCGGGCTGACACGGCTGGTCGGCGTCGAAGCCGAGCAGCTTCTGGGCTACGGCGCGCTGCACCGGCTCCTGCGGCCCCACCTCAACCGCATCGACCGGCTTCCCGCCGGACAGCAGGACGCGTTGAACGCGGCACTCGGCCTGGCCGACATCTCGCACTCGGACCGGTACCTCGTCGGTCTGGCGACCTTGGCGCTGCTGTCCTCCGCGGCCTCGGAGCTGCCGATGCTCTGTCTGATCGACGACGTCCACTGGCTCGATCGGGAGTCGGCCGAGACATTGGCCTTCGTCGCCCGGCGGCTGCACGCCGACTCACTGGGCTTGATCTTCGCGGCCAGGAACGACCTCGCCGACCACAGACTGTTCGCCGCCATGCCTTCCTTGCATGTCGGCGGGCTGCCCGCCTCCGACGCCCGGGAGCTGTTGTCCCTCGCCGTCGGCGGGCACCTGGACACGGCGGTCGCGGACGGCATCGTCGCCGGCACCGGCGGCAATCCCCTGGCACTCATCGAACTGGCGTCGCGTCTCGGTGCCGAGCAGCTGGCCGGTGTCGCGCCGATGCCCGAGCCGCTGCCGGTGAGCAGGCTGCTGGAGGAGCACTTCCGGCAGTCGGTGGCCGCGCTGCCGTCGGACACCCGGACGCTGCTCCTTCTCATGGCCGCGGCGCCGACCGACGACATGGCGGTGGTCTGGCACGCGGCGGGCGTGCTGGGCCTGTCGGCCAGGTCCTCAGTCGCGGCGGTCGAGGCCGGGGTCCTGGACCACGGCGCCGGCCTCGGGTTCCGGCATCCGCTCATCCGATCCTCGGTCTACGCGGCGGCTTCCGGGGACGACCGGCGGCGGATCCACGCCGCCCTTGAGGAGGCCAGCGATCCGGTCCGTGTCCCCGACCGGCGGGCCTGGCATCGTGCCCAGGCGGCCCTCGGCCCCGACGACGCGGCGGCAGCGGACCTGGACGCCGCGTCGGACTGGGCCCGGGCCAGGGGTGGATACTCCGCCCAGGCGTTGTTCCTGTCCAAGGCGGCGGAGCTCACCGTCGACCGGACCGAACGCGCTGAGCGCTATCTCGCCGCGGCCCAGGCCCATCTGACCTCCGGCGACCGCGCCGCGGTGCACCCCTTGCTCGACCTCGCCGTACCAGCCCTCCGAAGCCCCTCCGCCCGCGCCCGAGCGCTCAGGATCCGGGCCACGGCAGAGCTCTTCGACACCGGCAACAACGGTGTCCCCGCCATGATGCTCGACGCCGTGGCCGAACTCGCCGACGCGGATCCCCGCATGACCTGGGAACTGCTCTACGAGGCCATGCACGCCGCCGTCATCGCCCGGGACCCCATGCACCGCACGACCTTGGCGGACGTGGCCAAGGCCGCGGTCGTGACCCCGCACCGCCCGGACGCCCCGGCTTGGAGCCCCGACCCGCTGATCAAAGGCCTGGCTCTCCGTACGGCGTACGGCTACGAGAGCGGCGTGGCGACGATCCAGGAGGCCCTGGCGAGGCTGCGGGCCTCGGCCGAACTGCACGACGTGGCGAGCCCGCTCAGCATCATCGTGAGCCTCGCGGCGGACGACGTGTGGGACATCGAAGCATCCGTCGAGATCGTCGGCCGGCTCGCCGCCGCGGACCGAAGCCAGGGAGCGCTGTACGGCCTCAGCCTGTCCTTGGCGGTCCTGGCGTACACCGAGATCCTCAACGGGCGGCTGACCGCGGCGGACGCGCTCTTCGCCGAGGCGGACGACTACGCCACCGCCATCGGACTGACGACGCAAGGAGATCTCAACAGGGCCTTGCTGTACGCGTGGATGGGCAGGGAGAACGATGTGCGCGCCGTTGTGGCGATGATGGAGGTCGTCGCCACGACATACGGACTGGGCATGCTGCGCCAGCTGGCACTTCACGCGCTCTGCGTTCTCGACCTGGGTATGGGGCGCTATGACGAGGCGCTGCGCCACGCGCTGCCGATCTACGAGGAGGACGTGCCGTCGCAGGGCAATCTCGTGCTGCCGCTTCTCGTGGAAGCCGCCGTCCGCGCGGGCGACCGGGACACCGCGGCGCTTGCCCTGAAGCGGCTCGAAGACCGCGCCCGGCTCGCCGGAACGCCGTGGGCGCTGGGGCTCCTGGCCCGATGCCGGGCCCTGGCGGACGAGACGGCCGACGCCGAGAAGTGGTATCGGGAGTCGATCGACCTTCTGGCCACAGTCCCCCTCGCCGCGGAACACGCACGGTCACGCCTCTTGTTCGGTGAGTGGCTCCGCCGGCGCAGGCGCCGGTCCGAGGCCAGGATCCATCTGCGGGCCGCGTACGAGTCCTTCGACGCGTGGGGCGCGTCACTGTTCGCCGAACGAGCCCGGATCGAGCTGCTCGCGACTGGGGAGACGGCGCGCAGACGCGTCCCGGAAACCAGATTCGATCTCACTCCCCAGGAACGACAGGTGGCCCTGCGGGCCGCTTCGGGACTGACCAACGCCGAGATCGCCTCCCGGCTGTTCATCACGACCTCGACGGTCGAGTTCCATCTGAACAAGGTGTTCCGCAAACTCGGGCTCACCTCGCGGAGGCAGATCGCCGCCGCACTCGGTCGGCCGGGAGCCGAGGGAGGTCTCTCGTCGTCGGACACGGCCTAGCTAGGCCACGGAGGATCGGCGTCGTCGACGGCCCGGCCGTACTCGGGCGACTCCGACAACGCGGCGAGGTGCCGTGCAGGCGTTCCGGGCCCGCGAAGACCGGCCGGACAGGGCCTAGTTTTGTCCAGCCCATGGTGGACAGCGGACGCCGTCAACCGAATGATCGTCGGGTGAGCACGACCAACGGCCGGTGTCTCGTCGGGCGCGACGACGAGCTGCGATCCCTGTTCGGGTACCTGAACGAGGTCGATTCGAAGGGGCGCGCGATCGGCCTGTTCGGAGAGCCCGGTGTGGGCAAGAGTGCTTTGCAGGCAGAGGTCGTGGAGCACGCGCGGTCCGCCGGATTCACCGTGCTCACCGCGCGGGGCAGTCAGTCCGAGACGCGCATGCCGTTCGCCGGCCTCCATCAGCTGCTGCGGCCCCTGCTGCCCCGCGCCGGCCGGCTTCCGGCCGTGCAGCGCGACGCCCTCCTCGCCTGCTTCGCCATGGGGGAATCGACCGAGGTGCAGCCGTTCTTCACATCCTTGGCGGTTCTGGAGCTGCTCGTCGACTCGGCGGGGCACACGCCGGTCCTCGTGTGTCTCGACGACCTCCACTGGATGGACCAGCCGTCCATCGACGTGTTGGCCTTCGTCAGCCGTCGCATCGCCGGTGAGCGGGTGATCGTGCTGTGCACATCGCGACCCGGGTCGCCGCCGTTCGCCGACGCCGACACGATCGAGTGGGTGGAGCTGGAAGGCATCGACGAGGCCGCGTCGGCCGCGTTGCTGGACGCACGGGCGCCACGGCTCGTCCCGACCGTACGCGAGCGCGTACTGCGGGAGGCCCGCGGCAATCCGCTCGCCCTGGTCGAGTTCGCGGGTGCGCTGGAGTCGGGTCGGTACACGTGGACCGAGTTCGACCAGGACCTGCCCATGACCACACGCCTGGAACGCACGTTCGCCCGGCATGCCGAGCACCTCGCCCCGGCCGTGCGCGCGGTTCTGACCATTGCCGCGGTCGACGACGGCGACGATCTCGACGACGTCCTCGCGGCCGCGGGGATCCTGTTCGGTTCGCCGGTCGACCTCGTCATGGCGCAGCCCGCCTTCGAGCAGGGGCTCTTGACCGTGCTCGGCGAGCGGTACCGGATCGCCCACCCGCTGGTCGGTTCGGCCCTGCGGCAGGGCATGCCGCCGGCCACACGTCTGCGGGCGCACGCGGCGCTCGCGCGCGTGCTTGCCGATCAGCCGGACCGCGCGACATGGCACCGGGCCTCCTCGGTGTCAGGACGCGATGAACACATCGCGGCCGAGCTGGAACGGGCGGCCGAGAACGTCCAGCGCCGTGGTGCGGTCGCCTCGGCCGCCGCGTGGCTGGAGCGGGCGGCCGCGCTGAGTCCGGACCCGCGGTCGCAGGCCGCCCGTCTGCTCAGCGCCGCGGAGCTCGGTTATCAGCTGGGCCGGTACCGCCAGGTCGAGCAGATCAAGGCGCAGGTCACGGGGATGACACTCCGGCACCGGGACCAGTCGCGGCTGGCCGCGCTCGAAGGCGTCTTCCACGACGGCTCCACGGGTGAGCCCGCGGAAGTACGTCATCTGGTGGGCCTGGCGCAGCACGCCATCGGCGCACAGGACGTCGGCCTCGCCATGCGGCTGCTGGTCGGCGCGGCCCGGAGGGTGTGGTGGCGCGATCCCGGTCCGGCGGTGCGGCAGGAGATCGTCCGGGCCGCCCAGCAGGTGAGCCTGCCGGCCGACGACCCCGGGCTGCTGGCCATCTACGCCCTTGCCCAGTCCGACGAGCAGAGGCCGGTGGTCGTCGAGCGGCTCGCGCGGTGGCCGGCGGACGCCGGCGGACGACCGGATCTGGCCGGCCTGCTGGGCATCGCCGCGTTCTGCACCGGCGATTTCCGCCGTGCCGTCGCCTTCCTGTCCACACCCGTCCAGGAGCTGCGCGCGCAGGGCCGTATGAGCCTGCTCGCCGAGGCGCTGGCGATACGGGCCTGGGCCGAGGTCTACCTGGGGGTCTTCGACGCGGCACGCTCGGCCGACGAGGCCATGCGACTCGCGGACGAGACGGGTCAGTCGCTGTGGGCCGCCACCGCGCGCATCGCCGTGGCGTTGATCGACGCGGTCCGCGGCGGCCGGGACACCCGCCACGATCTGCTCTCGGAGGCCGAGCACGTGGCGCTGCGGACCCCGAATGCCGCGTCGTCCCTTCTGGCCGCCGTGCAACTGACCCGGGGCGTCTGCGAGTTGGGTGCGAACCGGCACGAGCAGGCGTACGGCGAGCTTCGCCGGGTGTTCGCGCCCGCCGATCCCGCGTTCCAGCGGACGCAGCAGGTGTGGACACTCAGTTACTTGGCCGACGCCGCCGTCCGCGCCAATCACCGGGCCGAGGCGAGATCCGTGTTGGCCTCCGTCGAACGGATCGCGGGTGCCTGCCCGCCCACGGGAGCGGCCATCGCCCTGGAGTACTCGAGAGCGGTGCTGGCCGACCGCGCCTCGGCCGAGTCGCTCTTCCAGGCGGCCATGGCCGGTACGGCTCGCGAGCTGCCCTGGCATCGGGCCCGCGTCGAGCTGGCCCACGGCTCGTGGCTGCGGCGGCAACGACGCGTCGTCGAGTCCCGTGGACCGCTGCGGGCGGCGAGGGGCACGTTCGACGCCGTGGGTGCTCGCACGTGGGCGCGGCGAGCCGACCAGGAGCTCCGTGCGACGGGCGAACGCGGATGGCAGCCGACGTCGAGCCCGCGCGAGCTGCTTTCGCCGCAGGAGACCCAGATCGCCGAGCTGGCCGCGCGGGGGTTGTCCAACCGCGAGATAGGACAGCGGCTGTTCCTGTCGCACCGGACGGTCAGCTCGCACCTGTACCGGATGTTCCCGAAACTCGGCATCGCCTCCCGCCATCAGCTGGCCGCCGCCCTGGCGGACCGCGGCGATCAGCCCCCGCCTCGGCCGCCTTCGGTCGGTTGACGCCCGCCACTGCTCGGGCGGGGGTCGTTCTCCTTCCGGACGAAGCCGGCCGGACCGCGCCAAGGCCGCACGGTCCCGCCGATCGGTGGCCGTCGGGTCGGCGGGCAGCGGCGGCGCGCGGGATCAGAGCGTGTCGGTCATGCCTCCGTCGATGACGAAGTCGGCGCCCGTGACATTGCCCGAACACCGCCCGGCCAGGAACAGGACCAGGTCGGCCACTTCGGAGGGCAGGGTGAAGCGGCCGGTGACGGCGTCGGCCGCGGCGGTCTCGGCGACGGTGCCCGGATCGAGGCCCAGACCGGCGCCCACGGTCGCGGCCACCCCGTCCGCGCCCTTCCACAGCGCCGTCTCGACCGGGCCCGGGCTCACCGAATTGACGCGCACGCCCTGCGGGCCCACCTGCTTGGACAGCGCCTTGCAGAAGTTGGACAGGGCCGCCTTCGCGGCGCCGTAGTCGATGACCAGCGGGTCGGGAAGCCGGGCGTTGACCGAGGAGACGGTGACGATCCGGCCGTCGCCGGACGCGATCAGGTGCGGCAGCGCGCTGCGGGTGGCTCTGACCGCGGCCATCACGTTGACCGTGAAGGTCCAGTCCCAGTCCGCGTCGGTCGTGGCCAGGAAGCCGTCGACCCGTGGCCGCACCGCGCCGACGTTGTTCACCAGGACGTCGAGCCCGCCGTACAGCCCGGCCGCCGCGGCCACGAGGGCGCCCGGGCCGTCGGGGGTGGCCAGGTCGGCCTCCACGACGGTCAGCTCGGCGCCCGCCTCGACCAGGTCGTCGAGTTCCTCGGTACGTTTCCTGGTCCCGGCGACGACACGGGCCCCGGCCGCCAGGAGGCCCTCGGTGACCGCCAGGCCGATACCGCGTCCGGCGCCGGTGACCACGGCCCTTTGACCGGCCAGGCCCAGGTCGAAGGCGGGAGCGGTCACCGGGAGGTCTCCAGGCTCTGCCGCCGAAGCCAGGCCAGCGCCGCGTCCGCGACCTCGCGCCAGCCGGCGTCGATCGTGAGCGAGTGCCCGCGGTCGGGGAAGCTCACGAACTCGGTAACGGCCTGCGAGTGCCGGTACTGCTTGAGCGTGGCACGGGTGACGGCCTCGGGGACGGTGTGGTCCTTGCCGCCGGACATCAGCAGCATCGGACCACGCCCGGAGTTCGCGGTGTCGACCTTCGCCGGCGAGTGGGGGTTGAAGTTCGCCGCGGCGGCCTCGAACAGCGGCTTGCCCGGCGCCGGGATGGTCCACTGCCCGTACAGGGCGTCGGACTCCTCCTCGGTCAGGGCGTTGCCGAACGCGAAGCGGAACTGCTCGGCGGTCAGGGACACGGCGCGGTGCTTGTTCGCCGGGTTCCTGAACACCGGCAGCGTCGCCCGCAGCGCGGACAGCGGCAGCGGCAGGACCCCCTTGATCTGGGCCGCGTCGATCGCCACGGCGGCTGCGGCCAGGTCCTGGCCGAGCAGCTTCTGGGCGATCATGCCGCCGAAGGAGTGACCGACGAGGATCGGCGGCGTCTCCATGCCGCGGATGATCGCCGCGTAGTGCTCGACGACGTCGTCGATGCCGTGGTCGGCGATGCTCTCCGGGTTCTGCCGCGCCTCCTCCACGGTGTCGGGGTCGCCGGGCCAGCCCGGCGCGGACGGAGCGTAGCCCTCCTTGCGGAACAGGTCGATCCACGGCTGCCAGGACGTGCTGTGCAGCCACAGGCCGTGGATGAAGAGGACCGGGATCGGACTGGTCATGACGATGGGGCCTTTCTCTGGAGCGGAATCCGCGGACGCGGGTTCGTCGGTGTCGTCGGTGTCGGTGCGGGTGTCAGGGGTGGATGCCGAACGGGCCGAGCAGCCCGCTGTCGATACGGAAGGACTCGACCAGGGCCGCCGCGTTGTCGAGGGTGAACACGTCGGCGGCGGCGAGGACCCCGGTGTACTTGGCGACGACCGGTGCGGCGGCCTGGGCCGCCACCGCGTCGAGGTACGTCTTGAAGATCGCCCACGAGTTGCCCTGCGGGTGGTACTTCTCGAAGTAGGGCGTGGGGTCCAGGTTCATCGACGCCCGCGTGGAGGCTTCGAGATCGGCCATGTAGGCGCGCTGGAGGTCGCCGTCCGCGCGCACACCGAGGCGGCCGAGATGGCCGCCGACGAGGGTCCGCCACGGGTACCCCATGGCGATGTCCTGCGCCCGCAGCCAGGCCGGGATGTCCTGGGAGACCGCGAGGTTCTTGAACGGCACCCAGCCCGGGTAAAGGATGTCGACGACCATCAGGGTCCTGTGTTCCGGGGCGTGGATGAAGATGTTGTCCGGGCTGTGGTTGGGGCCGTGGTAGGCCAGCTCCAGGCGCTCGCCGCCGACATGGAGCGTGTAGCGGTCCTCGAAGGTGACGGTCGGCGCCGGACGGTTCGGGTCGTTGTCGCGCCGCAGCAGGCGCCGGCATTCGGCGTGGCCGATGCGCACGACGTCCTTGCCGAAGATCGACGAGGCCCCGATGTGGTCGGCGTGCGAGTGCGAGTAGACCAGGTGCGTGACCTTCGCCGGACGGCCGTTGGCCCGCGTCACCTCGGCGATCGCCCGCAGGAGGTTGTGCCCGATCGTCGGCGGCGCGTCGACCAGGACGACTCCTTCCCGGGTGCTGAGGAACATCGCCTGGTAGAAGCCGTCGGTGACCCAGTGGAGGTTTCCGCCGATCCGGCCGACGAAGTACCCCGAGTCGTTGAGCTCCGGACCGATCGCGGCGGCCGGTACCGGTGCGAAGTCGGGAAGGCCGGGGGCGTCGCTCGCGTCGGCGGTGCCCTCCAGGGCACCGCCGACGGCAACTGCGAAGGGCAGCGCGGCGGCCGTGCGCAGCAGGGTCCGGCGGTACGCCGTGGCGGCGTTCCAGGGCATCGGTTTCATGGACTTGCCTTTCCGGATCGAAGACGCGGCGCCGAGCGGTTCAGGCGCTCGCGGCGGACCGTCCACCGTGCCGGGCACGATCGCGGCCATCGCGGGCCCGGCCGCGGTGAGGCCCATGACGGGCGTCCATCGGCGTTCCACTCGGCTGCCAACAGGACAGCAGCCGGCCCGGTCCGTTCGAACCGGGGTAGGACCCCTGTCCTGGTACGCCGCGGTCGCGTGGCACGGCTGGGGATCGGCCCCGGTGCGAAGCCGGTGCGAAGCCGGTCCGAAGCCCGCCCGGAAGAGCTGATCGCCGGGTCGCGCGGCCGGATGCGACCCAGGGCGATCCTCGCGTCGCAGGCGGTGGACCTTCGAGGTTGGCACGGGCCTTGGGTGCTCATGACCTGGCCCCAGCTCACCTCGGGTGCGTCCGGCGGATCGCGGGCGCGGCGGCTGCGGCTGCGGCTGCGGCATTACGGCAAGCCGCGAAGCCCGCCTACGCGGAGCACTGCCGCGCCGCCGGCATCTGCACGGTGGCCGCGCTCGTGCGCATCGCGACGGCCCGACGCGGCCGACTTCGGCCGGACAGGGCCGCGTGACTGGAAGCCAGGCGCGCCGAAGAGCAGGCCGAATCGGGCGGCACGGCGAGTGCGGAGAGGGCGACCGGGTAAACCCGCGCCGTCTCCGATGCCCGGCCCGCCGGCTCGACGAGTGTGTGCTCCGAGCCCGCTGTCACGGCCCTGACCACCCGGCCCGCGGCCCCCGTCCGCTCAGGAGTCCGCCCGGGAGCTCGCCGTACGTCGCGGCCGGACCTGCCGCGCGCAGCGCGCCCAGCAGGGCACGAGTGAACAGACCTCGCCTCCGGCCGCCGAACCGGCCCTCGTAGGTTCGAGCGGTGTGCGACGGTCGACGGGGTACGCGTTGATACCTGTGAGCAGGACGTAGACGGCGCGCCCATCCGGACACCGCTCACCGCTCTCCGCTCACCGGTCCGTATAGACGCGGACCTGCTGCGGGCGGACGACGCGCTCGTCCATCCGGTAGCCGTGCCGCGCCACTTCGGCGACCTCGCCGCTCTGCTCCGGGGAGGGCGCGGCGATCGCCCCGACGGCCTCCTGGATCTCGGGGTTGAACGGGCCGCCGGTGAGGGGGATGCGGGTCATGCCGTACTTCTCCAGGAGAGCCAGCAGCTCCGCGGCGACCGAGCCGGCGAAAGTGTCGTCCAGCGCGGCCTGCCGCTCGGCCCGGTCGACGAGGAGTACGAGGTCGTAGAGCAGCGGCTGCACGATACGGCCCTCGGCGGCCTTGCGCGCGTGGTCGAGCTCGGTCAGCAGCCCGTCGAGACCGCGGCGGGCCTCCCGGTCGTTGAGCAGCCGGCGGCGGAACTGGTCACCGAGTGCGGCCAGTTCCTCGCGCATGCCGTCGACCGCGTCGGCCACGACGGCGAACGGGTCGGGCTGCGGCGCCGGGCCGGTCCGCGGATCCGGCGGCGGCCCCGCCGGATCCGCGGGTTGCGGGACGGGCGGCACATCCGGCTGGGGCACGGGCGGCGGAGTGGTCATGAGACTCTCCTGGTCTGCGGCTTCTGATATGAGGGCAGGTCGTTGTAGGTGTGCCGCCAGCGCGGCTTGATGCCCATCGCGATCGGCAGCCCGAGGAATCCGGCCAGCGACAGCAGGCTGAGCGCCGACGGGAGCACGGCCGTGAGCATGAAGCAGACGGGCATGACCACGGCCATGCTCGTGTGCCAGCGCCAGGTCCTGGTCAGTGCCTTGCGCGCGTCCGTCCGGTAGGCGGTCAGGTGGTTGAGGAGCCCGACGTCCGTGATGCCGACGGCCAGCGCCTGGTCCACGCAGTGCGTCACCATCGCGGCGCTGGACTCCGCGGCGACGACGTAGCGTTGTCTGATCGGGTGCCAGGTCATGGCGCCCTCGGCGCGGAGCGACCAGATCCGGCCGATCTGGTCGCGGATGTCCGCGTCGCCGGGCCGCTTCGCCAATGCCTGCTCGTAGTTGCTCAGCGCCTCGTCGAAGCGCCTGGCCTGGTAGAGGCTGTTGGCGGCGGTGACCCGGAAGTCGACGTCGTCAGGCGCGAGCCGCGCCGCCTCCAGATGCCAGTCGGCGGCGGTGAACCGGCCGCCGAGTCGCTCGTGCACCCAGGCGATCAGGGTGTGGGTGAGCGCGTCGTCGGGGTACAGCGCGAGGGCCCGCCGGAACTCCTGCAACGCGTCGCTCAGCCGGCCTTGGTCGGCGTGGACGGCACCGAGCAACCGCCACGCGTCGGCGTTGGCGTCGTCGTGGTGCACGGCCTGCCGCAGCTCGTACAGCGCGCCCTCGTCGTTGCCCTGGTCGATCAGCCTGCGGGCGTGCCCCACCCAGTCCCGGCCGCCCTGGGTGGACTGCGGCCGCGGCCCCGGCGCCGACTCCGGTGGGAGGGGGCCCTGCCGCGGCTGGTCCAGCCTGCGGTCGTAGGTGTGGCGCCGGGCGCGGTCGAGCAGTTCCTTCCGCGCCTGGGAGATCAGCTCGACCTTGTCCTCGGCCTCCCGGCGCCTTTTGGCGTCGGGAGCCCGGCTGGCACGGCTCGACCAGGTGCGGAAAGCCCGGTCGAGCTGCCCGGAGACCTGGTCCGCGGTCGCGGACCGGTCGATGCCGAACTCCGCGTAGTAGTCGGGGATGTCGTCGGTCGTCATCGCTGCCGGCTCCGGCTGGAGGATCGGGACCTAGAGGGTCGGGATGCGGGCGACGCGGTCACCGAGCTCGGCCAGCTCGGCGGGGCCCAGGTTGTCGGGGCGCTCGAGCTCGAACTCGCCGAGCCACTTGCCCGTCGTGCCGTCCTTCACCTCGACGTGGATGATGCCGTCGACGTCGTAGGAGTAGAACACCTCGAACGGCGCGCCCACCGGGTACTGCGGGATGTCGATGCTGCTCTCGCCCACCGTCTTCACATACGCCAGATCCTCGTCGTCACCTTCCGTCACCTGTACTCTGAGCCGCCGCTGCCGGTCGACGAGGGTGTGGAAGGTGTCGCTCTTCTTGGCCGGCACAGGCGTGTTGTGCGGGATGATCACCGCGTTGTACTCGACGTCGTGGTTCTCCACGCGGACCGCGACCATGCCGAGAGACTGCGAGGTGACGTCCTTGATGGACCTCACCTTCCCCTTGGTGAGGCGGGCCAGACCGTCGCCGAGGGCGGACTCGACGCTCGCCCCGCTGCCGACGTACTTGCGCTTCTCCTTCGCCTCCTCGGCGCGCACCGCAGCGTCCAGCGCTATCAGCGCGGCGCCGAGCGCGACCACCTCGTCCTCGGCGATGCCGCGCTCCGGCTCCCTGCCGTAGAGCCGCCGGATCAGCTCCCGCACCATGGGCATCCGGGTGGAGCCGCCCACCAGCAGTACCCGGTCGATGTCGTCCCAGCCGAGCCCGGCCTCCTCCAGCACACCCTCGGTGATGATGCGGGTGCGATCGAGAAGCTCGGCGGTGATCTCCTCGAACTTCTCGCGGGTCACCCGGATCTGCTCATGGCGGCCTCCCGCCGAGAGCATCACGACGGCCTGCGGGGCGTTGGAGAGGGTCCGCTTGGCGATCTCCGCCTTGTCGCGCAGTTCGGCCTGCAGGCCGCTGTCCTCATTGAGGTCGGGACCGCCCGAGGCCATGAACGCGCCGTTGAGGTGGTTCATCAACGCGCCGTCCCAGTCGAAGCCGCCGAGATTGCGGTCCCCGTCGGTGGCGATCACCGTGTAGTCGCCGTCCTCGACCCGCATGACGGTGATGTCGAAGGTGCCGCCGCCCAGGTCGTAGACGAGCACGGTGCCGATCCGCACACCGCCCTCCCCGTCTTCCTCGCCATCCCCGGAGGACCGGTCGAGGCCGTAGGCCAGCGCGGCCGCGGTGGGCTCGTTGACGATACGCAGCACCTCGAGCCCCGCGAGCCGTCCGGCGTCCTGCGTCGCCTTGCGCCGGACATCGTCGAAGTACGCGGGTACGGTGACAACCGCCTGCTCGACGGGCTCGCCGAGCATCATCTCGGCGTCCTCCTTGAGGCGTTTGAGCAGCAGAGCGGCGATCTCCTCAGGCCGGTACGGCGTGCCGGACTCCGAGTGGTAAATGGGGTTGGCCTCCCCCATGTAGCGCTTGACAAACTGCACCACGTGGTCGGGAGCCGTGGCCGCGGACCGCTTCGCCTGGGAGCCGACGACGACGGTGTCGCCCTGGAACATCACCACCGACGGGGTGATGTTCTCGCCCTCCCGGTTGCGGACGATGGAGGGGCTGCCCGACCGGTCGGCGACCGCCACGGCGCAGTACGTCGTCCCGAGGTCGATGCCCACCACTCGCGCCACCGCTGATTCCCCCTTTACGCGTGCGGAACTGCCGACAGCCGCAATCATGCCCATTCCAGGGCCAGTTGACCGCTCGCTTCGGCGAAAACCCTTCGCCGCTCCGGCCAAGCCCCGTTCCGTAACCGACCTCACCACGACTCACCGACGGCCGACACACTTCACGGACACGCCCTAGCGGGTGCCCGCCGACGAGGGGTTCGCGGTGAGAAACGCGGTTCCCAGGGGGGTGAGGGTGTGCATCACTTCGTTTCCTCGGCGGACAGTGGTGATCAGGTTCGCCTCACGCAGGACCGCGGTGTGCTGGCTCGCGGAGGGCTGGGAGAGACCGGCGCGCCGGGCGAGTTCACCGGTGGTACAGCCGTCTTCGACCAGGCGCAGGGCGGCGGCCCTGCTGGCCCCCAGCAGGCGGGCGAGTGGGTCCTCCTTGCCTGACGCGCGGCCGGCGGGCGCGGCGGGGTCGGTGATCCAGCCGGGTTCCAGGTTTACGGGGTAGACCAGGACCGGAGGCAGGCCGGGATCCACGAAGGTGACCGGGGTGCGCCAGCAGAACACCGAGGGCACCAGGAGCAGGCCCCGCCCGGCCAGGTGGAGGTCGCGGTCGACGGGATAGTCCGCTTCCAGTACCGGCGGCGACCAACGCAGGATGGGCCTGAGGCTGTTGAGCAGTCCGTCCACGCCATGGTTGAGCAGGGCCCGCGCGCGTACGGCCCGTTCGGCGTCGACCGCGGAGTGCAGACGGTGCCAGACAGGGGTGAGAACGGCACGGTGGTAGCCGTGCAGCGCGTCAGCGAGTTCGCCCAGCGCGGTCGGGTCCGCGTCGGCCAACGGGCGGGCCCAGTGCGGGGCGTCGGGCAGGACCGCCAGATCCCGGCGTATCCGTTGCGGGCGCAAGGACAGCACCGCGTCGATACCGGCGGGCAGGCCCTGGGCCGCCTGGGGCGGAGTGAGGAAATCGGGGAAGTCCCCCACCGGGGGCGCCAGGTAGCGGATCAGCCGCCGGTGGGAAGCGGGTAAACGGCGCAGCCCTGTCCGCGCGTGGACACGCCAGGGGCCGAACACGGCCTGGCCGGTGGTACCTGCGAGCTGAGCGGCGCTCAGCACGATCTCCCACATCACGTCCGGTCCGCCGGCCACCTGCACCCGGGCCAGATCCTGCGCCGTGAAATGCACCCTGAGCCCCACAGATCCCGCCCCCCGAATGGCCCTGTGTGTTTCCAAGCGCCGCACGCCCGTCTGACCAGCCTCTATTGGCAGAGACTAAACAACCTTGCGAGTCCAGGAAAGCGGATTCCATCATGATCTCGGGCACAACGCGGGCCCCCTGGCCTGGACCGGCCCACCACATCCACACGCTCAAGGACCATGTCGTCGCGCCGCCCCGTGGCGACATCAGCCAGTTCCACGAAGCGGAGGACACCATGGCAAAGCAGACGAAAACCCGTCGCATGGGCTCCATCGCGGCTGTGTGCGCCGCTGCCGCGGCCACGACCATGCTCGCCGCAGTCCCGGCGACCGCCGCCCCAGAGTGGTGGAGCGACCCGAACTCCTGCACCAACGTCGCCACGGGAACCGAGAGAACCGTGAGCGGTCGCCAGGTCCAGATCCGCTTCGGCACGTGCGGTGGCACGCAGTACGGCTGGGGGCGCATCCTCAACTACGGCTCGGCGGACTACATCCGCTTCGAGGTCTCCCTCGGCGGCGGCATCTGGGAATACGCCGACATCCGGTCCGCCGGCACCCGCAACTACACCAGCGGCTACCGGACCAGTTCCAGCTCGGCCGTTGCCTTCCGCGCCTGCTACGTGACCACGGTCGTCAGCACCTGCAACTCCACCAACGCCACCGCCTGGTGGTGAAGCCCGGGGTGACGCCCGGCGGGAAACCGCGGGCACGCGATCCATGGAACGCCCTCAACGAGCCCGCACCGGAACCGCCGTGGGTCCCGGACGCCCGACGCACGCCCTCGTACGTTCACACGGACCCGGTCATGGCCCCGTGACGTTCCCGTATCCGATCTCATCCAGGAGTTCTCCGTGAGAAAAGCCCTCGCCGTCGCCCTCGCCACCGCGGCGCTCTCCCTCGCCGCCGTGCCGGCCGCCCACGCCACCCCGACAAGCAGGATCAGCGCTGTCACCTGCCCGGGCCCTCTGAGCAACTACACCCATGTCCTGACGAGCGTGGACTGGCTGAAGGTACGCACCGGACCGTCGACGGGCAACACGGCGATCGGCCAGATCGCCGGAGGAGCCGCCTTCTACTTCAGCTCCTCGGGTGTGCAGTCCGGAGGCCATTACTGGGTGTGCGGATACGGCTACAACGGCGGCACCAAGCTCACCGGCTGGGTCGCCGGCGAATACCTCCTCTGGCCCTGATCCGCCGGCCGGGCGAGACATGGTCCATCTGTTCCGCGCGGTCCTCGACTCCGCCCGCTTCCGGGCCGGAACACCAGAGACGGAGAACCATCTGTGAAGCCTCACGTCAAAAGCAAGGCGGTCGCGATCCGGGCCCTCGTCCTCTCCCTGGCGGCAATGCTGCCGGTGATGGCCGCGACACCGGCCCACGCCGGTTCCAAGGGGAACGAGTTGCTGCGGGGAATCGCCTGGGAGAACTACCTCAACCGGGGGGACTGGATCGAGCGGTCCCTTCCCGACTTCGGCAACCAGACGGTTCGGCTGGTCATGCAGAACGACGGAAACCTGGTGCTCCACGCGGCCGACGGGCGCGTCTGCTGGGCCTCGAACACGGTGGGGCGCGGTGACCGAGCCGTGTACCAGGAGGACGGCAACTTCGTCATCTACCAGGGCAGTCAGGCGACTTGGGCCAGCAACACACCCGACAGCACGGGGTCGAGGGTCGACATCAACGCGCGGGGCAGATTGTACGTGGGGTGGAAGGCGATCAGCGGCGAATGCCACACCTGAACGGGCGGCGAGTCACCGCCTCCGCGGTCGACCGCCTGCCACTGGGTCCTCAGGTCTTCACCTCACGTCCCAGTACCTCCGGAAGGACCGGCACGACGACAGGATCGGAGAACGCAGCACCATGATCAAAAGCCTCGGTAAGAAGTGGTCCATCGCCCTCTTGGGAGCGCTGCTGGCGCTGCCCCTGGGACTGCTTCCCTCGTCACCGGCCTACGCCGCCGCCTGCTACGACGGTGCGACCATCTGGTACGCGACGGCCGATTCCCCGAACCCGCTCCTTCCTTCGAGAACCGATCACTACACGACTTCACCGCGTTGCGGGGACATCAACTTCAGGGTCGCCCAGACGAGCAACACCAGCTTCAACGCACTGGTGCGGGTCTGTTTCGTGCGGACCGGCGAGTGCAACGGCTGGAAGAGCTACCGCTGGGGCAACGACTGGCTGGTGATCGCCTCGAACGTGCTCGACAACACCACCTTCCGGGTCGAGATCCAATCCGCCGAGTCGATGCACGGCATCCGCGTCGGAGGCTTCCTCGCCTACTGAGTTCCCGGCCGACGCCGGGAACGACGCGCAAGCTGGTGGGAAAGACAGTCCAGCCCCCACCTGACCGCCGAGAAGGACGGAAAGGAAGGACGCAAAGGCGTTATCGGATTCCTCCGATAACGCCTTTGGTCCGCTTCACAACAAGCCGGAACGAAAGGTTGAGCGCTGACGCTGGCTGAGGCGGCCGAGGACTTTCGGTGGCTGGTGGCAGGATCGCCGGTATGAGTTTTGCTCGTGCCACTCCGCCGCGGCCGGTCGATGTCGCCGCGGTCTTTCCCGAGTTGGCTCCGCCGGCGCGGGCGGCGGCTCGGCTGCATCCTCGTGCCGGGTCGCCCTCGGTGTTCGAGAGTTCGGTGGGGCCTCGACCCGGTCGGCCGCGATCTGCCAGGGCAGAGGCAGCACGACATGACGCGCGTTATCGCTGGTCGCCGAAGCGGCTCCGGTGTGAAGCGGTCATGAGGTGGAACAGCAGACCGGTGACCCGTCGCAGCGGGGGTTTCCCTGCGTCGGGCGCTCGAAGAGCGTCTCGTCCTCTTCGTCCGTACCGGTGCCGCACCTCGCGGCCCGGTACACGACCGGTGATGTGAAGGATTCCCCTTGAGTCAAGAGCTCAGGTGGTGCACTGCTTCGTGGCCGCCGGAGACCAAGCGCTCCAGGCGGCACCGGCGGCTTGGGCACGTACGCGGATGGTGACCTTCCTGCCCGGTTCGCACGCCCATCGGGTCACGGTCCCCACCGCTTCGGGGCCGAAGTCCTGGCCCGGCCGGACGTTGGTGCGACTGTTGCCCATCTTTGTCCAGTCGGTATGGTTCTCGACCTTCCCGAACGCTTCGTACGAGACGGTCAACGCCCTGTTTCCCGTGTTTTTCAGCTTGACGTACGCCGTCACGTGACGAAAGGGATTGTGGATGGTTCCCGTCTCCGAACTGATACAGCCGTGGACGGAGACGCGACCGGTGGACGCACCTCCGCCGCAGGCGATCGTCACCGCGTGCGCGTCGCTCGCCGGGACGGTCACCATGGTGAGCGCCGCCACTCCCAGGAGCGCTCCGATACGCATCGAATGCATGATTCCGTTCCTCCCTGTTGATGGTTCCTCCGCCTCACCATGGAGTGGTCCGAGGGGCGCCGGGCGATTCCAACGAGTTATTCACCCAAAGAGACGCCCATCAGCAACGGCTCGTGCCGCGTCTACCTGCGGCGCCGGGGCATCCGGCACACGGTCCCGGAGAAGACCGACAGCCAGGCCGCCCGACCGCGCAAAGGTTCACGTGGTGGGCGGCCACCCGGCTTCGACGAAGAGCGGTACAAGCAGCACAACACCGTGGAACGGGCGATCAACAGACTGAAGCAGTCCCGGGCCGTCACCACCCGTCATGACAGGCGCGGCCACGTCTTCTCCCGCACCGCAACCACCACAGCCCTGCTCATCCGGCTTCGGACCTGAACCCGGTCACAGAACGATCGGCCGGTACGCCAGGGCCTGCTCGACCACCTCATCAGCCGAAAGGTCCCGCTCCGGCGGCCAGAAGACCAAGCCACTGACGTGGCCGGACGGGCACGCCAGGGCTCTGTCGAGCCTGTCCAGCCGGCCCGCCACCTCGTCGGCGAGCCAGCCGTCCGTCGGCTCCAGCAGCGCGAACCCGAGCCGGCCTGCCAGCCGCGCACCCGCGACCGGCCCGCCGTACCAGTTCGCAGGGCCTGCCAGGCCGGGCTCCTCCGCCGCCCTGACCGGCATACCTCGACCCGCCGCCTCAACGGCCAACAGCTCCATCGTCGACGTCCGCCGCCCAGGCATGACCAGCACCGCGAATCCCTCCTGCACTCCGCAAAACCACCACGCTAGCTCCGCCATGCCCGCCACAGCAGCCGAGATTCCGCCGCCGCAGGCCCCAAAAGGGGCGCCGGGGAACGGCTGGCCACAGCTCAAGATCAAGTAGCGGGAACCCGGCGTCGGTCAAAATCATTTGGCAAACGGTCAAAATCGCCTGTCGGGGGACAGCGAGGAGAGCGAATGCCGGGCAAATGCGCTCCGGGACGGCGCAGAGGCACGCTTCATAACGGCAAACCAAAATCCGAACTCATCGGCGGTATCCCGCCTCCGCGTGTGACGGTCATGCTCTCCGGGGGCCGTGTCGCTGAGGGGCGCCTGTACGGCCGCCGTCGGGACGCGGGAGGACTACGACGGCGTCGCCACCGCGCGGATGCCGGAGGCTGAACGACGCCATGCGCAAAGAGCTCCTCGAACCGGCCAAACCACGCCGCTACGCCATGCATCACACGCCGCCCGTGAGCGGCACCACAGGGAAGCGCCTTACTGATCGTTTCAGAATGAGTTGGACTGCAGGTCTTTTGCTCGGCGACCTTCGGAGCGTTCAGCGTGCCGTCGACCGGTTCGGCGGTGGTGCGGCGCGCGTGGATTCAGCCCTTGCTGCAGGCAGGGCGAGCGCGGCGGCCATGAAGTCTTGGTCGCTGGGGGTTACTTCCACCCCGGACGTTGGTGTCGTTGTTGACACGTGCAGGTTGTGGCCAGGCCGCGCCAGGCGAAAACCGGCACGACACGATCATCCTCGTCACGGCGGGTCGGCGCACACCCAGCGGGCGAGTCGTGCCGCAGTGCGCCACTCGCGGGATCGGCACACGCGCATGCAGCACCTCTTCTGTTTCACAGCGGAATATGGTGAGTTCACTCGATATAGCTATCCGCGCGGAGTTCACGCCCGGGGGATGACCCGTCTGTCGATCATGTCCCTTGAGTTGTTGCCTACAGCGTGAAAGGGCTATTAGTGGCCGACAGTAAGACCGAGAAGATCAGGCAGGCCGCCCGTGCGTTCGGACTGGTGACGTCCGTGGGCAAGGGCGCGGCGCCGCAGGCGCCCGAGGCCGACGAGGTGTGGCAACTGCCGGGCGGCAGCGCCCGTGTGTACTACGGGGAAGGCCAGAAGGGTGTGGTCCGGCCCGTTGTCCTGGCCGACGGGTTCAACCTCGGGCCGAGCGACTTCGACTGGCTCTGGGACCAGCTGGAGAACGGACGGTTCCCGTTCATCAGCGAGCTGAGGCGCCGCGGACGCACCCTGGTGCTCGTCGGGTTCGACGAGCGCAGTGGGTCGATCCTCCGCAACGCCGAGACGGTGATGGCCGCGATCCTGCGGACCAGCGCCGAGCAGCTCGACGACACGCGGCTCCTCGCCGGCGGGTTCAGCATGGGCGGCATCGTCACCCGCTACGCGCTGGCGAAGATGGAGCAGCGGCGCATGGACCACCGGGTCGGTGTTTACCTGTCGGTCGACAGCCCGCACCGGGGGGCGTGGGTGCCGATCGGTCTGCAGGCATTCGCGCACTACACCGCTGTTGTCGATGACACCTACCTGCGGCAGATCAGCAGCCCGGCCTCACAGCAGATGCTCTGGCGCTACCTGGGCGACATGAAGGGCACGCCGCAGGAGAGCCCGCTGCGGGCCGAGTTCCTCGACGAACTCCGGAAGGTCGGCTCGTGGCCGCAGATCCCGCATCTGATCGGAGTGTCCAGCGGACGCGGTGACGGCGTGGGCAACGGTGTGCGGGCCGGGGCGAAGACCCTGAGCTGCGCCGGGCCGGCCTTCGACGGCACGTACTTCCTCGCCCAGCCTCAGGGCGAGGCGGCGGAGGCTGCCGTACTGAACGGCGTCCTCGGCGGTCCGCACACGATCAGCATCAGTGGCTTCCCCGAGCTGGACGGGGCGCCGGGCGGGACGCTCGAATCGTTCGGCATCATCGGCGACGCCCTCGCCGGCGCCGGCGAGAGCGCCGACCTGGCCCACCGCTCCGTGTGCTTCGTGCCGTCCGTCAGCGCGGTCGCCGTCCGTGACCTGGACCAGCAAGAGGACCTGTACGTCAATATCGATGAGCTGCCGCCGGAGGAGTCCGATCTCAACGAATTCCTCCTGTCCCAGGACAACGACCCGCACGCCCTCATGACGGAGGACATCGGCCGCTGGGTCCTCGACCGACTGCCCGACTGACCCCAGCCGGCCCCAGCAGAAACCAGCGGGAACTGCGCTCGCTCCGCCCGACCACGGCGGCGGAGCGAGCGCGGGACCCCTGCGAACGTCCCCGCACCTCGTGTCCTCAGACACTGCCCACGGGCGAGTCGGGCTGCAGGTCGCCTGGCCGGATGTCCCCGCGGAAATGGTGGGCTGCTCCGGTGTAACGGCCTGGCGTCGGCTGCGGGACCGGACCGAGGCCGGGGTCCGGCCCCGCCTGCACACCGCCCTGCTGAACGAGCCGCGCCGCGGCGCGGGCAGC
>NZ_MAUD01000118.1 GCF_001700515.1 Streptomyces lushanensis
GACGCCCCACCAGGGCCCGTGATCCACCCTGGGGGTGGCGCACGGGCCCTGGTGGGGCGTCAGGTCGGCCGGTGGTCAGCCGTTGCGCTTCCAGCGCGGCTTGTCGTCGCGGCGGCCGAAGGAGCCGGTGCCGGTGCCCGTGGAGCCGCCGCGGTGGTCGTCGCGGCGGATGGCCGGGCGGTCGTGGGCGCCGGCGCGGAAGCCGCCGCCCGCCGGGCGGTCGTCGCGGCGGTCACGGTTGATCGGACGGTCGCTGGGCGCCCGGTGGTCGCGGCGCTCGAAGGAACGGCCGCCCCGGTCGTCACGGCGCTCGCCGCCCCGGTCGTCACGGCGCTCGCCACGGTCACGGTTGAAGCCGCCCCGCTCCGCCGTGCCACGGTCGTCACGGCGCTGGAACCCGCCACGGTCGCCACCGCGGTCGGCGCTCCGGTCGTCACGGCGCTGGAAGCCGCCTCGGTCGTTGTCCCTGCGGTCGTCACGGCGGAAGCCGCCACGGTCGCCACCGCGGTCGTCCCGGCGGTCGTCACGGCGCTGGAAACCGCCACGGTCGCCACCGCGGTCCGCGCGGTCACCGCCACGGTCGTCACGACGCTGGAAGCCGGGCCGGTCGCCGCGCTCACCGCCGCGGTCGTCACGCGGCGTGTAGCCCCGCGCGCCGCCCCGGCCGCTGCGCTCGCCGCGGTCGTCACGACGCCCGAAGTTCCCCCGGTCGTCGCGGCTGTCCCTGCGCTCCTCGCGCTGCGCCGGAACGGCGGCAGCCGCAGCCGCCGCTTCCTCCACCGCGCGCTCGGCCTCGGCGGCCACCTCGGCCACCGCGGCCTCCGGGTCCTCGCCCCGCTCGCGCGCCGCACGGGCGACCAGCCGGTCGGCCTCGTCGCGGAGTTCGGCGGCCCGGCGCTGAAGACGTTCGAGCTGCTTGGTCAGTTCGGAGACCTCACGCTCGGCCTGCTTGGCCGCGTTGTTCGCCGAGTCCGCCTGGACCTCCGTGAGCGAACGCGCTCCGGTGATCTCGGCGACCTCCGGGTCGAACGCGCCCGCTCCGCCGACCATGTGACGCGAGGCGTCCACGCCCGCGTCCTCCATCAGCCGGAAGATCTGGCGCCGCTGGTGCGGCAGCGCCAGCGAGACGACGACACCGGACTTGCCGGCCCGCGCCGTACGGCCCGAGCGGTGCAGATAGTCCTTGTGGTCCCCGGCCGGGTCCACGTTCAGTACGAGGTCGATGCCGTCCACGTGGATACCGCGGGCGGCGACGTCGGTCGCGACCAGCGCGTTGACGTAACCGTCCTTGAAGTCCGACAGGGTCCGGGTACGGGCGCCCTGCGTCATACCGCCGTGCAGCGCGTCGGCCTTCACACCCGACTCGCGCAGCTGCTCCGCGATCCGGTCGGCGCCGAGCTGCGTCCGTACGAAGATGATCGTGCGGCCCTTGCGCGCGGCGATCGCCGCGGTCACCGGAGCCTTGTCCTTCGGCTTCACCACGAGCACGTGGTGCGTCATGGTCGTGACATTGCCCTGGGCGCTGTCGACCTCGTGGCTGACCGGGCTGGTCAGATAGCGCTTGACCAGCGTACTGATCTCGTTCTCCATGGTGGCGGAGAAGAGCATCCGCTGGCCGCCCGCCGGCACCAGGTCGAGCAGCTCGGTGACCTCGGGCAGGAAGCCCAGGTCGGACATCTGGTCGGCCTCGTCGAGGATCGCGATCTGGACCTTCTCCAGCGAGCAGGCACCGCGGTTGATGATGTCCCGCAGCCGGCCCGGAGTGGCGACGAGGATGTCGACACCGCGCTCCAGGGCGTAGATCTGGTTGCCCATCGACGTACCGCCGCAGACGACCTTCATCTTCAGGCCGAGCACGTCGCCGTAGGGCTGGAGCGCGTCCGCGACCTGCATCGCCAGCTCACGGGTCGGAGTGAGGATGATGCCGCGGGGCTTCTTCTTCTCGGTGTGGCCGCCGGCCAGCGTGGCCAGCAGCGGCAGACCGAAGGAGAGGGTCTTGCCGGAACCGGTACGGCCCCGGCCCAGGATGTCCTTGCCGGCCAGGGCGTCCGGGATGGTCGCGGCCTGGATCGGGAAGGGGGCGGTGACGCCGTTCTGGGTGAGCTTGCGGACGATGCCCTCGGGCAGGCCGAGATCACCGAACGTCAGGCCCGTGGCCTCGTCGGAGTCGGCGGAGTCGTCGGACTCCGAGGAGCCGGAGAGACCGGAGAGGGAAGAGTCGTCGTCGGAGGACTCGGCCGCGTCAAAAGACTCGATCGCGTCGGAGGACTCGGCCGTACCGGACGTGTCGGAGATCTCAGAGCCCTCCGGGATCTCGGCGGCCTCGGATGTGTCGGTCGGCTCGGAGGCCACTGAGGCCTCGTCAATCCCGACGCTCTCGGCGGACTTGGTCGTACCGGTGGCCGCTGCGGCCTCCGGACCCTCGACGGTCTCCACCGGCTCGGCGGACTCGTGCTCGGGCATGACGGTGTGGTCAGTACTGGAAATGGACATGCGAAATGCGAAACCTTCCGGAGTCTCGGCACGCGCCCAAACTCCGTGATTCGCAAATCGACCGCCTCAATGCGGTCAGCCACGGCAAGGGAGAGTACGCGCCACGTGGCGCTCTTCTGTGTCGGCGCCAGGCAATGATCAAACGATCTACTATCATACGCACCCACCCCCCTCCAAGGCAAACCGCCGCCACGGCGACCCCCGTCACACCGGTCCCATCTGCGGTGATGCCATCGACTCCGTTCGCATCCCCTTCCCGTTTCCGTTTCCGTTGCCGTGCCCCTTCGCGGTCCCCTTCCCGGACGGCTTCCCCGATCCGGATCCAACTCCGGGCCCGGGCCTGGCGCCCATGCCCGTCCCCGCTCCCGGCCCGGACATCTCCCCGACCGTTGTCAAGCTCGTACGCGTGCCCGCCGCCGGTGACGCGGACGGCGGTTCCGGTGGCTTCGTCGGCTCCGGCTCGGGCTCCGGTGCCGGGTCGGGGCTCTGTGGCGGCGGCTGGCTGAGGGAGGGCGCCGGGCGCGTGGGCTCCTTGGACGGTACGGGCTCGCCAAGGGGCGGAGTCGGCTTCTTCCCGGGCTGAGGCCGCTCGCCCTTCGAGGGCTTGGGCGAGGGGGTGTCGGCGGAGCTGGGGCTCGGCGACGCATCCTTGCCCCTGTCGCCCTTCCCCGCGCCGACGCCCTCCGCACCGCCCTGCTCCGTACGCCCCTGCCAGGCACGGGGCGCGCCGGGGCCCGCGCCCGTACCACCGTCGGGCTCGGCCGCGGAACCCTGGCGGTCCGCGGAACGCGACGGCGCGGGCTTTCCCTCGTCCTCACCGACGCTCATACAGCCCGCGGAGGCCGCGACCGCCAGCGAGGTGACGATCCAGACGGCGAAACGGCCTGGGGCGGACATGGCGGACAACTGGCGCACGGGGCGGCACCTCCGGGACGCGGGAATGGGCTCCCCCGCCGACGGCGGAGGTTTCCCTGCCCAACTTCCTTTCCCCTGCCGGGGACACGCCCGGGGCACGTTCAGGCCGGGTGTGTGACGCGTTCACACCGGTCCCTGCCCCCACCCGGATCCAGCAGGCGCCCCGAACCGACCCCAATCGCCCGACCGACCCGAGCGCCCGACCGCCCCGACCGCCCCGAGCGGCCTCAGGAGAAGGCGACGGAACGGATCAGGACGCCGCTGCCCGCCGATCCGCCCGGCGGCAGGATGTGGAATTCCCCGTCGCAGTCAGGGCCCGCGAAGACCGTGGCGGTGGAGAAGGTGCCGTTACGGGGCGAATGCGCCGGCGGTACGTACTCCCCGGCGACCTCCGGCAGCGTGACGCACTCCCGGCTCCCCGGATTCACCAGCATGCCGGCCGTCGGGCCGCCGTTCATACCGGTGAACACGTAACCGAACTCCCCCTGGGCGGCGGACGCCGAGCCGGGTATGGAGGCGAGCAGCGCGAGCGCGCCGCCGGCGGCGACCAGGG
>NZ_MAUD01000119.1 GCF_001700515.1 Streptomyces lushanensis
GGCCGTCGGCGCCGACGGCCGCACGCGCCGCATCGTGGTGGGCCGGATCAAGCTGGAGTCCCGCCCGCTGCTGAGCATCAAGGCGGTCTCGCCCGAGGGTGTCGAGGTCAACCTGATCGTCCAGGACGACTGGCATGTCCGGGTCCTCGGCCCCGGCGCCAGTGTGCTGAACGTGACGGAACTCAAGAAGGGCGACCAGGTCCTCGGCCATGTCGCCACCGACAAGCGGCACGTCGGCTGGCCCGTCGGCGAGTTCTGCGTCGAGAAGTGACAGAGCCGGACCGCCGGGCCGGTGCCGTGCCCGTACAGGCACGGCACCGGCCCGGCGGGTCCGCAGCGGCCCCCGGAGAGACGATGAGTGACGAAGGCTGGTGGGGCGAGCGGCTGTTCGCCGCCGCCGACCCACGGGCGGTCTGGGCGCGATCCGGCAGCGCGGTCCCGTTCGGCGCGCTCCGCGAGGAGACGGCCCGGCTCACCCGCACCCTCACCTGCTACGGAATCCGCCCGGGTACGACGGTGGCGGTGCACGGCACACCGAGCTTCACCCAGCTGTGGTGCGTCTTCGCCCTGTGGTCCATCGGCGCGCAGGTGATCCTGCTGGAGCCGGCGCTGGGCCGCGCGGAGCGGGCCGCGCTGCTGGAGCTGAGCGCACCGCAGTTCGTGATCAGCCTGGGCGAACGCTTCGACGGCCAGGGCCTGTTCGTACCCGAGTGCGAGGTGCTCGTACGGCGCAGGCGGGGCGGTCTGCCCGCGCGCACCCCGCACTGTCTGGTGCAGTTCTCCTCCGGCACCACGGGCCGTCCCAAGGCGGCGGGCCGTACCGCCGCCTCACTGCTGACCGAGGTGGCGCGGCTCGGCTCGCTGCCCCTGATGCCGGGGGCCGGCGAGCGGGTGGCGGTCCTCGAACCGATCGCGCACTCCTTCCCGCTGATCGGCGGTGTGCTGCACGCTCTCGCGGTCGGCGCGACCGTGGTGTTCCCGGCCTCCGCCGACGGCGCGGCGGTCACCGAGGCCGTGGCCGGCTCCCACGCGGTCCTGGGGCGCCCGCACCACTTCGCCCAGCTCACCGAGGCCGCGGCCGGGACCGGTCTGCCGCTCCTGCGGCTCGCCGTCTCCGGCGGGGACACCCTGCCCGCGGAGACCGCGGGCGCCTTCGCCCGCCGATACGGGGTCCTGGTGGGCCAGGCGTACGGAACGACCGAGACCGGCGTCGTCTCCACGGACCTGGCCGGGGTGCACGGGCCGGAGTCCATCGGCGTGCCGGTACCGGGGGTGCGCACACGGGTGACGGCCGGGACCCTCCAGGTCCATGTCCCGTGCTCGCCCCACCCCTACGAGCCCGACCGTCCTGGGCCCGACGGCCATGGGCCCGACCCCTACGAGCCCCGGCCGCGCGAGGGCGGCGGCTGGCTGTCCACCTACGACCTCGTCACCCGGGACCCGGCGACCGGAGCCCTGTGGCTGCGGGGCAGGGCCGGGCGTACCGCGTCCGGCGCCCAGCTGCTCGACATCGAGGAGGTGCTGCGGGCCCACCGGCATGTCACGGAGGCCGTGGTGCTGGGGCCCGACCCGGTCGAGGCCCATGTGGCCGGCACCGACGAACTGGCACGGACCGACCTGTCGGCGTGGTGCCGGAGGTTCCTCGGCGAGCAGTCCGTGCCGCGCCGGTTCCACATGGTGCCCGAACTGGCCAGGTCCGCGAGCGGCAAGCTGCTGCGCGACCGGGACCGGCTGCACGAGCGGGGCTGGGCGCCCCGCCCGGGACTCGCGGGCCGGAGACGGTGATGGCCGATCACGGGCAGCGGGCCCGTACCGCCACGGCGTCGACCGGACCGGCGTACGCGACCGACGCGGAGCGCTGGCGGGCGGTGCAGCGCCGCGACAAGGCGGCGGACGGCGTCTTCTACTACGTCGTGCGGACGACGGGCATCTACAGCCGGCCCTCCTGCGCCGCGCGGCTGGCCCGCCGGGAGAACGTGGAGTTCCATCCCACCCTGGAGGAGGTGCGTGCGCGGGGTTACCGCCCGTGCCGCCGCTGCCATCCCGACGAGTCGGCGCCGAACAGGTACTACGCGGACACCGTGGCCCGGGCCTGCCTGCTGATGGACGGGGCGCTGGAGCCCCCCAACCTGGACGGCCTGGCGCGGACGGCCGGCTACAGCCGCTTCCACTTCCACCGGATGTTCAGATCGCTGACCGGGGTCACACCGCACGCGTACTGGACGGCGGTGCGGGCCCGGCGCGTCCGGGCGGAGCTGGCCGGGGCACGTACCGTCTCCGACGCCATCTACCAGGCCGGCTTCAACTCCAACGGCCAGTTCTACGCCGTCTCCTCGGCGATCCTCGGCATGACGCCGCAGGCGTTCCGCGCGGGCGGGGACGGTGAGGTGATCCGGTCGGCGGTGGGGGCGTCCTCGCTCGGCCCCCTGCTGGTGGCCGCCACGGACAAGGGTGTGTGCGCGGTGCTGCTGGACCGCGCGGACGCCGGCGCCGCCGGTGGGCCCGACGACGCGGGCGGGACGCTGCTGCCGCGGCTCGTGGAGATGTTCCCGCGTGCCGAGCACCGGGCGGACACCGTCTGGCTCGGCGCGCGGGTGGGCCGGGCGCTCGCGCGCGTCGATGTGCCCGAGCCGGGCCGGGGTCTGCTGCCTCGCCGGGTGCTGCGGGTCTGTCTGCGGGAGCGGATCCGCCAGGAACTCCGGGGGCTCGTGGTCCCGGCCGGGCACGGCACAGGCCGGCCCGCCCCCTCGCTCGGCCTGCGTCACGCGGGCTGACGCCCGGCGGAACGGGACCGGTCCCGTTCCGCCGGGCGTCGTCGTGGGTGCCCGGGTGTCAGACCCAGAGCCCCTTGCGCCGGTCGCGCAGTTCCTTGAACGAGTCGAGGTCGGGCACCGTCCAGCCGTCGAGGTCGTACTCCTCCATGCACTTCTCGGCGAAGCCCTTGTACGCGTCGAGTTGGCCACTGGCCTCCTGCGCGTGCAGGATGTCGGTGCGCACCTGCTCGTGGTTGCCCGAGTAATTGCGCTCGTACAGCTCGTGCCGGCCGCCGAACTCCGTACCGATCGCGTCCCAGAGCAGTTTCATGAGTTTGACACGGCTCACCGAGTCGTACCCGTTCGAGCCGCGCACGTACTTGTCGAGATACGGCCGGATCTCCGGGTTCGCGAAATCATCGGCACTGGAATTGACGTAGATCAGGCCGCTGGCGACGTCCTGGAGGATGATTTCCTTGATACGCGGATAGCCGACGGTCATGAACCAGCGGTAGGCCATGCCGTATTCGAGACGCGGCAGGAGTGCGCCGTTCTTCCACTCCTGCGGATTGCGCGCGGCGGCGTCGCTGAGGGCCCAGAACATGTTGCGCCAGGCCAGCACCTCGCCGATGCGGGACTGGATGCCGCGGAAGTCCTTGCTGCCGGTCATTTCGACGGCCTTGAGCAGCAGACCGGCTATGAAGTCGATTTTCACCGCGAGGCGGATGGCGCCGTGGAAGGTGAGCCGCTCCAGGAAACCGGACTGCGGGGCGAAGTTGTTCACCCGGTCCGCGTCGCCGTAGAGGAAGACGTTCTCCCAGGGGATGAGCACCTTGTCCAGCACGAAGATGGTGTCGTTCTCGTCGAGCCGGCTGGAGAGCGGGTAGTCGAACGGGCTGCCCGTCGCCGCGGCGTTCGCCGCGTAGGACGGACGGCAGATCAGTTTCAGTCCCGGCGCGCCCATCGGCACGGTCGCGACCAGCGCGAACTTCCTGTCCCGCAGCGGCAGGCCGTAGTGCGAGATGAAGTTGTAGTGGGTGATGGCCGAACCGGTGGCGACGACCTTCGCCCCGGAGACGACCAGCCCGCTGTCGGTCTCCTTCTCCACATGGACGAAGACGTCCTGGACCTGCTCGGTGGGCAGATGACGGTCCACCGGCGGGTGGATGATCGCGTGGTTCCAGAACAGGACCTTCTCCTGCGACTCCTTGTACCAGCGCCGGGCGTTCTCCTCGTACGGGGCGTAGTACTCGCTGTTGGCGCCGAGGGTGCCGAGGAACGCGGCCTTGTAGTCGGGACTGCGGCCCATCCAGCCGTACGTCATCCTGGCCCACTCGGTGATCGCCTCGCGGTCCGCGACCAGGTCGTCCACGCTGCGTGGGGTACGGAAGAAGGCGTGGGTGAATCCGTCGCCGCCGGTGTCGGTGCGGGTGGTCAGCACCCCCTGCTTCGCGGGGTCGTGCAGGGCGTTGTAGAGACGGGCCGTCATCAGCGCCGAGTTGCGGAACGCCGGATGGGCGGTGACGTCCTTGACCCGCTCCCCGTTGAGGTAGATCTCGCGGTCGTCCCGGAGGCTTTCCAGGTACTCATCGCCGGTCAGCGGTCGCGTCACCGGTGCGTGGGGAGCGTCGGGTCCCGCGTCGCCGTTCTGTCGCGTCATGTCTTCTTCCTTGTCCGGTCAATGACCCTGTGGTTGGTGGTCGTCGAGGCTCCCGCACGCCCGGGCGGGTCCCTCCGGTCCGCCCGGGCGGACCTCATACGTGTTTGCTCGTGGCCGCCAGCGCGCTGAAGTCGGCCGCCCAGCCGTGCGCCGGGCCGTCGAGCGACCCGGTCCAGGCCGCCCCGTCGGACGGGCGGCGGAACTCGCCCAGCACCCCGGAGCTGAAGACCAGGGGCTCCCCGCCGGAAGCCTCGAAGCGCACCACCTCGCCGACGTACAGCACATGGTCACCGCCGTCGTAGGTCGCCCAGGGGACACAGGTGAAGTGCGCCACGGCGCCGGCGAGCCGGGCGGCGGAGGGGTCGCCCTCCCAGCGGACGCCGGAGGCGGGGGCATCGGCGCGGCCCGCGAAGAGCAGGGCGAGATCGCGCTGGTCCGCCGCCAGCACATTGATCCCGAACGCGGAACTCTCCCCGAGCCGGTCGCAGCCGCGGCTGCGCCGGTCCAGGGAGACCAGGACCAGCGGCGGGGCCAGGGACACCGAGGTGAAGGAGCTGACGGTGACACCGTGGACGGCCGTCCCGTCGCCGGTGGTGACGACGGTCACGCCCGAGGCGAACCGCCCCAGGCAATCCCGGAACGCGCGCTGTTCAAGGCTCACGGGAAAGTCCTCCTTGATGGGAAAACGGATGCGGAACCCGATGACAGGATTCCATCAGGGGCGTCCGTCCCATCGAAAGGAACGGGCGACCGAAGATAATCGGCGCGCGGTCTCCGAATGCATTACGCGGGCATTGTTCCAGCCGTCGCTGAAGAACCGGTCCAGGAATATCGGCCTCATCAATCTGCTTGACGGACATCCGTTCCGCGTTCTAGCTTTCCAGACCAGGAGCGCAATCCGGTCAGAGGCCGCAATCCGCTCGGCAGCGCTTCCTGCCGGCCGTCGCGGACCGTCGGTGCGGTGCGGGAATTTCGCGCCCGCGATTTTCGGTACTCGTTGACCATCCGACATCGGGACGTACAGAACGAGGGGGAACCATGCGTATCCAAGTCGATGTGAATGAGGCTCTGCAAGACTATGTGGCAGAGATTTCACTGCGTGAACCCGACCTGCTCCAGGAACTCCGGACCAAGACGTCCGAACTTCCGCTGGCCCTGATGCAGATCTCGCCCGAGCAGGGTCAGTTCATCTCTCTGCTGGTGAAGGCGACCGGCGCCAGGCGTGCCCTGGAGGTCGGTGTGTTCACCGGCTACAGCCTGCTCTCGACCGCCCTGGCACTGCCCGAGGGGGGCAGCGTGGTCGCTCTCGACATCAGCGAGGAGTGGTCCGCCATGGCCCGTGACTTCGCGGAGCGGGCCGGTGTCGCCGACCGGATCGACCTGCGGATCGGTGACGCGCGCCAGTCCCTGGAATCCCTGCTGACGGAGGAGGGCGCGGCCGGTTCGTTCGACTTCGTCTTCATCGACGCCGACAAGGAGAACTACGAGGCCTACTTCGAGGCCGCGCTGAAGCTGCTGCGCACCGGAGGCCTGATCGTCGTGGACAACGTGCTCTGGCACGGCGCGGTGCTCGACGAGACACAGCAGGACTCCGAGACGACGGCGCTGCGGGCGTTCAACGCCAAGGTCCGCGAGGACAAGCGGGTGGACCTGAGCGTCCTGCCGTACGCCGACGGCCTGACCTTCGCCCTCAAGCGCTGAGCGCTCGGGGCGCCGGCCTTCCCGGCACACCCTCCGCGCGTCCGCGCACCTTCATCGGCCACGAGTCTCCACGAGGTATGACCATGGATCAGATTCCAACCGGCATAAGACGCCGCCTCCTTCTCACCGGTGCCGCCGGAGCGGGCGGAGCAGCGGCACTCGGTCTCCACGGCACGGCCCACGCGTCGGGATCCGGAGCCCGCGCGCTCGCCGACGCGGCGCCGCCGGCCGGCCCGGTCGCCGTCACGCCCGCCAACCAGCAGTACCCGGACCTGGTGAGGGCGCTCAACGCGCGGTACGTCGCGAAACCGGAGTCCGTACGAGTCGTCGACGCCCCCGCCCAGGTGGCCCCGATCGTCGCCGAGGCCGCCCGCGCGGGCAAACGCCTCACCATCCGCAGCGGCGGGCACTGCCTGGAGGACTTCGTCTACAACCCGCAGACGCAGCTCATCCTCGACCTGTCGAAGATGAACGGCGTGTACTACCACAGCCGGCTCAACGCGATCGCCGTCGAGGCGGGAGCCCAGCTGCTCGACGTCTACGAGAAGCTGTACGCGACCTGGGGCATCACCATCCCCGGCGGTATCTGCTACTCCGTCGGCATCGGCGGCCATGTCAGCGGCGGCGGCTGGGGCATGCTCGTACGGCGCGACGGTCTGGTCGTCGACCATCTGTACGCGGTGGAGGTGGTGACCGTCGCCGCCGACGGCACGGTCACGACGGTCGTCGCCACCCGGGAGGCGAACGACCCCCACCGAGAGCTGTGGTGGGCCCACACCGGCGGTGGCGGCGGCAACTTCGGTGTGGTCACCCGCTACTTTTTCCGCTCGCCGGGCGCCACCGGCACCGACCCGCGCAACCTGCTGCCCAAGCCGCCCGGCGAGGTCCTCTTCAGCGCGGTGTCGTGGTCGTGGAGCGACCTCACCAAGGAGGAGTTCGTCCGCCTGGTGCGCAACTACGCCTCCTGGCACGTGGCCAACATCGGAGGGGACAGCCCCACCCGCTTCCTGACCAGCTTCCTGCTGCTCAACCACCGGTCCAACGGCCAGATCGGCATGGTCACACAGGTCGACGCGGCGGCTCCCGACGCGCGGGGGATGCTCGACGCCTATCTCGCGCACATGAGCGCCGGCATCAACACCGAGCCCGGCGCGCTGACCGAGCAGATGGGCGACATCAGCGCCATGCCGCAGTTCGCCGCGCCGCGCCGGCTGCCCTGGCTCCAGGCCACCCGCTTCGCGGGCACCACCAACCCACTGCTCAACGACCCCACGCTGCGGGCCGAGTACAAGTCGGCGTACATGAGGGCCGACTTCCCGCCGCGCCAGGCGGAGGCGCTCTACAAGCACCTCACCCGTACCGACATCGACAACCCGAAGATCAACATTCAGCTCACCCCCTACGGCGGCAGGACCAACAAGGTCCGCGAGGCGGACACCGCGCTGCCGCACCGGGGAGCGGCGTTCAAGATGCTCTGGTCCGTCCTGTGGAACGAACCCGCGGAGGACGCCAAGTACATCGCCTGGACCCGGGAGAGCTACGAGGAGACGTACGCCGACACCGGCGGCGTCCCCGTCCCCAACGCCGTGACCGACGGCTGCTACATCAACTACCCGGACGCGGACCTCGGCGACCCGCTGCGCAACAGGTCCGGGGTCAGCTGGGCGACCCTCTACTACAAGGGCAACTACCGCCGCCTCCAGCAGGTCAAGGCCAGGTACGACCCCGGCAACTTCTTCCGCCACCGTCAGTCCGTGGAACTTCCCACCCCCTGACGCCCGTTCGGACACCTTCGCGGACCGCGGCCGGCTCTCCGGCCGCGGTCCGCGCCGTATTCCCGGGTACGAGCGCAATTCTCTGGGTGCCCGGCCCCCGATCCGATCTTTAGCGTGAAGGAGTCAAGACATTGACCAGGCTTGATCACCGAGGAGTTGGGGACATGGCACAGGGCACGGACGGTATGCGGCGCAGAAACTTCCTCGCCGGGGGAGCCGCGGCCGGGGGAGCCGCACTGCTGACGGGGACGGGGCTCGCCACACCGGCTTCCGCGGCCGGCGAGGCCGCCGCGGCGGCGGAACCGGTCACCGTGGTCACCCCGGCCGACAAGCGCTACCCGGACCTCGTCCGGGGCTGGAACCAGCGCTGGGTCGCCTCGCCCGAGAGGGTGGTGCTGGCCGAGACGACGGCGCAGGTCGTACGGGCCGTGGAGAAGGCCGTGTCGGGCGGCAAGCGGCTGACCGTCCGCGGCGGCGGCCACTGCTGGGAGGACTGGGTCTTCAACCCCGATGTCCGGGTCATCCTCGACATGACGAAGATGAACAAGGTCTTCTACGACCCCCGGATGAACGCGATCGCCGTCGAGGCGGGCGCCCAGCTGCTGAACGTCTACGAGCGGATGTACCGCACCTGGGGTGTCGTCGTCCCGGCAGGCATGTGCTTCCAGGTCGGCGCGGGCGGACATGTCAGCGGCGGCGGCTGGGGCCTGCTCTGCCGCAAGCTGGGACTGGTCGTCGACCATCTGTACGCGGTGGAGGTGGTGACCGTCGCCGCCGACGGCACGGTCACGACGGTCGTCGCCACCCGGGAGGCGAACGACCCCCACCGTGACCTGTGGTGGGCCCACACCGGCGGTGGCGGCGGCAACTTCGGTGTCATCACCCGTTTCTGGTTCCGCTCGCCCGGGGCCACCGGCACCGACCCGTCCGCGCTGCTGCCGCAGCCGCCGGCCGAGGTGCTGGTCAGCGCGATCGCCTGGCCGTGGGAGGAGATGACCGAGCAGCGCTTCGCCCGTCTGGTGAAGAACTACGGGGACTGGCACGCCAAGAACCTCAAGGCCGGTACCCCGAACGACAACCTGGTCAGCATGCTGGCCCTGAACCACCGGTCCAACGGCTACATCGGCCTGATCACCCAGGCCGACGCGACCGTCCCGAACGCGGACCGGATCCTGGACGACTTCCTGGCGGCCATGACGGCCGGCCTGGACATGGCACATGTGCCGCTCACCACCCCCATGGGCGAGCTGCCCGCCATGCCGGAGCTCGCCGAGCCCCGGCGGATGCCCTGGCTCCAGGCCGCCCGGTACCTGGGCACCACCAACGCGACCCTGAACGACCCCAGTCTCAAGGGCGACTTCAAGTCGGCGTACTACCGCACGGCCATGCCGGACGCGCACATCGGTGATTTCTACCGGCACCTGACCCGCACCGATCTCGTCAACCCCACCGCCTCCGTGCTGCTCAGCTCCTTCGGCGGCCAGGTCAACGCGGTCGCCCCGGACGCCACCGCCGCCCCGCACCGCGAGGCCGCGTACAAGGCCGCCTGGATGATCTGGTGGACCGACCCGGCGGACGAGGCCAAGTCGCTCGCCTGGATCAGGGAGTTCTTTCACGGGGTGTACGCCGGGACGGGCGGCGTACCGGTGCCGAACGCCGTGACCGACGGCTGCTACGTCAACTACCCGGACATCGATCTGCACGACCCGGCGTACAACAAGTCCGGTGTGCCCTGGTACACGCTGTACTACAAGAACGTCTATCCCCGGCTCCAGCAGGTGAAGGCGAAGTACGACCCGGGCAACGTGTTCCGCCACAGCCAGTCCGTGCGGGTCCCGAAGCCGTGACCGCGCGGGCGGAGGGGACCGCACCGGCGCCCGGGGAGCCGGCCGGCGGTGGCTCGCGGCGCGGCGGCCTGCCCGCCGTGATCTCGGTGGCACTCGGCTCCTTCGTCCTGGTGCTCTCCGAGCTGCTGCCGGTGGGCGCCCTGACCGACATCGGCGAGGACCTCGCCGTGTCGACCGGTGTCACCGGGCTGCTCGTCGTGACACCCGGGCTCGCGGCGGCCGTCGCCGCCCCCGTGCTGACCCTGACGTCGGGGCGCCTGGACCGTCGTACGGTGCTGTGGACACTGGCCGCCCTGACGGCGGTGGCGGACCTGCTGTGCGCCGTGTCGCGGAACCTGGCGACGATGCTCGCCGGCCGGGTCCTGCTCGGTGTGGCGCTCGGCGGGTTCTGGGCGGTGGGCGCGGCGGTCGCGCCCCGGCTGGTGCCGCCCGGGCTCGCGCACCGGGCCGCCTCCCTGGTCACCGCCGGTATCTCGGTGGGCACCGTGGCGAGCCTCCCGCTCGCGGCGCTGGCGGGCGGGAGCACGGGCTGGCGTACCGCGTTCTGGGCGGCCGGTCTGGTGGCGCTCGGCGCCCTGGCCGCCCAGGCGTGGTACCTGCCGCCGCTGCCCGCCGGCCCCGTGATCGGCCGGAGGGCCCTGGCGGCCGTCCTGCGCAGTCCCGCGGCCCGGGCCGGTCTGCTGACCACCGCCCTGGTCTTCCTCGGGCACTTCGCCGCGTACACCTATGTCGGGCCCTATCTGGAACGCGAGGCGGGGTTCGGGGACGCGGCGGTCGCAGCGGTGCTGCTCTCGTACGGGGTGGCCGGGATCGGCGGCAACTTCCTGGCCGGGCTGACCCTGGCCAGGTCGGTGCGGGGGACCGTCGCCGGGGCCGCCGCGGCGCTCGCGGCGACCGCCGCGCTGCTGCCGGTGTGCGCGGGCTCGCCCGTCCTGGTGACCGTGCTCGTCGTGGTCTGGGGAGCGGCCTTCGGGACGCTGCCGCTGAGCCTGCAGACCGCGATGGCCAAGGCCGTGCCCGAGGCGCCCGAGAGCTCTCTCGCCGTCTTCGTGACCACCGTGCAGCTGTCGCTGGCGACAGGGTCGCTGCTCGGCGGCCTGGTGGTCGACGGGTACGGCGTGCCGGCGAGCCTGGGTCTGGGGGCGGCGCTCTCGGCGCTCGCCATGACGGTCCCGCTGCTGTCGGCCCACCGGCACTCCCGAACGCGGCAGCAAGAATCGGTGGTGTGACGGCCGCGGGCCTGGGCGAGTCTGGGCGGCAGGAGCTCGTCCGGAGGGCCGGCCGAGCGTTCCCCCTTGGAGGAGAGATGGCTGTCCGCCCGGGCGAGGTCTACTACAACCCCAGGTGTCGGGAGAAGATCGTCATCAGAACGCCCGCCGCGCAGACCGGCGGTGAACGCGCGGTCATGGATCTCTACGTCGAGCCCGGCGGGTTCGCCGCCGGATACCACACGCACCCGTTCAGCGAGGAGATATTCACGCTGGTGCGCGGCAGCCTCCGGGTGCACGTGGGTGGCCGCGACATCATCCTGAAGGAGGTCGGGCAGACCGTGACCGTCCCGGCCGGCACGGTGCACCGCTGGTTCGGCAACACGGAGAAGGAGACGTCCTTCGCGGTGGTCGAGCTGGTCAACCGGGCCGAGCGCTTCGAACAACTGATCCTGCGTCAGCTGTTCGGGCTCGCCCAGGACGGCAAGACCGACGCGGAGGGGCGGCCGAACCTGCTCCAGCACGCCGTCACCATGCGGGAGTTCTCCGACGTCCTGCGCTTCACGGACCGGCCCTGGCCGGTCCAGCGCGTCATGAACGGTGCCCTGGCACCGCTCGCCCGGCTGCTCGGCTACCGCGCCTGCAACCCGGAGTACATGGAGCGCGGCCCGCTGGAGGTCGCCGAACTCGAAACGCTGCCCGACGAGGTGGCCCGGAAGTTCGCCCGGCCGGAGCGTGACCGGGGTGCGGCGCCCGGCGTGTAGGAAGTGGTGTCCGCCCGGCCGGTACGAGGGAGCGCGGTGGCGGCGCCGGCGAAGCCGAGGACCCCGGTGGCCTGATGGCCACCGGGGTCCTGTCGTACGGGCCGGTCCGGGCGGAGCCGGGCCGGAGCGGCGACGTCAGAAACTCTTGTGGAATCCGGCGTCGACCGCGTAGTCCGAGCCCGTCGTGCTCGCCGAGCGCGGCGAGGCCAGCAGCAGGACCGCGTCGGCGACCTCCTGCGGGTCGATCAGACGGCCCGTGACCTGGCCCATCATCTGCGGCGCGACACTCTCGATGACACTGTCACGGTCGGCCCCCGCCATGCCCGCGATGATGTCGGCCGCGCCGCCCTCCTCGGTCCACCAGGCGGTCAGAACGGCGCCCGGGGAGACGGTGTTGACGCGGATGCCCTTGCCGCCGAACTCCTCCGACAGCGCCTTGGTCAGGTTCGACAGACCCGCCTTGGCCGCGCCGTACTCGATGTTGACCGGTGCGGGCTGGCGGGCCATGCCGGTGGAGACGTTGATGATGGAGCCGCCACCGCGCTCGATCATGGGCGGGATGGCCGCGCGGATGGCACGGACGGCCGAGAACAGGTTGAACTCGAAGATCGCCTGCCACTGCTCGTCGCTGCTGTCGAAGAAGCCGGTGCGCGGCATCGAGATACCGGGCGGCGGGCCGCCCGCGTTGTTGACGAGGATGTCGAGGCCACCGAAGTGCTCGACCGCGCGGGCGACGATCTGCGCCGGCGCCTCCGCGTCCATCAGGTCGGCGGGGATGTGCAGCAGGTCCGGGCCCGCAAGCTGCTCCAGTTCCGGGGTGCCCTTGCGGGAGACCGCCACGACCTTGGCGCCCTCTTCGAGCAGTGAGCGCGTGATGGCCAGGCCGATGCCCTTGGAGGCTCCGGTCACCACGGCCACACGGCCGGAAAGGTTGAGATCCATGCTTGTCCTTCGCTAGATCGAGACCCTCACCCGGGAGGCAGGGGAGAACCCAGTGGCGCGCTCTCACCTGTTTGAACACCGGCCGCCCCCGAAGGGTTGCGGGTGACCGCGTTCCTGACGGCGGGGTGCCGGGGACGCCGGTCACGCGCCCAGCAGCACGGGCTGCGCCCCGGACCGGTCCGGCGATCCGGTCCGCGGCCGGGCGGCGCACGGACGCGACTCCGGGACGCCCGCGTCCAGCGAGGGCCGGAACTCGCTCGCGGAGGGCGGCTCCAGGCGGGGGTGCCCGGCCAGGATGTCGGTGATGAGGTGGTGGATGCGCTGACGGGGGGACGTGCCGAGTTCCGCGCGCAGTACGTCGCACAGCCGGTGGAAGACGGTGAGCGCGTCGGCCTGGCGGCCCGAGCGGTACAGGGCCAGCATCAGCTGGCCGGTGAGCTCCTCGTTGGTGGGATCCCGGTGGACGAGGGCGTGGAGCTCGGCGAGGAGCTGGTGGTGGCGGCCCAGCCGGAGCTCGGCGTCCATGCGCTGGACGACCGACTCGGTGTGGGCCTGTCCGATGGCCGCGAGAGCGGCGCGCAGCAGCGGCCCGGTGGGCGCGTCGATGAAGCCCGGTCCGCTCCACATCGCGTGGGCGGCCCGCAGCTGCCGCGCCCCCTCGTCGAGCTTCCCGGCGTCGAGGGCGGCCCGTCCGGCCCGGATCCGGTGTTCGTAGGCGTTCAGGTCGAGTTCGTCCTCCCGGACGCGGAGCAGATAGCCCTGGTCGCGGGTGACGATCCGGCCCGAGTCCCTGGACGCCGGCGACGCCTCGCTCTCCTTGAGCATGCGGCGCAGCTGCATGACATAGGTGTGGACCGCGGCCACCGCGCGAGGCGGCGGGCTGTACTCCCACAGCTCCTCGACGAACTGCCCCATCGACACCACGCGGTTCGCGCTCATCAGGAGCAGAGCGAGCATCTGACGATGCTTGGGCGCGCTGGGAGTCAGGTAGCTGCCGTTTTCGGTGACGGACATGGGTCCTAGTATTGAGAACCGCATTATCTCTCCCCCGTTTATGTGCCAGTGCGTCAACTCTTCAAGAGTAACTACGTTTCGGCACAGAAGAACGTTCCCGACGCCACTTTGGCAACTCTTCGGCGGGCGTCCAGGACCGTCCCGAAGGGGACCCGGCATTTCCGTTTATTGCGTGCATGACAAGGTCGGACAATTACTGCCCGGTGGCGCGCGCCAGTACTTCCGCCGGATTCTTGTGCGGACGGTTGCCACGCCAGGCCACATGCTGATCGGGCCGTACGAGGGCCAGGTCGCGCCCGTACAATTCGCGTGCGGCGGGATCGTTCACCTGTACCAGAGAAAACGGAATTCCGGATTCTCGGGCGGCCTTTTCGAACCCGGAGGTGTCATGGGGGACGTCACCCAGACTCAGCAGGGTGAACCCGGTCCCGATCCGGTCGAAGAGCGAGCCGCCCGGCCCGTGCTCCTCGTCCAGCCACAGATGCGGGGCACGTCCGCCGGGCACCCCTGACGGCGTGTAGGAGACGAAGTCGTCGGGCGGCGGCGTGTCACCGTCGGTGAGGACGACGGGCGACGCGTCGTAGCGGGCGCCCAGCTGCACCCCGAGCGTGTCCATGGTGAGCAGCCCGTACGCGGCGAGTTCCGCCGCCGTCCTCCGCCGGGTCGACTCGCCCTCGGCGCCGTCCTCCTCCAGAAGGTCCGGCCGCCCGATCGCCCCGAGGGCGATGTTGAGTTCGCGGGCGGCCCTCGTGTTGCGCAGGGCGACGGGCCTGCGCTCCGCCTCGTACGACGGCAGCAGGCCGGGTCCCGCCCAGCCCTGCACCGCGGCGGCCAGCTTCCACGCCAGGTTCGCCGCGTCGTCCACGCCCGTGTTCATGCCGAACCCGCCGTTCGGCGTGAACAGGTGCGCGGCGTCTCCGGCCAGCCAGACGCGCCCGGCGCCGAAGCGCTCGGCGACCAGCGCGGCGCCCGGTGTCCAGGCGCGGCGCCCGAGGACCTCCACCTCGACCGGGGCGCCCACGGCCCGGCGCACCAGCTCCACGAGCGCGCCCTCGCCGGGGTCGTCGGGATCGGCCGAACTCGTCAGCAGGAAGAACTCGTCGGCGCCGTTGAGGGCGATCAGGTTGAGCGCGAGCTCGCCGTTGAAGACCCAGTTGCTCCACGCGGCGTGCTCACGCAGGAAGCGGCCGTACAGCCCCGGCACGCGCAGATGCGCCGCGGTCGCCCTGCGCCCCAGCACGTCCTGGTCCAGCGAGCCCTCGCCGGTGTACGAGATGCCCAGCGAGCGCCGTACGAGGCTGTGCCCGCCGTCGCAGCCGACCGCGTACCGCGCCTCCCAGGTGCGGGGCCCGCCCGGGCCCGTCACGGCGACGGTGACACGGTCGCCGCTCTCGCGGACCGCGGTGACCCGGTGGCCGTAGCGCAGGGTGATGCCCGGCCGGGTGCCGGCGTGCGCCAGCAGCAGCTGTTCGACATACATCTGGTTCGCGCGGTGCATCGGCTCGGGCACCTGGTCGGTCCGGTCGGCCGCCGCCACCCGGGCCCGCGTCTCGTCGGCGCCCGGCCAGGGCAGATGGGCCAGCAGGTGGCCGCTGTAGCGGGTGAAGAACGAGATGCCGGCGCTGTGCGGGCCGGGCAGCCCCAGCTCCCGTATCCGCGACGCCAGCCCGAGCCTGCGGTAGTGCTCCATCGTGCGCGCGCCGTGGGTGCTGCCGCGGGGCTCCGCCAGCACCGAGTCCTCGCTGTCGAAGACGACCGACTCGCACCCGTGATGGTCGAGGAAGAGCGCGAGCAGCAGCCCCACGGGACCGCCTCCGACGATGGCGACCGGCGTACGCGAGGGATCGTCCATCGAACTGGCCTCCAGCCTGAGTTCATGCAAAACAGGTGGGCGGCATCTTCCCAACGCCTTCTGAAGGATTAATGGAGATGCTGTTCAGCGAAATATCGGAGTTCTTCTCCAGGGAATCTTTAGACGGTGCCCGGACACTCTGTCGCGCCACCTGTCCGACTTCTCCGAGTCCCCGGAGTGTGAGGTATTCCATGTTTCTCCTCGGCACGCACCGGTCGGTTGTGCAGCGACTTCGTCTCTACGCCAACAGGAATCTGGGGGCGGGAAACTTCTTCTGGCACGCCTGGAAGATTTCACAGGACCGGGACCGGCCACTCCTGTTCCACCCGGATGTCACGCAGCCGGCCTGGGAGGATCACGAGTGGAAGGGCTTCTCCCTCAACGACATCCGGATCACCGTCCTGCGGTACGCGAACTGGTACCGCGAACAGGGGGTGACCGGCGGCTCCCACGTCGGCCTCTGCACCGGCCACGGGCTGTACGGGCTGCTCCACCACATCGCCGTCACCTCGCTCGGCGGGGCGGCCGTCCACTGCAATCCGCGCATGGCACCGCAGACCGCGTCCGAGTACTTCCTGCGCACCGGCGCCCGTCTCGTCGTCGGCGACGCCGACCTGCTGAAGGACCTCACCTCGGCCTGGCAGACGGCGGGCGCCACCGCCCCTCGCCTCCAGGACATCCGCGTCCTCGACGCGGAGGCCGTCCGGCCGCGCGCCGCCCTCCCCTCGTTCCCCCACCGGCACACCGACGACGACCTGGTCATGGTGTCCCACTCCTCGGGAACCACCGGCCGCCCCAAGGCGCCCGTCTTCCACCACCGGTCGTTCTTCGCCGGCAAGCGCGAGCGGCTGTGGACGTTCCCCTCACTGCGCTCCGACCGGCTCCTCACCGCGCTGCCGCACAGCCACTCCGCCGGCATCAGCTATCTGTCCATGGCCCTGCTGCTGGGCATTCCCACACTCATCCTGGACGGCGCGGACGGCGAGCGGGTGGCCCGCGCGGTCAACACCTTCAAGCCCACCGTCGTCCTCGGCTTCCCGCTCACCCTCGCCGAGATCGACCCGGCCGCCATCAGCCCGGAGGCGGCCCGGCACGTGCACACCTGGAACGGCATGGGCGACGCCTCGCACGAGCGGCACATCCGCCCGCTGACCGCCCTCGGCGCCCCCGGCACCGGCTCGGCCTATGTCGACGGCCTCGGCTCGTCCGAGATGGGCATGGTGCTCTTCAAGGCCGCCCACACGGCCCGGTCCGGCCACTACGGCCGCTACATCGGCAAGCCCGTCGGTGTGGTGCGCGAGGCGGCGGTCCTCGACCCGTCCGGGCGTGAACTGCCCGACGGCCAGGCCGGCATGCTCGGCGTCAAGGGAGCGAGCGTCACTCCCGGCTACTGGGACGACCCGGGACTCACCAAGCAGTCGATCCTCAACGGCTACTTCCTCACGGGCGACATCGTCCGCAAGGACGGCGAGGGCAACTGGTACCACCTCGACCGCACCCCCGACGTCATCAGGGCCGCCGCCGGCGACATCCACAGCCTGCCCCTCGAAGAGGTCGTGCTGAACACCACCCAGGCCCTGGACGCCGCCGTCGTCGCGGTCGACGACCCCCAGCAGCCCGGCAGGTCCTGCCCCGCCGCCGTCGTCTACTACGCGGACGGCACCGAGCGGGACGCCGCCGACCTCCTCACGGTGTGCAACGCGGCCCTCGACCAGGCCGGTCTGCCGCGCCTGAACGCGCTGATCCTCACGGCCGAGCGGGAACACCTCCCCGTCGGCGTGACCGGAAAGGTCCTCAAGCGGACGCTGCGCGAGAACCACCACGACGTACTGAGCCGGCCCGCCACCAACACCGTCGCGAAGTCGGCGGCCTGATCCCGCGTCGGCCGACCGACGGAAGAGGAACGAGCATGCCCGACCAGAAAGCAGTCCGCCGGGTCGTCGACATCATCACCGGTACGTGGCAGGCCCAGGCTCTGTACGCGGCCGTCTCCCTGGGTGTCGCCGACCACATCGCCGCCGGACACACCACCGACGAGGCGCTCGCCGAGAAGACCGGGTCGGACCCGGACGGCATACGACGGCTGACGCGGCTGCTGACCGCGATGGACGTCCTGGACTCCACGGCCACCGGCCACCGGCTCAGCCCCACCGGGGAACTGCTGCGTTCCGGCGCCCCCCACTCGATGAGCGACATGGTCCGCATCTACGGCGAGGAGTTCCACCGCGCGTGGGGCGCGGTCGTCCCCGCCGTACGGACCGGGACCTCCGGGTTCCAGCACGCGTTCGGGGTGACGCTGCACACCTATCTGCGCGATCCCGGGCTCGGCGCCAAGTTCCAGAGCGCCATGAACGCGGGCAACGTCTTCTTCGCGGACGTCCTCGACGTCTTCGACTTCGGAGGCCACCGCACCGTCGTCGATGTCGCCGGCGGCAGCGGGGCGTTCCTCGCCACGGTGCTCGAACGGCACCCGTCGTTGCACGGCGTCCTCTTCGACCAGCCGCACATGGTGCCCGTGGCCACCGCCCATCTCGACGCGGCGGTCGGTTCGGGCCGCTACGAGGTCCGGGCGGGCGACATCTTCGAGGGCGTGCCCGGCGGCGGAGACCTCTATCTGCTCTCCCGCGTCCTCCAGGACTGGGACGACGACCGCTGCGCGACCCTGCTCCTCCACATCCGCGCGGCCATGCCGGCGAACGGCCGGCTGCTGATCCTCGAACGGGTCGTCCCCGACCACGGCGAGACGCTCCTGCCGCTGCTGTACGACCTGCATCTGCTCATGGCCGCCGGCGGCCGTGAACGCGACCTCGCCGGCTACCGCGACCTGCTCGCGGCGGCCGGGCTGCGGCTGGAATCCGTACACGGACTCTCCCTCGAGACCAGCCTTCTGGTCGCGGCTGCCGTATGACCGCGCGTGCACCTGCCCCTTCCCACATGTATCGGAGTAGCGAGATGAGCAGCGGGGATCTCACGGTCTGCATCGTCGGTGCTGGGCCCCGTGGTCTGTCGGTACTGGAGCGGATCTGCGCCAACGAGCGGAAGTCCCCCTCCCATTCCTCGGTGATCATCCATGTGGTCGACCCGTTCAGGCCCGGCCCCGGCCAGGTGTGGCGCACGGCGCAGCCGCCGCACCTGCTGATGAACACCGTGGCGTCCCAGGTCACCGTCTACACCGACCACAGTGTGGAGATGGAGGGGCCGGTGGAGGAGGGGCCGAGCCTCTACGAGTGGGCGTCCGCGCTGTCCCTGCCGGGGATACCGGTCGAGCCGCGCGGCCCGTCCGACGCGGCCTTCCTGGCCGAGGCACGGCGCACCGGCCCCGACTCGTACCCCAGCCGCGCCCTGTACGGACGTTATCTGGAGGAGTGCTTCGACCAGATCGTCGGCGGCGCGCCGGACCACGTCACCGTCCGGGTGCACCGGACGACGGCCGTCGCCCTCGACGACACCGGCCAGGGGCCGGCCCAGTCCCTGACGCTCGCCGACGGCTCCCGGCTGACCGGGCTCGACGCGGTGGTGCTGGCCCAGGGACACGTGCCCGCCGAGCCCACGCCGCAGGAGACGAGCATGGCCGAGGAGGCCCGGGCCAGGGGCCTGACCCATGTGCTGCCCGCCAACCCGGCGGACGTGGACCTGCCGGCGCTGCGGCCGGGCGAACCCGTGCTGCTGCGCGGCCTCGGCCTCAACTTCTTCGACCACATGGCCCTGCTCACCGTCGGGCGCGGCGGCCGGTTCGAACGCGCCGGCGACCGGCTGCGCTATGTGCCCTCGGGCCGTGAGCCGAGGCTGTACGCCGGATCCCGGCGCGGCGTGCCGTACCACGCGCGCGGCGAGAACGAGAAGGGCGCGCACGGCCGTCACCTGCCCCGGCTGCTCACGCCCGAACGGATCGGGAGCCTGGCCCACCGGGCCGTGGACGGCGAGCGGGTCCACTTCAGCGGCGATGTGTGGCCGCTGATCGCCAAGGAGGTCGAGAGCGTCTACTACGGGACGCTGCTCACCGCCGCGGGCCGGGCCGGGGAAGGGGCGGAACTCGCCGACCGCTATCTGGCGGTGCCCGCGGGCGAGGACGAGCGGCGGCTGCTCGACGAGTACGGCATCGGCGCCGGCGACCGCTGGGACTGGCAGCGCATCTCCCTGCCCTACGGCGCACGGGTCTTCACCGGCCGGGCCGACTTCCACGGCTGGCTGCTGGAATACCTGGCCGAGGACGTGCGCGAGGCGCGGGCCGGGAACATGAGCGGCCCGCTCAAGGCCGCGCTGGACGTTCTGCGCGATCTGCGCAACGAGATACGCCTCGTCGTGGACCACGGCCGGCTGGAGGGCAACTCCTACCGGGACGAACTCCAGGGCTGGTACACCCCTCTCAACGCCTTCCTCTCGATCGGCCCGCCCGTCTCCCGCATCGAGGAGCTCATGGCCCTGGTGGAGGCCGGGACGGTCGAACTGGTCGGGCCCGGCATGCGCGTCGCCGTGCGCACCGACGACGCGGGGGCGCACGCCTTCGAGGCGACCTCCGACCGGGTGGGCGGGCCCCCGGTCCGCGCCCGTGTCCTGATCGAGGCCCGTCTGCCCGAGCCCGACGTACGGCGCACCGACGATCCTCTGCTGCGCCATCTGCTGGCGACCGGACAGATCACCCCGTACCGCATCGCCGGCGGCTGCGGCACGAGTTACGAGACCGGCGGGGTGTCCGTCACCGAACGGCCCTACCACGTGGTGGCCGCCGACGGCCGGGTCCACCGGCGCCGCTTCGCCTACGGCGTGCCCACCGAGGCCGTCCACTGGGTGACCGCCGCGGGCATACGGCCGGGGGTCAACTCCGTGACCCTCGGCGACTCCGACTCGATCGCCCGTGCCGTGCTGAACCTCGCGCCCGCCCGGGACGCGTCCGGCCCGCTCCCGTCCGGCCGGGACCGGACCGCCGATGTCCCCGCGGAGAAGAAGGTGCGCCGATGAACGCCGAACCCGGAGCGGCACTCAGCCGGAGCCCGGAGCACGACAGCGGGACGGACCCGGGCCCGGACAGCGGGCTGCTGTCCCCGGTCCGCGCCGGCGTCCCCGTCGAACGCGCGGTCTCCGACATCGCGTGGCTCCAGGCCATGCTCGACGCGGAGGCCGCACTCGCCAGGGCCCAGGCCGCACTGGGCACCGTGCCCGCCTCCGCCGCCGAGGCGATCACCGGGGCGGCCGACGCCCGACTGTTCGATCCGCGCGCCCTCGCGATCGCCTCCCGGGAGACGGCCAACCCCGTGGTCGGCCTCGTCCAGGCGCTCAACCGGGTGGTCGCCGAGACCGCTCCCGAGGCCGCCGAATACGTCCACCGAGGCTCCACCAGCCAGGACATCCTCGACACGGGAACCATGCTGGTCGCCCGGCGGGCCCTGCGCCTGATCCTGGCCGACCTCGACCGTACGGCCGTGGCACTGGCCGGCCTGGCCGAGCGGCACCGCGACACCCCGATGGCCGGACGCACCCTCGCCCTGCACGCCGTACCCATCACCTTCGGGCTCAAGGCGGCGGGCTGGCGGGAGCTGGTGCGCCAGGCCGGCCGGCGGCTGGCGGACGTCGCCGACACCCTGCCCGTCTCGCTCGGCGGCGCCGCCGGAACGCTCGCCGGATACCTGGAGTACGCCCGCCTCGAAGGTGCCGCGGCGGACCCCGGCGACTACGCCGCCCGGCTCGCCGACGCCTTCGCCGCCGAGACGCGACTGGCCCGCCCGCCCCTGCCGTGGCACGCCCTGCGCATCCCGCAGGCCGACCTCGCGGCGGCCCTCGCCTTCACCGCCGGCGCGCTGGGCAAGCTCGCCGTGGACGTGCAGGCCCTGACCCGTACCGAGGTCGGCGAGGTCGCCGAGCCCGCGGTGGCCGGCCGCGGCGGCTCCTCGGCCATGCCGCACAAGCGCAACCCGGTCCTCGCCACCATGATCCGCAGCGCCGCTCTCCAGGTACCGGCCCTGGCCGGCGCCCTGACCCAGTGTCTGGTCACCGAGGACGAACGGTCGGCCGGCGTCTGGCACGCGGAGTGGCCGCTGCTGCGCGAATGCCTCCGGCTCACCGGAGGCGCCGCCCACACCGCCGCCGAGCTCGCCGAGGGGCTGGTGGTACGTCCGGAGCGGATGCGCGCCAACCTCGGCCTGACCGGCAGCCAGTTGGTCTCCGAACGCGTCGCCGCCGTCCTCGCGCCACTGCTCGGCCGCGCCCGCGCCCGGCAGACGCTCACCGAGGCCTCCGCCGCCGCCGAACGCGACGGCGTCCCGCTGCACACCGTGCTCGGCGCGGTCCCGGAAGTCGCCGCCCACCTCGACGACCAGGAGCTGGCCGCGCTCCTGGACCCGGTCACCTACACCGGCGTCGCCGGCCCCCTCGTCGACCGGGCGGTCCGCCCGGCCACGTCCTCGCGGCCGACCGCCGTCAACCCAGGGAGCTGACATGCCCCGCCGTCTCTTCACCTCGGAATCCGTGACCGAGGGCCACCCCGACAAGATCGCCGACCAGATCAGCGACACCATTCTTGACGCGCTGCTGCGGGAGGACCCCTCCTCCCGTGTCGCCGTCGAGACGCTCATCACCACCGGTCAGGTCCATGTCGCGGGCGAGGTCACGACCAAGGCCTACGTACCGATCGCGCGGCTCGTGCGGGACAAGATCGTGGAGATCGGTTACGACTCCTCGAAGAAGGGCTTCGACGGCGCGTCCTGCGGCGTCTCGGTGTCCATCGGCGCGCAGTCGCCGGACATCGCCCAGGGTGTCGACACGGCCTACGAGAAGCGTGTCGGGGGCGCCGCCGCGGATGAGGAGGGGGACGAGCTGGACAAGCAGGGCGCGGGCGACCAGGGCCTGATGTTCGGCTACGCCTGCGACGAGACGCCCGAGCTGATGCCGCTGCCGATCCTCCTCGCCCACCGGCTCTCCCATCGCCTCAGCGAGGTCCGCGGGGACGGCACCCTGCCCTATCTGCGTCCGGACGGGAAGACCCAGGTCACCATCGAGTACCGGGGCAGCCGCCCGATCCGCCTGGACACGGTGGTCGTCTCCTCGCAGCACGCCGCCGGCGTCGCGCTCGACGGGCTGCTCACCCCCGATGTCCGGGAGCACGTCGTCGAGGGCGTCCTCAAGCAACTCGCCGAGGACGGCATCGATCTGGAGACCGACGGCTACCGCCTCCTGGTGAACCCCACCGGCCGCTTCGAGATCGGCGGCCCGATGGGCGACGCGGGCCTGACCGGCCGCAAGATCATCATCGATACGTACGGCGGCATGGCCCGGCACGGCGGCGGCGCCTTCTCGGGCAAGGACCCGTCCAAGGTGGACCGTTCGGCGGCGTACGCGATGCGCTGGGTCGCCAAGAACGTGGTCGCCGCGCGCCTGGCCTCGCGCTGCGAGGTCCAGGTGGCGTACGCGATCGGCAAGGCCGAGCCGGTGGGCCTGTTCGTGGAGACCTTCGGCACCGCGGCCGTGGCGGTCGACCGTATCGAGCGGGCGATTGGCCGGGTGTTCGATCTGCGGCCCGGGGCGATCGTCCGCGATCTCGACCTGCTCCGCCCGATCTACGCCCGGACCGCCGCGTACGGCCACTTCGGCCGCGAGCTCCCCGACTTCACCTGGGAGCGCACCGACCGGGTCGACGCGCTGCGCGACGCGGCCGGCCTGTAGGCCCCTGCCGCCGGACCCCGGAGGGAGACTCCGCGCGCACCGCCGTGAGCGGTGCCGCCGCCGGGGCCGTACGACGATCCGCCCCGGCGCCCGTCGGCGCCGGGGCGGACCGCGTGTACGGGGCGCCAAGCCGCGGGGGAACGAATACCTGGCGCCCCTGTCGAGGGGACGGGACGGTCCGGACGCCCGGGCCGTGCGCGATCCGCGGGCCCGTCGCCGCGGGCACCGGGCTCGGCGCGGGAGACCCCCGGGTGGTGCCGCCCGTACTCAGACCGACACGGGCCGGCAGCTCTTGCAGGCGCGATAGCCGGCCCGGTGCGCGTCCCGCGCGGTCGCGAACGGCACCCGGTGCGGCGCGGTGATGCGCCGGGCGTGCGCGCACGTGGGATGGCAGTAGATATGGGTGGTGTCGCTGCCCAGGAACACCGCGCCGCTGTGCGACCACTGGCGCACCCCGGCCATGTCGATCCCCTCGGCGGCGCGCAGCGCGTCCCCGACGCCGGGCAGGTACGCGGCGTCGCACGGCGCTCCGTTCTCGTAGGTCACCCGGTGGCAGGGAACGAGCACCACGAACGGGTTGCGCGCGAGCACGCCCAGGAGGGCGTCGGTGTTCCCCCCGGACACCGACGACGCCTCCCGGGCGATCCAGGAGAGGGGACGCAACTGCCCGGCGGGGATGGCCCGGACCGCCTGGAGGACGGCCGCCGTCACCTCGTCCACGGGACCCGGATCCAGCGGCAGCTTCCTGGCCCGCCCGGTCCGCAGGGCCGTGGTCAGCCCCGGGAAGGGCTTGACCGCCGGGATCGCGGACCGGCCGGTACGCGCGCGGTGCGACTCCTCGAACCGCTCGGACGTCAGCCCCGACGTCGCCGGCGCGGACCCGGTGACGGACTCCGGCGTGAAGGCCACGAAGAGTCCGCCCGCCGGTGAGTCCATCCGCACATACGTGTCGTAGCGCTCGCGCGGGATGCCCACGCGTCGCAGGACCCTCAGCGCGAAGTCCACGGGTACCGGCGGTGTCCCCAGCTCGCCGGCCGGACCTCCGCCGTTCTGCGACGCGGGTGGCCCGTCGTGGTCCTTCCTGCCGTTCATGGAGTCACCTCCCTCAGCTCCTCTTCCGTCCCCAGGAGCCGGCGCAGGTCTCCCATCGCACGTGAGACCTGTGCCTTGGCCGTCCCCACGGGACAGCCCTGCACCTGAGCCACCTCCGCATAGCTCATGCCGACCACGTGCCGCAGCACCACCGGTATCCGGTAGAACTCCGGCAGCTCGGACAGGGCGGCGACCAGGCGGCCACGGTCGTCCGCGTTCAGGGCCCGTTCCGCCGGGCCCGGATTCACGTCCGGCCATTTGTCCTGGGCGTCGTCCACCCGGATGGCGGACACCGGGCGACGTGTGCTGCTGCGTACATGATTGCGCCACACGTTCGCCGCGATGGTCATCAGCCAGGCACGTGGGCGCAGTGCCCGCCGCCGCTCCGGCGCATAGGTCCGCAGCGCCGTGTAGGCGCGCAGGAACGTGTCCTGCCCCAGATCGTCCGCCTCGGCGGCCGATCCGGACACGCGCAACAGGAACGCGTGCACGCCCTTGGCGTGGACCCGCACCAGTTCCGTGAAGCCGTCGTCCAGATCCGTCGCCAGAAGATCGGTCAACTGCTCGGCTGCCTTGTCCATCACCGATAGAACACCAATCCCGGAGAAGGGGTTGCCGCAGGCGCCGGGCGCCGATCGCGGGTGTCGCGCGGTGGCCGGTCAGACAGCCGGACAGGCCGCCGGCCGCATGAGCGCGGGCTCGTCCGCGTCGATGGCCTCGTACAGGCGGCGCAGGCGCGGCACCGGCTCGATGCCGAAGGAGTCCTGCAGCCGGCAGCGGAGCCGCTGGAACACGCCCAGGGCCTGGGGCCGCATGCCGGAGCGGTGGAGCGCGAGCATGTACTGGGCCTGGATGTTCTCGTGCGTCGGGTGCAGCGTGGCCAGCGTGCCGAGTTCGTCGAGGAGCTCGCGGTGCCGGCCCAGCTGGAGATCGGCCTCGACCCGCCACTCCAGTACGCCCTTGCGGGCCTCTTCCAGTTCGATGACGTGCGCGGAGCTGAGCGCGCCGGACGGCACGTCCGTGAGGGCGGGCCCCCGCCACAGCGCGAGGGCCTCGCCGAGCAGCTGGGAGGAACGCGCGTAGGCGCCGGTCATGGACGCCTCCCTGCCGTGCTGGGCGAGGTGCTCGAACCGGAGCCGGTCGCTGGCCTGGGCACCCACCCTGAGCTGGTATCCCTGGTTGCGGGTCACCAGCGTGTGGCTGCGGTCCGGGGACGCGTTGCGCAGAATCTGCCGGATGTACAGCACATAGGTCTGGAGCGTGGACATCGCCGTCTTCGGCGGGCGGGATCCCCACAGCTCCGCGATGCACTCCTCGGCCCGGACCAGGCGGTTGGCGTTGAGGATCAGGAAGGCGAGGAGTTGGCGGGGCTTGGGCGCGCTGGGAGTGCGGTTGCGGCCGTCGACGACGAGGGACAGCGGGCCGAGGACGCCGACCTGGAGCGAGGGCTCGCCGGACTCGGGCGCGGTGTCGCCGCCCTGCCGGCTGTGCTGGGACGCGAGGACGCGGTGGGTGGTACGCCTCGTCATACGAGGTCCCGGACGTACGCGTCGGTGGTTTTCGCCGCCGGGCCGGGCGGGCTCGTACGCCTGGTCCGGGGAGCGCGGTGCCACGGCCTTCCCACGGGCGGCCGTCCGGCGGAACAGGAGCGTGCCGGAGTGCTTCTGGGGGTGTCGGCCCGCTGGTCGGTCCGCGTCGGCATGGGTCCCTCGTGCCTGCCGCGCTCGATCCGGGGCGGGGCCGGCGTTATGACGAGAGAACGGGTACGGGCTGCTCGTTGCTGCTGTCGCATGACGAACTTCCTCCGCTGAATCCGGTCATGGGGGTTGTTTCCGGCTTACAAGGCAACTTTCGGTCTTGGGGCGAGATCCATGCAACGCCAACTTGAGAAAGATGCGTCGGCGGTTGTTCTTGGCGGAATGACGACCGTCGTCACGTGCGGGAGGCAACCGTTCCGGGTCTGGCGGGGTTTGTCTTGGTCGCGGAGAGCATCTGTAACAACTTGGTAAACTGGCGTTAATCCGCCGTCACTGTTGCGAAACGCTCTGGTTGCTGGACAACCTGTTGCCCAGCAAGCGCTGGGTGACGCTCATCACGGGGGAGAGCGCATGACCACGAACGGCACATCGCACGAACAGAATCCGTCCCATCAGATATCGGTCGCCGAGTTCAGCGGAGACGTCTTCGGCCACCTGCCCCGGCAGGACCAGCGCCGGTGGGCCGAGACCTACCTCAAGGGGCTGCTCCGTACGCCGGGCAAGAAGTCCGTACGGCGCATGGCCGCCGCGGTCTCCGACGCGCCCACCGCGTCCCAGTCCCTGCACCAGTTCATCAGCATGAGCCCCTGGCCCTGGGAGCCCTCCCGCAGCGCCCTCGCCCGCTGGATACAGCAGCGGGCCACCGTGCGGACCTGGAGCCTGTTACCGGTCGTCACGCCCAAACGGGGCCGGTATTCCGTCGGCGTGCAGCAGGGTTTCGACGCCGAGGCCGGGCGCGTGATCAGCTGCCAGGTGGGTGTCGCTCTGCTGCTCTCCACCTGCTGCGACGACATTCCGGTGGACTGGCGGCTCCAGCTGTCCGAGGCCTGGTGCGACGACCCGCAGTTACGGCGGCGGGCCCGGCTGCCGGACTCCGCCGGCGCCCATCCGCTGTGGGCCCTCGGCCTGGAGCTGGTCGAGTCCCAGGCCGCGCGTTCCGAGGGGCCACCGCCCCCGGTGGTGGCGGACGCCCGCGAGTTCGTCGACACCAGGGCCCTGGTCAATGGGCTCGGCGGGCGGGGAACCAAGTTCGTCATCTCCATCGCCGACAATCTGATGATGCGCGCGGGACCTCATCTGGGCGCGCAGCGGCGAGCGGGTTCGGCGGCGCCGGCGGGACGCCTGTGCGTCGACGACCGGCTGCTCTACTGGAGCGCCCCGACCCGCGCGCACACCTCGCCGGGGTCCCATCGGCCGGCCGCGGTCATGTGGACCCTCTCCGGTCCGGTGCACATGCCGCGGTCCGACCACACCCTGCGGCTTCTGGCGGCCTGGTGTCCCAAGGGCACCAGGCCCACCGGTATCTGGCTGACCAACCTGGTGCACGCCGACATCGACGAACTGATCGCGCTGGCCGACACGCAGACCGGATCCGGCGGGGTCAAGCAGCCGCTGCGCGAAGGCTTCGGACTCAGCGACTTCGAGGGGCGTTCCTTCCCCGGCTGGCACCACCACATGACGCTCGTCTCGGCCGCGTACACATGGCACCGGTTCTGCGGAACCTCCACCTGCACACACCCGTCGATACCGCAAGCCGTGGCCTGAGGGCTGTCCGACGGATCTTCGCGGGTCCGCGACGCCCGGCACGGCACTGTCCCGCGGCGCTCGGCGAGATCCGGCCGCCGGTGGGCCGACGGCGGTCCTGGCGTGACCGCGCCGCCGTCGGCCCACCGGCACCGGGAGTCCCCTGCGCGCGTCTCAGAGATCGAGCAGTTCCTCGTGGAAGCCGCCGAAGCCCCGCTCGTGGTCGACGAGATGGATCTCCAGGATCCAGTGCAGGAGCTGCCCTCTCTCGTCCGCGCGCCGCAGTGGCTTGTCGTTGGCGGGCACGATGTGGGAGTCGACGTCCTCCCAGTCGTTGTACTCGGGCGGGAACTCGCCCACCAGGTGACCCGCGTGCCAGCCGCCGAGCCGCCAGCCCGCTTCGGCCGCCAGCCGCTCGACCTCGGCGTAGAGTTGCCGCCCGGTGATGTCCGGGTCCGCTTCGAAGGCGCGGCGTCCCGCCGCGAAGACGGTCGGCAGGTCGTCGCGCAGACGGTGTTTGACGGGGTCGTCGCCGAGCACGAAGGTCCGCCCGAAGTCGGCCTCGAACTCCTCGAAGATCGGTCCGAAGTCGGCGAAGACGATGTCGTCCGCGCCGATGACCCGGTCCGGCGGGTTCTCGCGGTACGGCAGGAGGGTGTTCGGTCCGGACCGCACGATCCGCTTGTGCCAGTAGTGCGTGGTCCCGAACATCTCGTTCGCCAGATCACGGATCCGGTCGCTGAGCTCGCGTTCGCCCTGGCCGGCGGCGACCAGGCGCCGCGTCTCGATCTCGGCGAACAGCGACGCCGCTCTGGCCTGGGCGTCCAGGAGCCGTGCCGCGCGTGTGGATTCGTCCGTCACATCGCTCACCGTAGGAGTTCCGGCTTCGTTTCGGCAACCGCCCCTGATCACGGCCGATCACGGGCGGACGCGCCCGGCGGCCGGGGGCCGTTCACCGCACGGCTCGGCGGCCGGGCCGATCGGCTGTCACCTCCGCCGGGCCTTCCAGCTCCCCCAGGCCAGACAGCCGAGGATCACGGCGACCGCGAGGTCGTCGATGCCACCGTTCCGGTTCGTCGTGGCGAGGGCGCCGACGGTGAGGGCGGCGAAGAGTACGGCGAGGAGCGTCCAGAACCTGATCACGTCGCCTCCCGACCACGGATGATGAGGAGTCAACCGTAGTGGGCCGCCCGCCGCGGTGGAGGCACCTCCGCCCATCACCCCCCACCGGGACGTGAGTGCGGGACATGAGC
>NZ_MAUD01000012.1 GCF_001700515.1 Streptomyces lushanensis
GCGCCGCGTCCATATCGCCGAGCACCAGCGCGGCGCGGACGCCACCGCCGTGGGCAGCCTGCTGCTCCATGTGCCGAACTTCCTGTGCAGCCTGTTCGTGGTGGCCCTGCCCTCCGCGTTCCTGGGCGGCTTCGGCATCCTGCTGATACTCGTCTGGCTGGCCAGTGGCGTGCTCGTCTTCCACCGGCCGACCGAGAGCGTCATCGCCCGGCGGCTGCTGGGCCTGAGCCATCCGCTGCCCCAGGAGCGGGCCCTGCTCGAACCGGTCTGGCGCGAGGTCACCGCCCGTGCCGGTGTCGAGGCGGACACGTACGAGCTCTGGGTCGAGGACAGCGACAGCCTCAACGCGGTCGCGGCGGCCGGTCATATCGTCGGTGTCACCCGGTTCGCGATGCACCAGTTGCCCAACGGCGAGCTGGCCGCGGTCCTCGCCCATGAGCTCGGCCACCATGTCGGGGGCCATGCCTGGTCGTCGCTGCTCGGCCACTGGTACGCGCTGCCCGGCCGGATGGCCTGGCGGTTCCTGCGCGCGTTCTCCCTTGTCGTCCTCGCCGTCTCGCGGGCCTTCTCCTGCTTCGGCGTCGGCATCGTGCTGCTGGTCTTCGGCGCCTTCGCCCTGGCCACGATCAGCTCGCTGTACGGGCTTCCGCTGCTCGTGCTCGCCATGCCGTACGCGCTGGCCGCCGTGGGCCGCCGCGCCGAGCTACGGGCCGACCGGCACGCGGCGGCTCTCGGCTTCGCGCCGATGCTCGCGGCCGTGCTCCACAAGATGCATCTGGCGGAGCAGCGGCGGGAGGCCACGGCCATGGCGCGGCGCGGCGGTGTTCCCGTGCGCGAGAGCTCCCTGTCGAAGCTGCTCTCGTCCCATCCGGACCACTCCACCCGGCTGCACCATCTCCAGCCGTATCTCCAGCCCCGGCCGCACCAGGCCCAGCCGTACGCCCAGCCCCAGCCGCACGTCCCGCCGCCCTCCTACCCCCGGCACCGCTGAAGCCCCGCCGAGGCACCGCCGCGGCGCACGGGCACGGGTCCCGGACATGCCGGAGGGCGGCCACCCGTACGGATGGCCGCCCTCCGGTCCGCTCACGCCTCAGCGATGCGCGGATCGTTCGTCACGCTGATCACTGGTTGTACGGACCGTAGTCGTAGTCCTCCAGCGGAACGGCCTGGCCGGAGCCGGTGCCGAACGGCGAGTAGTCGATGTCGTCGTAGCCCACGGCCGAGTACATCGCGGCCTTGGCCTCCTCGGTCGGCTCCACCCGGATGTTGCGGTAACGGGACAGACCCGTACCGGCCGGGATGAGCTTACCGATGATGACGTTCTCCTTGAGGCCGATCAGGGAGTCCGACTTGGCGTTGATCGCCGCGTCGGTGAGGACCCTGGTCGTCTCCTGGAAGGACGCCGCCGACAGCCACGACTCGGTGGCCAGCGAGGCCTTGGTGATACCCATGAGCTGCGGACGGCCGGAGGCCGGGTGGCCGCCTTCCGTGACCACACGGCGGTTCTCGGTCTCGAACTTCGACCGCTCCACCAGCTCGCCGGGCAGCAGCTCCGCGTCGCCGGACTCGATGATCGTCACCCGGCGCAGCATCTGCCGGATGATGATCTCGATGTGCTTGTCGTGGATCGACACACCCTGCGAGTTGTAGACCTTCTGGACCTCGCCGACCAGGTGGACCTGGACCGCGCGCTGACCGAGGATCCGCAGCACGTCGTGCGGGTTGGTGGCACCCACGGTGAGCTTCTGGCCCACCTCGACGTGGTCGCCCTCGTCCACCAGCAGCCGGGCACGCTTGGAGATCGGGAACGCCGTCTCGTCGCTGCCGTCGTCCGGGGTGACGACCAGCTTCTTGGTCTTCTCCGTCTCCTCGATACGGACGCGGCCGGCCGCCTCCGAGATCGGGGCGACACCCTTGGGCGTACGGGCCTCGAAGAGCTCGACGACTCGGGGCAGACCCTGGGTGATGTCGTCACCGGCCACACCACCGGTGTGGAAGGTACGCATCGTCAGCTGGGTGCCGGGCTCACCGATGGACTGGGCGGCGATGATGCCGACCGCCTCACCGATGTCGACCAGCTTGCCGGTGGCCAGCGAGCGTCCGTAGCAGAAGGCACAGGTGCCGACCGCGGACTCGCAGGTCAGGACCGAGCGGGTCTTGACCTCCTCGACCCCCGCGTTCACCAGCGCGTCGATCAGGACATCGCCCAGGTCGACATTGGCCGGCGCGATGACCTTGCCGTCGATGACGACGTCCTCGGCGAGCATCCGCGCGTACACGGAGGTCTCGACGTCCTCCGTCTTGTGGAGCACACCGTCGGCGCCCTTGACCGCGATCTTCAGCTTGAGGCCGCGGTCGGTGCCGCAGTCCTCCTCACGGATGATCACGTCCTGCGAGACGTCCACCAGACGACGGGTCAGGTAACCCGAGTCGGCGGTACGCAGGGCGGTGTCGGCCAGACCCTTACGGGCACCGTGCGTGGAGATGAAGTACTCCAGCACGGACAGGCCCTCACGGAAGGACGCCTTGATGGGACGCGGAATCGTCTCGTTCTTGGCGTTCGACACCAGACCACGCATACCGGCGATCTGACGCATCTGCATCATGTTTCCGCGGGCGCCCGAGTTCACCATCATGAAGATGGGGTTGGTCTTCGGGAAGTTCGCGTTCATCGCCTCGGCGACCTCGTTGGTCGCCTTGGTCCAGATCGTGATCAGTTCCTGCGTGCGCTCCTGCTTGGTGATCAGACCGCGCTCGTACTGCTTCTGGACCTTCTCGTCCTGTGCCTCGTAGCCCTGGACGATCGCCTTCTTCGCCTCGGGCACGACCACGTCGGAGATGGCCACGGTGACACCGGAACGGGTCGCCCAGTAGAAGCCCGCCGCCTTCAGGTTGTCGAGCGTCGCCGCCACGATGACCTTGGGGTAGCGCTCGGCCAGGTCGTTGACGATCTCGGAGAGCTGCTTCTTGCCCACCGAGTAGTCGACGAACGGGTAGTCCTCGGGCAGCAGCTCGTTGAAGAGCGCGCGGCCCAGCGTCGTACGCAGCCGGAAGCTGTCGCCCTGCTGGTACTCCTGCTGCTCGCCGTCCTCGACCGCCGGCGGGGTCCAGCCGCGCGGCGGGATGGTGCCCACCGGGAAGCGGATGTCGACCTTCGCCTGGAGCGACAGCTCCCGGTTGTCGAACGCCATGGTCGCCTCGGCGCTGGAGCCGAAGGACCGGCCCACGCCCTTGACCTCGCGCTCCTCCTCGTCCGTGGTGAGGAAGAAGAGACCGAGCACCATGTCCTGGGTCGGCATGGTGACCGGACGGCCGTCGGCCGGCTTGAGGATGTTGTTCGAGGACAGCATCAGGATGCGGGCCTCGGCCTGCGCCTCCGCGGAGAGCGGCAGGTGGACGGCCATCTGGTCACCGTCGAAGTCCGCGTTGAACGCGGTGCAGACGAGCGGGTGGATCTGGATGGCCTTGCCCTCGACGAGCTGCGGCTCGAAGGCCTGGATACCGAGACGGTGCAGGGTCGGCGCACGGTTCAGCAGCACCGGGTGCTCGGCGATGACCTCTTCGAGCACGTCGTACACGACCGTACGGCCGCGCTCGACCATGCGCTTGGCCGACTTGATGTTCTGCGCGTGGTTCAGGTCGACCAGGCGCTTCATCACGAACGGCTTGAAGAGCTCCAGCGCCATGGCCTTCGGCAGACCGCACTGGTGCAGCTTGAGCTGCGGGCCGACGACGATCACGGAACGGGCCGAGTAGTCGACGCGCTTGCCGAGCAGGTTCTGACGGAAACGGCCCTGCTTGCCCTTGAGCATGTCGCTCAGGGACTTCAGCGGGCGGTTGCCGGGGCCGGTCACCGGACGGCCGCGGCGGCCGTTGTCGAACAGCGCGTCGACGGCCTCCTGGAGCATCCGCTTCTCGTTGTTCACGATGATCTCGGGGGCACCGAGGTCGAGGAGACGCTTGAGGCGGTTGTTCCGGTTGATCACACGGCGGTACAGGTCGTTCAGGTCGGACGTCGCGAAGCGGCCACCGTCGAGCTGCACCATCGGACGCAGGTCCGGCGGGATCACCGGGACGCAGTCCAGCACCATGCCCTTGGGACTGTTGCTGGTCTGGAGGAACGCGGAGACGACCTTGAGGCGCTTGAGCGCGCGGGTCTTCTTCTGGCCCTTGCCGGTACGGATGATCTCGCGGAGGCGCTCGGCCTCCTCGTCCAGGTCGAAGGACTCCAGACGCTTCTGGAGCGCGGCGGCGCCCATCGAACCGTCGAAGTACGTGCCGAAGCGGTCACGCAGCTCGCGGTAGAGCAGCTCGTCGCCCTCCAGGTCCTGGACCTTGAGGTTCTTGAAGCGGTTCCACACCTCGTCGAGACGGTCGATCTCGCGCTGGGCGCGGTCACGGAGCTGCTTCATCTCACGCTCGGCGCCCTCGCGCACCTTGCGGCGCACATCGGCCTTGGCGCCCTCGGCCTCCAGCTCGGCCAGGTCGGTCTCGAGCTTCTTGGCGCGGGCCTCCAGGTCGGCGTCGCGGCGGTTCTCGACCTGCTGGCGCTCGACGGAGACATGCGCCTCCAGCGAGGGCAGATCGCGCGTACGGCGCTCCTCGTCCACGAAGGTGATCATGTACGCGGCGAAGTAGATGACCTTCTCCAGGTCCTTCGGCGCGAGGTCGAGCAGGTATCCGAGGCGCGACGGGACACCCTTGAAGTACCAGATGTGGGTGACCGGCGCGGCCAGCTCGATGTGGCCCATCCGCTCACGGCGCACCTTGGCGCGCGTGACCTCCACGCCACAGCGCTCACAGATGATGCCCTTGAAGCGGACACGCTTGTACTTGCCGCAGTAGCACTCCCAGTCCCGGGTGGGGCCGAAGATCTTCTCGCAGAAGAGTCCGTCCTTCTCGGGCTTGAGCGTGCGGTAGTTGATGGTCTCCGGCTTCTTCACTTCGCCGTGGGACCAGGTCCGGATGTCGTCCGCGGTGGCGAGGCCGATCCGCAGCTCGTCGAAGAAGTTGACGTCGAGCACTTGTCGTCAATCCCTCTTTCGGGGGTTCGAGCCCCCTCGCGTCAGCGAGAAATATGGGGCACTTCAGCAATGGTCTGAACGGGTCCGGGGAGAGCCGGCCGGATACGGGATCCGGCCGGCCAACCCGTCAGACCTCTTCGACGCTGCTCGGCTCGCGCCGGGACAGGTCGATACCGAGCTCCTCCGCCGCGCGGAAGACGTCCTCGTCCGTGTCGCGCATCTCGATGGACATACCGTCCGAGGACAGCACCTCCACGTTGAGGCAGAGCGACTGCATTTCCTTGATGAGCACCTTGAAGGACTCGGGAATGCCGGGTTCGGGGATGTTCTCGCCCTTGACGATGGCCTCGTAGACCTTCACGCGGCCGGTCACGTCGTCGGACTTGATCGTCAGCAGCTCCTGGAGGGCGTACGCGGCGCCATAAGCCTCCAGCGCCCACACCTCCATCTCACCGAAGCGCTGACCGCCGAACTGGGCCTTACCACCCAGCGGCTGCTGGGTGATCATCGAGTACGGGCCGGTCGAGCGCGCGTGCAGCTTGTCGTCGACCAGGTGGTGGAGCTTGAGGATGTACATGTACCCGATCGAGATCGGGTCCGGGAACGGCTCACCGGAGCGGCCGTCGAACAGATGGGCCTTGCCGGACGGCTGCACCATCCGGTTGCCGTCGCGGTTGGGGATCGTGGCCTCGAAGAGACCGGAGATCTCGTCCTCGCGCGCGCCGTCGAAGACCGGGGTGGCGACATTGGTGCCGGGGGCGACCTCGTCGGCGCCGATGGCCTTGAGCCGCTCCATCCACTCGTCGCTGCCCTCGACCTTCCAGCCCTGGCTGGCGAGCCAGCCGAGATGGATCTCCAGGACCTGTCCCGGGTTCATCCGGGACGGGACACCCAGCGGGTTGAGGATGATGTCGACCGGGGTGCCGTCCTCCAGGAACGGCATGTCCTCGATCGGCAGGATCTTGGAGATGACGCCCTTGTTGCCGTGGCGTCCGGCGAGCTTGTCACCGTCGGTGATCTTGCGCTTCTGCGCGACGTACACGCGGACGAGCTGGTTCACGCCCGGCGGCAGCTCGTCGCCCTCCTCGCGGTCGAAGACCCGTACGCCGATGACCTTGCCGGTCTCGCCGTGCGGCACCTTCAGCGAGGTGTCACGGACCTCACGGGCCTTCTCGCCGAAGATCGCGCGGAGCAGACGCTCCTCGGGGGTCAGCTCCGTCTCGCCCTTGGGCGTGACCTTGCCGACCAGGATGTCCCCGGCGACGACCTCGGCACCGATACGGATGATGCCGCGCTCGTCGAGGTCCGCGAGGACCTCCTCGGAGACGTTCGGGATGTCCCGGGTGATCTCCTCGGGGCCGAGCTTGGTGTCACGGGCGTCGACCTCGTGCTCCTCGATGTGGATCGAGGAGAGGACGTCGTCCTGGACCAGCCGCTGGCTGAGGATGATCGCGTCTTCGTAGTTGTGGCCCTCCCACGGCATGAACGCCACGAGGAGGTTCTTGCCGAGCGCCATCTCGCCGAGCTGGGTGGCGGGGCCGTCCGCCAGCACCTGGCTCTCCACGACCCGGTCGCCCTCGTTGACGACGACCTTCTGGTTGACCGAGGTGCCCTGGTTGGAGCGGGAGAACTTGGCGATGCGGTACGTGGTGTACGTGCCGTCGTCGTTGGCGACGGTGATGTAGTCGGCGGAGACCTCCTGGACCACACCCGCCTTCTCCGCCTTGATCACATCGCCGGCGTCGACGGCGCAGCGGTACTCCATGCCGGTGCCGACGAGCGGCGCCTCGGAGGTGATCAGGGGCACGGCCTGGCGCATCATGTTCGCGCCCATGAGGGCACGGTTGGCGTCGTCGTGCTCCAGGAACGGGATCATGGCGGTCGCGACCGACACCATCTGGCGCGGCGAGACGTCCATGTAGTCCACGTCCGTGCCGGGCACGTAGTCGACCTCACCGCCACGGCGGCGGACCAGGACACGGGGCTCGGTGAAGCGCAGGTCGTCGGAGAGGAGCGCGTTCGCCTGGGCGATGACGAACCTGTCCTCCTCGTCGGCGGTCAGGTAGTCGACCTCGTCGGTGACCTGGCCGTCGGTGACCTTGCGGTACGGAGTCTCGACGAAACCGAACGCGTTGACCCGGCCGTACGAGGCGAGCGAGCCGATCAGACCGATGTTCGGGCCTTCGGGGGTCTCGATCGGGCACATGCGGCCGTAGTGCGAGGGGTGCACGTCACGGACCTCGAAGCCGGCCCGCTCACGGGAGAGACCACCGGGGCCAAGAGCCGACAGACGGCGCTTGTGGGTGAGACCCGACAGCGGGTTGTTCTGGTCCATGAACTGCGAGAGCTGGCTGGTGCCGAAGAACTCCTTGATGGAGGCGACGACCGGCCGGATGTTGATCAGCGTCTGCGGCGTGATCGCCTCGACGTCCTGGGTCGTCATGCGCTCACGCACGACGCGCTCCATCCTCGCCAGACCCGTACGGACCTGGTTCTGGATGAGCTCGCCGACGTTGCGCAGACGGCGGTTGCCGAAGTGGTCGATGTCGTCGGTCTCGACGACGATCGTGCTGCCGTTCTCGCCGACCGTCTCGGTCTCGCCGGCGTGCAGCTTGACCAGGTACTTGATGGTCGCGATGACATCGTCGGTGGTGAGCACGCCGGCGTCCAGCGGCTCGTCGGCGCCGAGCTTCTTGTTCACCTTGTACCGGCCGACCTTGGCGAGGTCGTACCGCTTGGGGTTGAAGTAGAGGTTCTCCAGCAGCGTCTGAGCGGCCTCACGCGTCGGGGGCTCGCCCGGGCGCAGCTTGCGGTAGATGTCGAGCAGCGCGTCGTCCTGGCCCTGGGTGTGGTCCTTCTCCAGGGTGGCGCGCATGGACTCGTACTCGCCGAACTCCTCCAGGATCTGCTCGGTCGTCCAGCCGAGAGCCTTGAGGAGGACGGTCACGGACTGCTTGCGCTTGCGGTCGATACGGACACCGACCATGTCGCGCTTGTCGATCTCCATCTCCAGCCAGGCACCCCGGGACGGGATGATCTTGGCGGAGTAGATGTCCTTGTCGGACGTCTTGTCGATCGAGGAGTCGAAGTAGACACCCGGCGAGCGGACCAGCTGGGACACCACGACACGCTCGGTGCCGTTGATGACGAAGGTGCCCTTGTTGGTCATGAGCGGGAAGTCGCCCATGAAGACCGTCTGGGACTTGATCTCGCCGGTCTCGTTGTTGGTGAACTCGGCCGTGACGAAGAGCGGGGCGGCGAACGTGAAGTCGCGCTCCTTGCACTCGTCGATCGAGTTCTTGGAGGGCTCGAAGCGGTGGTCGCGGAAGGTCAGCGACATCGACCCGGAGAAGTCCTCGATCGGGGAGATCTCCTCGAAGATCTCCTCCAGACCGGACTTCCTGGGGACGTCCTGCCCGTTCTCGAGAGCCGCCTCGACACGAGCCTTCCAAGCGGCATTGCCGAGCAGCCAGTCAAAGCTCTCGGTCTGCAGCGCAAGGAGGTTCGGAACCTCGAGGGGCTCCTTGATCTTTGCAAAGGAGATGCGCAGCGGGGCGGTGCTGGCGCCGTTGTTCGTATTCGCGGTCGAGGCGTTGCGCGAGGCGGCCAAGAGGGGGTCCTTCCGAGGGCTCGGACTCACTACGCGCGTACCGGTCCCAAGCTGGGCACGGAGAGAGAAAGCCCAGTTCAGGGCCTTTCAACCACCGATGCTCATACGAGGGGGTGCCCCTGGTGACGGGCAGGGAGCAGCTAACAGGCAGCGCAAAGGGTCAGTGTAGCCACTTGGCACACTGATGTCCAGAGCGGGTTTTCCGACACCCTCGTTGTTCTCAACACCCTTGTCTCAACTGCGGCAAGCCTTCGCGCCGTAGGCGCACATCGATACTGCCCTCTTCGCCGTCGATCCATGCCTCGGATCCGGATCGATTGTGCCGACTGCGCCGACGCGTTCCTGAGAATTGCGCGCTGCGTGCGGTTCGTCAAGGCCCCCCACCCCCTGCGGAGCGTGACTGGGCGTACGGAAGCACGGCGATGATCACGATACTCGTCGCGGACGGAAGAGCAAGGCAGCCCTCACGTGAACGCGAAAGGGCGACCACCCGACTGGGTGATCGCCCTGCGCGTCAACATCGCGCCTCACGGCACCGGGACCTCCTCGTACGCCCGAGGGCGCCCGTGGCGGACCCGTACGGTGTTACTTGACCTCGACGGAGGCGCCGGCGTTCTTGAGGGACTCGGCGGCCTTCTCGGCGGCCTCCTTGGCGACCTTCTCCAGGACGGGCTTCGGGGCGCCGTCCACGAGGTCCTTGGCCTCCTTCAGACCCAGGGAGGTCAGCTCACGCACGACCTTGATGACCTGGATCTTCTTCTCGCCGGCACCGGTGAGGATGACGTCGAACTCGTCCTGCTCCTCGACGGCCTCGGCCGGGGCACCGGGGACACCGGCGACCGGGGCGGCGACCGCGGCGGCGGCGGTGACGTCGAACTTCTCCTCGAAGGCCTTCACGAACGCGGAGAGCTCGATGAGGGTCATGTCCTCGAACTGCGCGAGCAGGTCTTCCTGGCTGAGCTTCGCCATGATGGCGGTCCTTCCACTATTTCGGCTGGTGCCGTATGTACAGTTCCGCGGGCGTACCGGCCCGCTGCGACCGAGCGAGCGTGATTACTCGGACTCGGCCTCGACGGGAGCCGGCGTACCGGCACCGCCCTGCTCTTCCCTCTTGACGCGAAGCGCTTCCGCCGTGCGGACGAACTTCGACGGAAGGGCCTGGAAGAGCGAGGCAGCCTGCGACTGCTTGCCCTTCATGGCACCTGCCAGCTTGGAGAGCAGAACCTCGCGGGACTCGAGGTCCGCGAGCTTCTTGATCTCATCGGCGCTGAGCGCCTTACCGTCAAGGACGCCGCCCTTGATGATGAGATTGGGGTTGTCCTTGGCGAAGTCACGAAGACCCTTCGCCGACTCCACCGGGTCACCGGTGACGAAGGCAACCGCCGTCGGACCCGAGAACAGGTCGTCCAGCGTGTTGATCCCGGCCTCGTTGGCCGCGATCTTGGTCAGCGTGTTCTTCACCACGGCGTACTGGGCGTTCCCACCGAGAGAACGGCGCAGCTCCTTGAGCTGCGCCACGGTGAGACCCCGGTACTCGGTCAGCACGGCGGCGTTCGAGCTGCGGAACTTGTCCGTCAGCTCGGCCACCGCGGCAGCCTTGTCGGGCCTAGCCATGAGCGTCGGCCTCCTTCCGGGTGATGAGGACCGCTCAGAAGGGGCTGGGAACAGCGAAACGCCCCGGCGCAGGCGCACGGGGCGTAGCTCGACCGAATGGAATCCGGGAGCTGTCCACGATCACCTGCGCAGGTCGTCCGCGGCTAGCGGATCCTTCGGCCGCCGCACACTCCTACGAGCACACGGCAACGACCAGCGGTCTTTGGCTTCTCAGGAACAGTACGTCAAGGGCGCCGGGCCAGGCAAATCGCGGCGCGGGGCCATCAGCCGGCCTGGGCGCCCGCCATCATCTCGGCGAGGTCGACGGTCTCGGAGGCCGGCGGGGCCTTGATCGTCACGGGCTTGTTGAAGTCCGTGAAGGTGATCGTCATGTCGAGCGGGCCCTTCTTGGACTCGCCGCGGGTGCGGAACTGCTTGGTGTGGTCCTCGCCGTCGATCCACATGTCCATCGTCAGCTCGTCGACGCCCATGTCCTTGTACGCCTTGAGAGTCTTCTCGCTCTTCTCCTTGGCCTTCGCGTCGCTCCCGAGCGCCGCGGTCATCTGCTCAAGGGTCAGCGTGCCGGTGTAGTGCGTCGTGCTGACGCCGTCGACGGTCTCCTCGCCGACCTTCTTCAGGTCCTTGGCGGCGGTGAGGGTGCCGGACTCGGCGGCCGGGTTCTTGTCGACCTGGCTGGAGAGACCGCCCAGCGGGTTGTCCCCGCCCTTGGTGAGGGCCTCCATGGGGAACTTGATCCAGCTCTTGCCGTCCATCTCCGCCGCGGCTTCCTTGCCGCCGTTCATGTACATGCCGCCGGAGGTGATGCGGATCTCGAACTCCTGCTGCTTGCCCTCGACCTCACCCCGCATCTTCATCTGGATGGCTATCGGCTTCATGCTCATCGAGGCCTCGCCCGAGACGGCACCCTCGCCGGGAACGCTGCCCTTCATCCTGTAGCTGATCGACGTGAACTTCTCGTTGTTGGCGGCGGCCTTCCGCACGGCGGCGACCGGGGACATCTCCACGGTCTTCGCCGGGGCCTCGCCGCCGTCGGTCCCGCTCTTCGCGGCGGGCTTGCCGCTCTCCGCCGAGCAGGCGGCCGTACCGCAGAGCAGCAGGCCCGCGAGCGCGGTCGCCGCGATGTTCCGATAAGTCGTCTTCATGGATTCCCCCCACGAACAGGTAAAAGATCTTCCGGACGTGCCGAACTCTACCGGCCGTCTCTGACAGCGCCGGTGAATAAACCCCGCCCGCCCGCGCCGAGCGCCCCGCCGACCAACGAGGCCGGTCCCCGCGCCTCCGGAGAGGTGCGGGGACCGGCCTTTGCCGTGTGCGCCCGTGCCGCGGGTGCGGCCCGGCGGCTGCCGTCGATGTCAGACGGCGGCCGGGTCCTCCTCCACGAGGAGGTTGCGGGTGCGGTTGCCGTCCAGCGGGATGCCGGGGCCCATCGTCGTCGTCAGGGTCGCCTTCCTGATGTAGCGGCCCTTCGCGGCGGACGGCTTCAGACGGAGGATCTCCTCCAGCGCCGCGGCGTAGTTCTCCACCAGCTTCGTCTCGTCGAAGGAGACCTTGCCGATGATGAAGTGCAGGTTCGAGTGCTTGTCGACGCGGAACTCGATCTTGCCGCCCTTGATGTCGTTGACGGCCTTGGTGACATCCGGGGTGACCGTGCCGGTCTTCGGGTTGGGCATCAGACCACGCGGGCCGAGAACACGGCCGAGACGGCCGACCTTGCCCATGAGGTCCGGGGTGGCGACGACGGCGTCGAAGTCCAGCCGGCCCTTCGAGACCTCGTCGATGAGTTCGTCGGCGCCGACGATGTCGGCGCCCGCGGCACGCGCGGCCTCGGCACGGTCACCGGTCGCGAAGACCAGGACCCGGGCGGTCTTGCCGGTGCCGTGCGGAAGGTTCACGGTGCCACGGACCATCTGGTCGGCCTTGCGCGGGTCGACGCCCAGACGCATGGCCACCTCGACGGTGCCGTCGAACTTGGTGGTGGTGGTGTCCTTGGCGAGACGGACGGCCTCGAGCGGGGCGTAGCTGCGCTCCCGGTCGATCTTGGCGTCCGCGCCGCGGAGAGCCTTGCTGCGCTTCACTTCTTCTCCTGGTGGTTCGTACAGGTGTGGAGTTCGTGGTCCGGGCCGCGCATGGCCCTGCCACTGGGGCTTGCCCGGCTGGGTCAGCCCTCGACCGTGACGCCCATGGAACGGGCGGTGCCGGCGATGATCTTCTCGGCGGCGTCCAGGTCGTTGGCGTTCAGGTCGGGCATCTTGGTCGTGGCGATGTCGCGCACCTGGTCGCGGGTGAGCTTCGCGACCTTCTTGACGTGCGGCTCGCCGGAGCCCTTGTCCACACCGGCGGCCTTGAGGATCAGCTTGGCGGCCGGCGGAGTCTTGGTGACGAAGGTGAAGGAGCGGTCGTCGTAGACCGTGATCTCCACCGGCACGACCATGCCACGCTGCGACTCGGTCGCGGCGTTGTAGGCCTTGCAGAACTCCATGATGTTGACGCCGTGCTGGCCCAGTGCGGGGCCGACCGGCGGAGCCGGATTGGCCGCACCGGCGTTGATCTGGAGCTTGATGAGCCCCGTGACCTTCTTCTTCTTGGGAGGCATGTGCTCTCTCCGGGTCCTAGTGAGAGTTTTCAGCCGACCGTCCGGTCATCCGGATGGAGGCATACCGCACAACGATAACGGGTATAGGTGCGCGGCCAAAAACCGACAGGTCAGACATCTGTGGGAGCCTGTCTGACCTGGTCGGAAGCTGTTGTTCCGGAGTTACCGACGGAGAGCCGCCGAGCCGGGGGAAGCGTGACGGCCGTACGCGGCCGGCGCTCCCGGTTCTCGTTCGGTCCCGCTCAGTTCTTCTGGATCTGGTCGAAGCTCAGCTCGACCGGGGTCTCCCGGCCGAAGATCTCGACCAGGCCCTTGACCTTCTTCGAGTCGGCGTTGATCTCGTTGATGGTCGCCTGGAGCGTGGCGAACGGACCGTCGGTGACGGTGACCGAGTCGCCGACCTCGAAGTCGAGCACCTGGACCTCGACCTTGCGGGCCGGAACCGGCTTGCCCTCGGCCTCGGCGGCCTCGCGGGCGGCCTTCTCCTCGGCCTCCGGCGCGAGCATCTTGACGATCTCGTCCAGCGTCAGCGGATACGGGTCGTAGGCGTTGCCCACGAAGCCGGTGACACCGGGAGTGTTGCGGACGACGCCCCAGGACTCGTTCGTCAGATCCATCCGCACCAGGACATAGCCCGGAAGCTTGTTCTGGCGGACGTTCTTGCGCTCGCCGTTCTTGATCTGGACGATCTCTTCCTCGGGGACCTCGGCCTGGTAGATGAAGTCCTCGACGTTCAGCGAGACGGCGCGCTGCTCCAGGTTGGCCTTCACGCGCTTCTCGTAGCCCGCGTAGGTGTGGATGACGTACCACTCGCCGGGCAGACCGCGGAGCTCCTCACGGAGCGCGGCGATCGGATCGGCGGGGACATCGGCCGGAGCCTCGTCCTCGGTGTCTTCCCCGTCACCGGACTCGTCGCGCGCGTCCTCGGCGACGTCGTCGTCCGCCTCGGTGTCGTCGTCCTCGTCCTCGATGTGAAGGGCAGCCTCTTCGGCCGGCTCGCCGGCGGCGACATCAGCGGCTTCGGCCTGGTCTGGCTCGACAGCGTCCGCCGCCTCGACGATGCCGGTTTCGTCCTCTCGGGACTCCTCCGACTCGCTGGCGTCGTTCAGTTTCGGGTCAGACACGGTGGCTGCTTCTTCCTGGCTCAATGGGTGGAACACGCGAAAGGGGCGCCGCGCCGGGCGCCCTTCGCGGGATCAGCCGAAGACGTACTTGATCGCATTCTGGAAGCCGTAGTCAATCACGGTCACCAGACCGATCATGATGACAACGAAGACAATCACCACTGTGGTGTACGTCGTCAGCTGATTGCGAGTCGGCCAGACGACCTTGCGCAGCTCGGCGACGATCTGACGGTAGAAGAGCGCGAGACGGCCCAGAGGACCCTTCTTGCCGCGCTTGCCACCCTTACGGGGCTTCTTCGACTCAGCGGACTCATCGTCGGCATCAGGCTTGTCGATGGAGCCCACGGCGTCCGTCACGCTCTCTCACCTGATTCCCGGTCGTGGCCGTGCCGCGCCCGGGGGAGCCGCACGGCGGTGCATTGAATGTACGTACATGTGCACACAGCCTGGCGGAGGCTTGTGTAGCAGGGCCGGAGGGACTTGAACCCCCAACCGCTGGTTTTGGAGACCAGTGCTCTACCAATTGAGCTACGACCCTTTGTGTCTTCCTCAACCTACCGCATCCGACCGGGTGCACGGAGTGCCTGGTACGGACCTGTCTGCCGAGGCCCAACGACGAGTGAGTGTACGTGGTCGTGGCGCCCGCGTCGAACAGCTTGTGCCGTAACGATTCCCGAGCGGGCCGTTCACAGAGCCGTCCTCCCCCTGTTCGCCGGACGAAACCTGTGTGCCGGGGAGGTTTCGGGTCTGGGACCATGGCCGTATGAGCGCTGAAATCCCACCCACCGAACGCCGGGTCTCCGCCCGCGTCGGCGCGATCTCCGAGTCCGCGACCCTCGCCGTGGACGCCAAGGCCAAGGCACTGAAGGCCGCCGGGCGTCCGGTGATCGGCTTCGGCGCCGGCGAGCCCGACTTCCCGACGCCCGGCTACATCGTCGAGGCGGCCGCCGAGGCCTGCCGCACTCCCAAGTACCACCGCTACACGCCGGCCGGCGGGCTCCCCGAGCTGAAGGCCGCCATCGTCGCCAAGACGCTGCGCGACTCGGGCTACGCGATCGAGGCCTCCCAGGTCCTGGTCACCAACGGCGGCAAGCAGGCGATCTACGAGGCGTTCGCGGCCATACTGGACCCCGGTGACGAGGTCATCGTCCCGGCGCCGTACTGGACCACCTATCCCGAGTCGATCCGGCTGGCCGGCGGTGTCCCGGTAGAGGTCGTGGCCGACGAGACCACCGGCTACCGCGTCTCCGTCGAACAGTTGGAGGCGGCCCGTACCGAGCGTACGAAGGTCGTGCTCTTCGTCTCACCGTCCAACCCGACGGGCGCCGTCTACAGCGCCGCCGACACCGAGGCCATCGGCCGCTGGGCCGTCGAGCACGGGCTGTGGGTGCTGACGGACGAGATCTACGAGCACCTCGTCTACGGCGACGCCGCGTTCACCTCGCTGCCCACCGTCGTACCGGAGCTGCGCGACAAGTGCGTCGTGGTCAACGGTGTGGCGAAGACCTATGCGATGACCGGCTGGCGTGTGGGCTGGCTCATCGGCCCCAAGGACGTCGTCAAGGCCGCGACCAACCTCCAGTCGCACGCCACGTCCAATGTGTCCAATGTCGCGCAGGCCGCCGCGATCGCCGCCCTCACCGGTGATCTCGCGGCCGTCGCCGAGATGGGCACCGCCTTCGACCGGCGCCGCCGGACCATCGTGCGGATGCTCAACGAGATCGACGGTGTGCTCTGCCCCGAGCCCGAGGGCGCCTTCTACGTGTACCCCTCGGTCAAGGCCCTCCTGGGCAAGGAGATCCGGGGCAGCCGGCCGCGGACCACGGTCGAACTGGCCGCGCTGATCCTGGAGGAGGTCGAGGTCGCGGTGGTGCCCGGCGAGGCCTTCGGCACGCCCGGATATCTGCGGCTGTCGTACGCGCTCGGGGACGAGGACCTGGTGGAGGGCATCGCCCGGATGCAGAAGCTGCTGGCCGAGGCGCAGGACTGACGCTCTTCACGGCCTGGTGGCGCGAAGACCGCCCTTGCGGCACGAAGCGCATGAACATGCGTGGAAACGTGCCGAATCGCACCAGATCGCATTGAAGCGCATCGAAACCTGTGCGGAAAACGGGCTCACGGTCACGGCCGGAGCCCGTTTTTGCGTTCGAGCAAGATCTCGATCGGGGAAAGGGGCTGCCGGTCGGCCCTCACGTGCGGCAGGATCCTGGAATGGAGAGCACCACCCGCCCCCGCGACCTCAGCCTGCTGCCCAAGGCGCATCTGCATCTGCACTTCACCGGTTCGATGCGGCCCACGACGCTGCTCGAACTCGCCGACAAGTACGGCGTCCATCTTCCCGACGCGCTGACCAGCGGCGAACCGCCCAGCCTGCGCGCCACCGACGAGCGCGGCTGGTTCCGTTTCCAGCGGCTGTACGACATCGCCCGGTCCTGTCTGCGCGCGCCGGAGGACATCCAGCGGCTGGTGCGCGAGACCGCCGAGGAGGACGTACGGGACGGCTCGGGCTGGCTGGAGATACAGGTCGACCCCACCTCGTACGCACCGCTGCTCGGCGGGCTGATCCCGGCACTGGAGATCATCCTGGACGCCGTGGACGCCGCCGCCAGGGAGACCGGTCTCGGGATGCGGGTACTGGTCGCGGCGAACCGGATGAAACATCCGCTGGAGGCCAGGACCCTGGCGCGGCTCGCCGTGCGGTACGCGGACCGGGGCGTCGTCGGCTTCGGGCTCTCCAACGACGAGCGCCGCGGGATGGCCAGGGACTTCGACCGCGCCTTCGCGATCGCCAGGGAGGGCGGACTGCTGGCCGCGCCGCACGGCGGCGAGCTGACGGGGCCCGCGTCCGTACGGGACTGTCTGGACGATCTGCGCGCCGCCAGGATCGGGCACGGCGTGCGGGCCGCCGAGGATCCCAAGCTGCTGCGCAGGCTCGCGGACCGGGGCGTGACCTGCGAGGTCTGCCCGTCCTCCAATGTGGCGCTGGGCGTCTACGAGAAGCCGGAGGACGTGCCGCTGCGGACACTGTTCGAGGCGGGAGTGCCGATGGCGCTCGGCGCGGACGATCCGCTGCTGTTCGGCTCACGGCTGGCCGCGCAGTACGAACTGGCCCGCACGCACCACGGTTTCAGCGACGCGGAACTGGCCGAGCTGGCGCGCCAGTCGGTCCGCGGCTCGGCGGCGCCGCCGGATGTACGGGAGAAGCTGCTGGCGGGGATCGACGGCTGGCTGGCGGAATGAAACACCCGGTCGGCCGACGGACCGGCCGGCGGATCACCAAAGGCTGACGCCGACCGTCACGGGCTCGTTCACCAGTGTGATCCCGAACACCTCGTGGACTCCGGCGACCACCTCACGGGCGAGTGTGAGCAGATCCTCGGTGGTCGCCGCGCCCCGGTTGGTGAGGGCGAGGGTGTGCTTGCCGGAGATACGGGCCGGGCCCGTGCCGTATCCCTTGGTGAATCCGGCCTTGTCGATCAGCCAGGCCGCCGAGGTCTTCGTCAGGCCCTCGCCCGCGGGGAACGCGGGCGGTGACACCTCGGCGCCGAGGCGGGCCCGTACGCGGCTCACGAACTCGGCGTGCTCCCGCTCGGTGAGGACCGGGTTGGTGAAGAAGGAGCCGGCCGACCAGGTGTCGTGGTCCTCGGGGTCCAGCACCATGCCCTTGCCCGCCCGCAGTTTGAGGACGGTGTCCCGGGCGACGGCGGCGGGCACGCGGTCGCCGGGCTCGACGCCCAGGGCGCGGGCCGTCTCGGCGTACTTGAGCGGGGCCGAGAGCCCGCCCGCGTCCTCCAGCGCGAAGCGGACCCGCAGGACGACATACCGCTCGGGATGCTCCTTGAAGCGGCTGTGGCGGTACGAGAAGGCGCATTCGGCGTTGGTCAGCGTGACGGTCCCGCGGGCGGCGCGGTCGTAGGCGACGACCTCGGTGATGGTGCTCGACACCTCCTGGCCGTACGCGCCGACGTTCTGGATGGGCGTGGCGCCGGCCGATCCGGGGATGCCGGCGAGGCATTCGATGCCCGCCAGACCCGCGGCGACGGTACGGGCGACGGCGTCGCTCCAGACCTCGCCCGCGGCCAGCTCCAGCGTGGTCCCGTCGAGCGTGAAGCCGCGGGTCGCGATGCGCAGGGCCGTGCCCTCGAAGCCCTGGTCCCCGATGACCAGATTGCTGCCGCCGCCGATGACCAGGAGCGGCGTGCCGGCCGCGTCCGCCTCGCGCACGACGGCGGTGACCTCGTCGTCGGTGACGGCCGTGACGAGCCGGGCGGCCGGGCCGCCGAGCCGGAAGGTGGTCAGGGGGGCGAGGGGCGCGTTGCGGAGTTCGTGCACGGGGACAAAGTAATCCGATTGCTGGATCGAATGGCAACACGGCACGGGCCGTCACCGTCCGGGGGTCGGACGGCGACGGCCCGGAGCCGGGCGGCGCGGTGGGCCGGCGGCCGGCGGGGCGAGCGGCGGAGGATCAGGCGTTGGATCAGGCGTTGGATCAGGCGGCGGCGGGCTCGTACTCCTCCGCCTCCTTCTCGGCCGGGACCGTCCGCCCGGCGCTCCGGCCCGGGATGATCAGCGCGGTCAGCGCCGCGAGCGCCACCGCTCCCGCGCCGATCCAGAGCGCGGGGACGGTGCCGTCGGCGAAGGAGTCGGCGGACTCGTAACCGCCCCGCGCGGCGAACACCGCGCCCAGGATCGCGACTCCGAGCGCTCCGCCGACCTCGCGCAGGGCGTTGTTGGCGCCGGAGGCGATGCCCTGTTCGGCGGGGCGGACGCTGGACATGACCAGGCTGGCGGCCGGCGCGAAGTACAGCCCCATGCCGATACCGCTGATGATCAGAGCGGGAAGCTGGGCCCCGTACGACACTCCCGGTTCGATGACCAGCGCGAACCAGCCGAGCCCGACGGCCTGGAGGGTCAGCCCGGCGGCGACGACCGGACGGCCTCCGACGCGGTCGGAGACCAGACCGGAGACCGGCGCGACGAGCAGGGGCATCGCGGTCCACGGGAGCATCCGCAGACCGGCCTCCGTGGGCGAGTAGCCGAGGACGCCCTGGAGGAACTGGCTGAGCAGGAAGATCGAGCCGAACATGCCCAGGAACATCAGCAGGCTCGCGACGTTGATGCCGGTGAAGGCACGGCTCCTGAACAGGCGCATGGGCAGCATCGCGTCCGGGCGGCGCATCCCATGGCGTACGAAGGCCACCAGCAGCGCGGTCCCGCCGAACAGGCCCAGCAGCACGGTGGCGCTGGTCCAGCCGTCGGTGTTGGCGTTGACCAGGGCGTAGACGATACCGAAGAGGCCACCGCTGATCAGTACGGTGCCGGGAACATCGAGCCGGGCACCCGGCCCGTACGACTCCTTCAGGCGCAGCCGGGCGAGCGGCAGCAGGGCCAGCCCTATCGGAACGTTCAGCCAGAAGATCCAGTCCCAGGAGATGTGCTCGGTGAGGCTTCCGCCGACAAGCGGACCGCTGGCGACGGCGAGGCCGGTGATCGCGCCGAAGATGCCGAGGGCAGCCCCCCGGCGTTCCGCGGGAACGGCCGCGGTGAGCAGGGTGAGGGCGAGCGGCATCATGATCGCCGCGCCGACGCCCTGGACGGCGCGCGCCGCGATCAGCGCGTCGATGCCGGGCGAGAGGGCGGCGGCCGCGGAGGCACCGGTGAAGACCGCGAGACCGGCGACGAAGAGTCTGCGGCGGCCGAACCGGTCGCCGAGGGCCGCTCCGAACATGAGGAGAACGGCGAAGGTGAGCGTGTAGGCGTTCACCGTCCACTCCAGATCTCCCAGCGCGCCGCCGAGGTCCTCGCGGATGGACGGCAGCGCTGTCGTGACGACGAGGTTGTCCAGGGCCGCCATGAAACTGGCGGCACCGGTGATGACCAGGGCCCAGGCTGCGGAGCCTCGGGCTGCGGGCGGCGTCATCGCTTTTCCCTTCAGATTAGTAATTGATGACTAACTTTCATGGACAGCGAAAGGCATACACACGCGCCGGAAGGCGCTCGCGCAGCCGGGCACCTCAGTCGCCGGCCGGCCTCGCGGAGTCGTAGACACCGGACCAGACGCGGTTCCCGGGCGGAAAGCCCAGGGAGAGCAGGGTGTTGATCAGCATTCCGTAGGCGAGGAAGGTCGTGGTCTCCTTGACGTCCGCCCCGAGCGCGAGGTGGACCGTGTCCCAGAGGTCCAGCCAGTCGGCCCGCACGGATTCGCCGAAGGCGTGGTCGCCCGCGGCCTCCGCGGACGCCACCGCGACACACATCTGCATCTGCATGTGCAGCTTCTCCGGATCCTCGGCGATGAGCTTCTGGTACGCGCCGGCCATGGCATGGAGGGCCTCGTCCCCCTCCAGTCCCTCGGACGCCGACTCGAAGACCCGGTTGGTGTCCTCCAGGCAGCGCCGGGACGCGGCGAGGAAGATGGCTTCCTTGTTCGGGAAGAGCCGGAAGAGATACGGCTGCGAGACGCCCACCCGGCGGGCGATCGCCTCCGTGGAGGTGCCGTTGTAACCGCTGCGGGCGAACTCCGTGATCGCCGCGCGGACGACGCTCTCGCGCCGCTCTTCTGCGCTCATCCTGACCATACGAGAAAGCTATTGGCCACTCACTAACTTTGTCAAGCAACGGGCAGGGACCTCCAGAAGACCGCGAGGGGTCCCCGTCGGCTGTAGGAGAGGTCCCGCGCCGGCGAGAGGTGAACCGTGAACCGGCGGGGGTTCCCCGCCCCTGCGGGGAGGTAAGGGGCACCCGCCACGGCGAGCACCCCTTACAGCAGGGAGAGAAGGACCCTGGCGATCAGGCCAGGCGGACAACGGCGCGGGACATCCCCAGCACCTTCTGTCCCGCGCTCATGGCCGTCAGATCCACCCGGACCCGGCTGTCGTCCAGCTTGGCCGCGACCTTGCCACTGACCTCGACCAGGGCGCCGATGTCGTCGTTGGGCACCACGACGGGCTTGGTGAAGCGCACGCCGTACTCGACGACCGCTCCCGGGTCGCCGACCCAGTCGGTCACCACCCGGATCGCCTCGGCCATGGTGAACATGCCGTGCGCGATGACGTCCGGCAGCCCGACCTCCTTGGCGAACTTCTCGTTCCAGTGGATCGGGTTGAAGTCCCCCGAGGCGCCCGCGTACCGCACGAGCGTCGCCCGCGTGACGGGGAAGCTCTGCGCGGGCAGCTCCGTACCGACCTCGACCTCGTCGTAACCGATCTTCGCCGTCATCGGTGTCACGCCTCCTCGGCGGCGCGCGCCACCAGCTTCGTCCACGCGGTCACGACATGCTCGCCGGCCTCGTCGTGCACCTCGCCGCGCACATCGATGATGTCGTTCCCCGCGAGCGACTTGATCGTCTCGATGGTGGAGGTGACCGTCAGCCGGTCCCCCGCCCGTACGGGACGGGAGTACGCGAACTTCTGGTCGCCGTGCACCACCCTGCTGTAGTCCAGACCGAGCTGCGGATCGGCGATGACATCACCCGCGGCCTTGAAGGTGATCGCGAACACGAACGTCGGCGGGGCGATCAGGTCGCTGTGGCCGAGCGCCTTGGCGGCCTCGGGATCGGTGTACACCGGATTGGGGTCGCGCACCGCCTCGGCGAACTCGCGGATCTTCTCCCGGCCGACCTCGTACGGCTCGGTGGGCGGATAGCTCCGCCCCACGAAGGACTGATCGAGCGCCATGGACTCGCTCCCTCCTGATGGATGTGACCACTACACAACGGCACGAGGCCGCTACGGACGAACGGGGCCGCCACAAACGACGCGAGGCCGTCCCCCAGTGGGGACGGCCTCGCATACGAGCCTGATTCAGCGGGTTTCGCGGTGCGCGGTGTGCGAGTTGCAGCGCGGGCAGTGCTTCTTCATCTCAAGACGGTCCGGGTTGTTGCGCCGGTTCTTCTTGGTGATGTAGTTCCGCTCCTTGCACTCCACGCAGGCCAGCGTGATCTTCGGGCGGACGTCGGTGGCAGCCACGTGAGTGCTCCTTGGACGGACAACGGATGAAAAGATGAACGCAGAAAAGAGTAGCCGATCGAAGGACCGACCCCGCAATCGGCTACTGTGTGTAGCGGTGACCGGACTTGAACCGGTGACACAGCGATTATGAGCCGCTTGCTCTACCGACTGAGCTACACCGCTTCGATGTTGGATCTCCTCGCCCGGAGGCGAGGATCACCGAACATCTGAGCCCCAATACGGAATCGAACCGTAGACCTTCTCCTTACCATGGAGACGCTCTACCGACTGAGCTATTGGGGCGAGCGATGAAGACATTACACGGTTGGTCGCCGTTCGCCCAAATCCGTTTCCCGGCCATCTTCCCTGCCCTTGGCCGACCACTGGCCGTCCCCCGACCGACCCTGCGGGGGCCCGCGCACCCGCCCTGTCCGGGCTCGGTTCCGGGCTCCGTTCGGGCTCCGCCTGCGGGCTCCGTCCCGGCACCTTCCTGGGCCCACGGGTGGGCTCGCCGGTACGACTATTGCGCTCTTCCTCGAAGCACGGCCGGGGCGCGCCTAGGCTCGACACGGGCCGCGTGATCTTGCCCGCCCGAGCCCGCCGGAAAGCCCCGCCGCAGAGCCCGCACCCGCACCCGCACCGGAGCCCCACCACAGCCGCACCGGAAACGCCCGCACCAGGAGCGCGATGCCCGACAGCCAACCGCAGCCGTCCGACGGCGGTACGGCCGACTCCAGCGCGCTCGTGCTGACCGGCGCCCGCCTCACCGACGGCCGCACCGTCGACGTACGGCTCAGCGCGGGCCGGATCGAGGCCGTGGGCACGGCCGGCAGCCTCGGCGCGCACGGCTCCCGGGTGGACCTCGCCGGCTATCTGCTGCTTCCCGCCCCGGCCGAGCCGCACGCCCACTGCGACACCGCGCTCACCGCGCCGGCCTGCGACGGGCCGGTCTCGTACGCTCCCGAGGACGTCCAGCGCCGCGCCACCGAGGCCACCCTGCTCCAGCTCGGGCACGGCGCGACCGCACTGCGTTCCCATGTGCGGATCGGCGACGCGCAGCAGCTCGGCCGTATGGAGGCGGTGCTCCAGGCACGGCGCTCGCTGCGCGGTCTCGGCGATCTGACGGCCGTCGCCGTGCCTGGAGCACCGCC
>NZ_MAUD01000120.1 GCF_001700515.1 Streptomyces lushanensis
ACGAAGGGGAGACGCCCGTCCTCTGCACCCGGGGACGGGCGTCTCCCCTTCGTCCTCGCGGGCGCGCACCGCCCCCGCGTCCCGCCGTGAACGGGCTGATAGGTTCCCGTATCGCTCGGCGGACGGCGAGCGCGTGTTGGCAGGCAAGGAAGGGTCGGGGACATGGCGGTCATCCACAGAACGACACTGGCGCCGAGCAAGCTGGAGCTTCTCGCACCATGGCTTCCCGCGCAGCCGTGGTACCTCGGCAACGGGCGGGAGCCGGAGCTGACCAAGGTCGGCGGCTTCCGGCTCGACGACCCGGAGGGAGAGGTCGGGATGGAGTTCATGGTGATCGCCGACGGTTCCGGAGACCAGCCGGTCGCCTACCACGTACCGCTCACCTACCGCGGGGCACCACTCGACGACGCCGGGCAGGCACTGATCGGTACCACCGAGCACGGTGTGCTGGGACGGCGCTGGGTCTACGACGGAACCCACGATCCGGTCCTGGTCGCCCAGCTGTTCGCCCTCATGACGGGCGTGGCCGAACCGCAGGCCCAGAGCACGAGCAACAGCCCCGACCCGACTGTCACCGGCCACTTCGAGCCGACCGGCCATGGAGCGCCGGTCCACCTCACGGCGGTGACCGACGGAGCGCACGGCACCGATCTCCTCATACGGACCACCACGACGGCCCGGCCCGCCTCACCGGCCGGCCATCTGACCATTCGGGTGAACCGCGTTCTCCGGCCCACCGCCGACGCCCCAGCCGCCCACGCGGCAGACGCCCTGGGCCACGTCACCGCCAACTGGCTCCTGCCGGACGGTTCCACCTCCCGCGGCCATTTCGCCGCCGCGCACGACACCACACCCCAGGCCCCCACCGAGTAGCCTGCTGCCCCGCTGCAGGGTCCCGCCGCCGATGACACCGATGAGTTTCCCGCGCCGCGCCGGTCTGTACGCGTGAGACCGACTCACGGAAGGCTGGCGCCATGCGGAAACTGATCTACGGCATGAACCTGACCCTGGACGGCTACATCGCCGCGCCCGGCGACGACATCGGCTGGAGCGTGCCGAGCGACGAGCTGTTCCAGTTCTGGTCCGACCAGTTGCAGGCGACCGACCTGACGCTGTACGGGCGCAAGCTGTGGCAGACGATGAGCTCCTACTGGCCGACCGGCGACCAGCAGCCCAACGCCACCCCGGCGGAGATCGAGTTCGCACGCCGCTGGCGGGACATGTCGAAGGTGGTGTTCTCCTCGACGACCGACAAGGTCGACTGGAACACCCGCCTGGTCACCGGCGACGCGGTCGCCGAGATCACCCGGCTCAAGGCCGAGGACGGCGGCCCGATGGACATCGGCGGCGCGACGCTCGCCGGGGCGGCCATGCGCGCCGGGCTGATCGACGAGTACGTGCTGGCCACCGCGCCGGTCCTGGCGGGCGGCGGCACGCCGTTCTTCACCGCGCTGGACAACTGGGTGAACCTGAACCTGGTGGAGACGCGGACGCTCCCCGGCGGCGTGATCCTGACCAGGTACGAGACGAGACGCTGAGCAGCTTCCGGCTGTCTCACGGCCGCGCCCGGCGACCCGCGAATCCCGGCTCGGTGTCGGATCCGGCTTCCATCCGACACCGGCCGTGAGATTCCGACACGAAATGTGAGAACCTGCACCGCCGCGTCAGGTCTGTGCCATGTCCACGAACCGGGAGTAGTGGCCCTGGAAGGCGACGGTGATCGTTGCCGTCGGGCCGTTGCGGTGCTTGGCGACGATGAGGTCCGCCTCGCCCGCGCGGGGGGATTCCTTCTCGTACGCGTCTTCGCGGTGCAGCAGGATCACCATGTCCGCGTCCTGCTCGATGGAGCCCGACTCTCGCAGGTCGGAGACCATCGGTTTCTTGTCCGTACGCTGCTCGGGGCCACGGTTGAGCTGGGAGAGCGCGATGACCGGCAGCTCCAGTTCCTTGGCGAGGAGCTTGAGGTTTCGCGACATGTCCGACACCTCCTGCTGACGGCTCTCGGCGCGCTTCGAACCGCCGGACTGCATCAGCTGGAGATAGTCGATGACCACCAGCTTCAGATCGTTGCGCTGCTTCAGCCGACGGCACTTGGCCCGGATCTCCATCATCGAGAGATTCGGCGAGTCGTCGATATAGAGCGGGGCCTGCGACACGTCCGGCATACGGCGGGCCAGCCTGGTCCAGTCCTCGTCCGTCATCGTGCCGGAGCGCATGTGGTGCAGCGCCACCCGGGCCTCCGCCGACAGCAGGCGCATCGCGATCTCGTTGCGGCCCATTTCGAGGGAGAAGATCACGCTGGGCAGGTTGTTCTTGATGGACGCGGCGCGCGCGAAGTCCAGCGCGAGCGTGGACTTGCCCATCGCGGGACGGGCGGCGATGACGATCATCTGGCCGGGGTGCAGACCGTTGGTGAGGGAGTCGAAGTCCGTGAAGCCCGTCGGCACACCGGTCATCTCTCCGCTGCGGGAGCCGATCGCCTCGATCTCGTCGAGCGCGCCCTCCATGATGTCGCCGAGCGGCAGATAGTCCTCACTGGTCCGCTGCTCGGTGACGGCATAGATCTCGGCCTGGGCGGAGTTGACGATCTCGTCGACATCGCCGTCGGCCGCGTATCCCATCTGCGTGATCTTGGTGCCGGCCTCGACCAGCCGGCGCAGCACCGCCCGCTCATGGACGATCTCCGCGTAGTACGACGCGTTGGCCGCGGTCGGCACCGACTGGACGAGTGTGTGCAGATACGAGGCGCCGCCGACGCGGGTGATCTCCCCGCGCCTGGTCAGCTCCGCCGCCACCGTGATCGGGTCGGCCGGCTCGCCCTTCGCGTAGAGGTCGAGGACGGCCTGGAAAACGGTCTCGTGCGCGGGCCGGTAGAAGTCATGGCCCTTGATGATCTCCACGACATCGGCGATGGCGTCCTTGGACAGCAGCATGCCGCCGAGGACGGACTGCTCGGCGTCGAGATCCTGCGGAGGAACCCGCTCGAAACCCGTTGATCCGCCGTCCCAGACCCCGGTGTCACGGCCGCGGTCGTGCTGCTCCTCGCGGCCCCGGCCCTCACCACGGCGCTGCCGGGAGACAGACGGACGGTCACTGGGACCGGCATCGGTCCAAGGCTCGTCCAATGGCTCGGGAATGCTCACCGGCCACCTCCTCACGTCCGCCCTGCGGACCTCGCCGTGCCCACTCTTTCTACGGCACGACACTGACAAAACGAGAGGCCTGACTCCGGTTCCGGCGCGTCGGACGCCGGTCCACGGTAGGCCCCTCCGCACCGTCAGCCAATCTGGTTATCCACAGGCCATGTGGACGACGGACCAGATGCTGTGGAGAACCCCGGCGAACCTGTGCACGGACCGGGGGACAGCACTGTGGACAAAGTCGCGGCAACCTCGTTGCACCCCATCTGAGCTGGCCTTTTTCCATCCACCGGCTGTGGGGGAGAAAAACTTTCCCGACTGGATCAAGATCAGAACAAACAGCACACAGCGGAGCCTCCATCGACGAGCCAGGTAAGGAGCCCAAGTGCATTGCGTCGCTTACCTGTGGAAGATTAGATTGACCGCATGACACAGGCCCCCGCGGGATCCAGAACGCTACGGCGACAGCACGACCGCGAGATCCTCGCACTCGCCGTTCCCGCCTTCGGCGCGCTTGTCGCCGAGCCGCTCTTCGTGATGGTGGACAGTGCGATCGTCGGCCATCTCGGCACCCCGCAACTGGCCGGACTGGGTATCGCGGCGGCCCTGCTCACCACCGCGGTGAGCGTCTTCGTCTTTCTGGCCTACGCCACCACCGCCGCCGTCGCCCGTCGCGTCGGGTCCGGCGATCTCCAGGGCGCCATCCGTCAGGGCATGGACGGCATCTGGCTCGCCCTTCTTCTCGGCGCCGCTGTCATCGCCACCGCCCTGCCCACCGCACCCTGGCTCGTCGATCTCTTCGGAGCGTCGGACACCGCGGCCCCGTACGCCATCACCTATCTGCGGATCTCCAGTCTGGGTATCCCAGCCATGCTGGTCGTCCTGGCCGCGACCGGAGTACTGCGCGGACTTCAGGACACCCGGACCCCGCTGTATGTCGCCATCGGCGGATTCGGCGCCAACGCGGCGCTCAACGCCGTACTCGTCTATGGCGCCAGTCTCGGTATCGCGGGCTCGGCCTGGGGCACGGTCATCGCCCAGTGTGCAATGGCCGCTGTCTATCTCGTCGTTGTCGTACGAGGAGCGCGTCGCCATGGCGCCTCGCTGCGACCGGACTCCGCGGGGATACGGGCCAGCGCGCAGGCCGGCGTACCCCTGCTGATCCGTACGCTCTCGCTGCGCGCGGTACTGATGATCGCCACCGCGGTCGCCGCGCGTCTGGGCGACGCGGATGTGGCCGCACACCAGATCATCCTCTCGCTGTGGAGCCTGATGGCTTTCGCGCTCGACGCCATAGCGATCGCGGGCCAGGCGATCATCGGCCGCTATCTCGGCGCCGATGACATCAAGGGCGCCCAGGAGGCCTGTCGGCGCATGGTGCGGTGGGGAATTGTCTCCGGTGTACTGCTCGGCGCCCTGATCGTACTCACGCGCCCGCTGTTCATCCCGCTGTTCACCGGCGACCAGACGGTACGGGACACCCTGCTGCCGGCCCTGCTGGTCGTGGCCGTCTCCCAACCGATCGCGGGCATTGTCTTCGTTCTGGACGGCGTACTGATGGGCGCGGGGGACGGCACGTATCTTGCCGGAGCGATGCTGGTGACACTGGCGGTCTTCGCACCGGTCGCTCTGCTCGTCCCCGCTCTCGGTGGTGGTCTGACAGCGCTCTGGTGGGCGATGGGACTGATGATGGCGGTCCGCATGCTGACGCTCTGGCTGCGCACGCGCTCCGGCCGCTGGCTCGTCACGGGTGCTACGCGCTGACGCGGAGAGCAGTGCACAGTGTGTCGGCAGTGGCCGCCGTTTCACGTGAAACATCCGGGAGCCCGACATACGGTCGCCTGTTTCACGTGAAACAACAGCAGCAACAGCGAGAGGGCCGCACCCGTGACGGGTGCGGCCCTCTCCATGCTCTGCCGAGCGCAGCGCTTACGCGGCGATGACCTCGATGCCGAGCTTCGCGGCGACCTCGGGGTGCAGACGCACAGACACCTGGTGCGAGCCCAGGGTCTTGATCGGCGTACCCAGCTCGATACGACGCTTGTCGACGTCCGGGCCACCGGCGGACTTGATCGCCGAAGCGAGGTCGGCCGGAGTGACGGAGCCGAAGAGGCGCCCGGCGTCGCCGGAGCGAACGGCCAGCCGCACCTTGACGGCCTCAAGACGGGCCTTGATCTCGTTGGCCTGCTCGATGGTCGCGATCTCGTGGATCTTACGGGCGCGGCGGATCTGCGCCACGTCCTTCTCGCCGCCCTTGGTCCAGCGGATCGCGAAACCGCGCGGGACCAGGTAGTTGCGAGCGTAGCCGTCCTTGACGTCGACGACGTCGCCGGCGGCACCGAGGCCTGAGACCTCGTGGGTGAGGATGATCTTCATGAGTCGGTCACCCTTCCCTTATCGCGCGGTGGACGTGTAGGGCAGCAGCGCCATCTCACGGCTGTTCTTGACGGCCGTGGCGACATCACGCTGGTGCTGCGTGCAGTTGCCGGTGACGCGGCGGGCACGGATCTTGCCACGGTCGGAAATGAACTTCCGCAGCATGTTCGTGTCCTTGTAGTCCACGTACTGGGTCTTGTCCTTGCAGAAAGCGCAGACCTTCTTCTTAGGCTTGCGCACAGGCGGCTTCGCCATGGTGTTTCTCCTGTGTGATCAAGAAGTGGGGTACGGGCCCGCCCTAGAAGGGGGGCTCGTCCGAGTAGCCGCCGCCGGAGCTTCCGCCCCAGCCGCCTCCATTGCCCCCGCCGCTCTGCGGCTGCTGGCCGCCACCGGCCGGCGCGCTGGTGGCCCACGGGTCGTCGGCGGGAGCACCGCCACCGCCCTGCTGGCCTCCGCCACCGGGGCCGCCGCCCCAGTTGCCGCCGCCGCCCTGGCCGCCGCCGTAGCCGCCCTGGCCGCCGCGACCGGTGGTCTTGGTGACCTTGGCCGTGGCGTTCTTGAGGCTGGGGCCGACTTCCTCGACGTCCAGCTCGTAGACCGTGCGCTTGACGCCCTCGCGGTCCTCGTACGACCGCTGCTTCAGCCGGCCCTGCACGACGACGCGCATGCCTCGCTGGAGCGACTCGGCGACGTTCTCCGCCGCCTGACGCCAAACCGAGCAGGTCAGGAACAGGCTCTCGCCGTCCTTCCACTCATTGGTCTGACGGTCGAAAGTGCGAGGAGTGGACGCGACGCGGAACTTCGCGACCGCCGCACCGGACGGGGTGAAGCGCAGCTCGGGGTCGTCGACGAGATTGCCGACGACCGTGATGACGGTCTCGCCTGCCATGGGTGAACCTCTCGGCGGGGATTGCTTCTGGCTGCTTGCTGCTGCTCGGACCCGATGACCTCTGAGCTAGACGCTCAGTGGGTCTCGGGACGGAGGACCTTGGTCCGGAGGACCGACTCGTTCAGGTTCATCTGTCGGTCGAGCTCCTTGACGACCGCAGGCTCGGCCTGGAGGTCGATGACCGAGTAGATGCCCTCGGGCTTCTTCTTGATCTCGTAAGAGAGACGACGACGGCCCCAGGTGTCGACCTTCTCGACCTTTCCGTTGCCCTCACGGACGACGGAGAGGAAGTTCTCGATCAGCGGGGAGACAGCGCGCTCCTCGAGATCGGGGTCGAGGATGACCATCACCTCGTAGTGACGCATGTAAAACCCACCTCCTTTGGACTCAGCGGCCACGGTCGTTCCGTGGCAGGAGGGTCGTGATGCGTGAGCAACGGTATCGGCCGCCACTGACAATCCGGCTCGCTGATGCGAGAGATCGTGTGCTGGCCTGGGCAGACACCGGTGCAGACCGTACAGACTACCCGCACTGCGGCTTCCGCTTGAAATCCGGCCGCCCTCGGCCGCAATCTGTACACATCGGGTGTGTGCGACGCTACGATGCGCCGCCTTCCGGCTATGGCCAGGAGGTGCCACATGGCACAGGCAATGCGACCGAACTCCGCCACCTCTCTCTTCTCCACCGACGGCAAACGTCATCCCCGCCAGGACACGCTGGTCGTGCTGACGCTGACGCTGGGGCTTCTCGCCTTTTTCTCGGCCTTCTTCTACAACCTGCATCTGCTCAGCTCATGGGCCGGACTGATCGGGATCCTGACGGGCGCGTACGGGCAGTTCATCTCCGTGACGACCCGTGAACGTTTCCTCACCATCCTCGGGCTGGGAGCCTCGGCGGTCGGCTTCTTCCTCGGAATGGCACACGGCGGGCTGTTCGGCGGAGTCCTCGGCTGACAGCCGCTCCACACACGGCCAGACCGGGCGCTCCATCGGCGCAGTAGGCTTCGGCGCGAGAGCCGGAGCCCCTGTATCCATGGGGACACACCTGCCGAGGAGCGCCCCGCATGAGCCTGACCCTGAGGACCATCAGCCGAGAGCAGCATCTGGCATACATCCAGAACCTGCCCGCGGCGAGTCATTGCCAGGTCCCGGCATGGGCTGACGTCAAGACGGAGTGGCGCTCCGAGAACCTGGGCTGGTTCGACAAGAACGACCAGCTCGTCGGTGTCGGACTGGTGCTCTACCGTCAACTCCCGAAGATCAAGCGGTATCTGGCGTATCTGCCCGAGGGCCCGGTGATCAACTGGTACGCCCCCAATCTGGACGACTGGCTCCAGCCGATGCTGGCGCACCTCAGGCACCAGGGCGCCTTCTCCGTGAAGATGGGCCCGCCGGTCGTCATCCGCCGCTGGGACGCCGGCGCCATCAAGTCCGGCATCCAGGACCCGGACGTCAAGCGTCTGCGCGATGTCGAGGCCACGCACATCGAGCCGCGCGCCTTCGAGGTGTCCGACCGGCTGCGCAAGATGGGCTGGCAGCAGGGCGAGGACGGCGGCGCCGGCTTCGGGGACGTACAGCCGCGCTACGTCTTCCAGGTGCCGCTGGCCAACCGCTCGCTGGACGACGTCCTCAAGGGCTTCAATCAGCTCTGGCGGCGCAACATCAAGAAGGCGGAGAAGGCCGGGGTCGATGTCGTCCAGGGCGGCTACGACGACCTCGCCGAGTGGCAGCGGCTCTACGAGATCACGGCCGAGCGCGACCACTTCCGGCCGCGCCCGCTCTCGTACTTCCAGCGGATGTGGTCCGTCCTGAACGCCGAGGACCCCAACCGGATGCGCCTCTACTTCGCCCGGCACGAGGGTGAGAACGTCGCGGCGGCGACGATGCTGATCGTCGGCGGCCATGTGTGGTACTCCTACGGCGCGTCCGCCAACCACAAGCGCGAGGTCAGGCCCTCGAACGCGATGCAGTGGCGGATGCTGCGCGACGCCTACGCCATGGGCGCCACCGTCTACGACCTGCGCGGTATCTCCGACTCGCTGGACGAGACCGACCATCTCTTCGGTCTGATCCAGTTCAAGGTGGGCACCGGCGGCGAGGCCGTCGAGTACATCGGCGAGTGGGACTTCCCGCTCAACAAACTGCTCCACAAGGCGCTCGACATCTACATGTCGCGCCGTTGACCGCGATGATGGGCCGCGGACACATGCGGTGGACATGTCCGTAAAGCCCTCAGGATTCCCAAGACCACCCATATCCTCCTTACACCGCAGCCCCGAGAAAGGTTCCGGACCGGCATGGCGCTCTCCCTCTACGTCGACACCGCGCGCTGGCGGGCGCACCAGAAGTCGGTCATCGAGCAGTTCCCGGGGCTCGTCCCGGTCTGCAAGGGCAACGGCTACGGCTTCGGCCATGAGCGCCTCGCCGACGAGACCACCCGTTTCGGCTCCGACACGCTCGCCGTCGGCACCATCTACGAGGCGGCCCGGATCAAGGACTGGTTCAGCGGCGACCTTCTGGTGCTCACCCCCTTCAGGCGGGGCGAGGAGCCGGTTCCGCTGCCCGACCGCGTCATCCGCTCCGTCTCGTCCGTCGACGGGGTCTTCGCGCTGGTGGGCGCCCGTGTCGTCATCGAGTGCATGTCCTCCATGAAGCGCCACGGCGTCAAGGAGGAGGAGCTGGGCCAGCTCCACGCGGCCATCGAGGACGTACGTCTGGAGGGCTTCGCCCTGCACCTGCCGCTGGACCGTACGGACGGCTCCGACGCGGTCGAGGAGGTCATCGGCTGGATGGACCGGCTGCGGGCGGCACGGCTCCCTCTGCACACCATGTTCGTGAGCCATCTGCGCTCCAGTGAGCTGGCCCGGTTGCAGCAGCAGTTCCCGCAGACCCGTTTCCGCGCCCGTATCGGCACGCGGCTGTGGCTCGGCGACCATGAGGCCACCGAGTACCGCGGCTCCGTTCTGGACGTCACCCGGGTCGTCAAGGGCGACCGGTTCGGCTACCGCCAGCAGAAGGCCGCCTCCGACGGCTGGCTGGTGGTGGTCGCCGGAGGTACGTCCCACGGCGTCGGGCTGGAGGCCCCCAAGGCCCTGCACGGCGTGATGCCCCGCGCCAAGGGCGTCGCCCGGGCCGGCCTGGCCACGGTCAACCGCAATCTCTCGCCGTTCGTCTGGGCCGGGAAGCAGCGCTGGTTCGCCGAGCCGCCGCACATGCAGGTGTCGATCCTGTTCGTGCCCTCGGACGCCGACGAGCCGAAGGTCGGCGACGAGCTGGTGGCCCATCTTCGCCACACGACGACCCAGTTCGACCGGCTCGTCGACCGCTGACTCCCGGCTCACGGCCCCACGCCCCGCACCGCTGCCCGCACCGGCCTCAGAGCGCCCTCACCAGCGCTCTGAGCGCCTGAGAGGCGTCAGGAGCACGGGACACGGAGAAGCCCGGAGAAACCCGCTGAACCGCCCTCAGGCCTCTCCGGGCGGCCGTACGCCCCACTCGACGCGTGGCGCCTGCACCGTCTGGGCCAGGTGCTCCGACGAGCCGCGGGCCTGTCCGAGGACGAACACGTCCTTGGCGCCGTCCAGCACGCCGCCGGAGGGGTCGTCCGTGCCGTCGGTCCGTACACCGTCCCGCTCGGGCAGCAGGGCGTCCCGTACGACCAGTGCGCACAGATACAGCGTGCCCGCCAGATGCAGGGCGATCGCGAGCTGGTACCCCTCCGTGGGCAGGCCCTTGTGGGCGTCACCGCTCGTCGTGTACGCGAGGTACATCCAGATGCCCAGGTAGTACATGACCTCGCAGGCCTGCCAGATCAGGAAGTCCCGCCAGCGTGGCCGGGCCAGGGCGGCCAGCGGAATCAGCCACAGTACGTACTGCGGCGAGTAGACCTTGTTGGTCAGGATGAACGCGGCGACGACCAGGAAGGCGAGCTGCGCGAAACGCGGCCGGCGCGGGGCCGTCAGGGCCAGCAGCCCGATGCCCCCGCAGGCCAGCACCATCAGCACCATCGCATAGGTGTTGACGGTCTCGACCTCCAGTGACTTGCCCGTGCGCTGTGTGATGATCAGCCAGAAGGAACCGAAGTCCACCTGGCGCTCCTGGCTGAAGGTGTAGAACTTCTTCCACCCCTCGGGCGCGAGCACCATCACCGGCAGATTCACCGCCAGCCACGCGCCCGCCGTGCCCAGCAGGGCCGTCCCGTACTCCCGGAACCTCCCCGCCCGCCAGCACAGCACGAACAGCGGCCCCAGCAGCAGGACGGGATAGAGCTTGGCGGCGGTCGCGAGCCCGATGAGGACGCCGAAGGCCAGCGTCCGGCCGCGGGACCACATCAGCATCGCCGCGGCGGTGAGCGCCACGGCCAGCAGATCCCAGTTGATGGTGGCGGTGAGCGCGAAGGCGGGCGCCAGAGCGACCAGCAGGGCGTCCCAGGGGCGGCGCCGGTGGGTGCGGGCGACACAGACCGCGATGATCACGGCGCAGATCATCAGCATCCCGGCGTTGACCATCCAGTACATCTGCTCGCGGTACTGGAGGGAGCCGCCCGGGGTGAGCCAGGAGGCGACCTCCATGAAGAGGCCGGTCAGTACCGGGTATTCCAGGTACTGCATGTCGCCGTTCAGCCGGTCGAAGTACGGCACCAGGTTGTCGGCGAAGCCACGCCCCAGAAAGAGGTGCGGGATGTCCGAGTAGCAGGCGTGGGTGTACTGGGAGCTGGCGCCCCGGAACCAGGCCCATTCGTAACAGGGCATCTTCTGCGCCATTCCCAGTGCAAACATGCCGATCGCCACCAGTGCGACGACACGCACGGGTGTGAGCCGGCTGCTGCCGAGCCAGGCCCAGCGCCCGACCGGGCCCCCGATCAGCTCGCTGCCGGCCGCGGCGATCTCGTCCCGCCGGGTGGGGGACACGACCGACCGGTCCTGGTGCACGGTTGTCTCTTCTGCGCTCGGCATGGCGCCCATCCTGCCGTACGGGGCTGTGGACGCGGCGAGGGCCGCCGCACGGTACGCACAGTGAGCCTGTACGTGACCGGTGCGACGGCCCTCGTGCCGGGCGCGTCGGGCGCCGCCGGAGGCGGACGCCGTCAGGGGCGGGGGCGTCGGTCGGGCCGGGCGGCCACCGCTGCCCCCGGCCCTGGGCGGCTACCCCCCGGAGCCGCCGAAGAAGCCGCCGCCGCCATTGCCGTCCTGGCCGCCTGGATCGGTGCCGGTCGCCGACGGGGACGTACTGGCCCCGCCGGGCCCTCCGCCGCCGTTGTCACCGCCCTGATTGCCGCCGCCTCCGTTGTTGCCGCCCTGATTGCCTCCGCCGTTGTCACCACAGCCGAAGATCTGCTCGCAGGTGTCGCTCGGGGTGGGCTGGGATTCGGACGGCGTCTCGGACGGCGTTTCGGAGGGAGTCTCCGACGGCGTCTCGGACGGCGTCTCGCTCGGCGTCGGGGTCGGGCTGGCGGCGCCTCCGCCCCAGTAGGACTCACCGATGGGCTCAGGCGTGGGGAAGTCCTTGGCCGGCTCGTTCTTCAGCGCTTCCGCCATGTAGTCGTGCCAGATCTCGGACGGGAACGACGCACCGTGGATCTTGTCCTGGCCGCCGGTGCCGAACATCTGCAGGAACTCGCGCTTCTTGTTCTTCGCGTCGTCGTCCATCCGGTACATGTCGATGGCGGTCGAGAGCTGCGGGGTGTAGCCCACGAACCAGGCCGACTTGTTGCCGTCGGTGGTACCGGTCTTGCCCGCCACCTCGCGTCCCTCGAGCTGGGCATTCGTACCGGTGCCCTTCTCCACCACGGTCTTCAGGACGTCCGTGACGTTGTCCGCGACCGCCGCGGAGAACGCCGTCTTCCCTCCTGTCGTGTCGTGCTTGTAGAGGGTCTCGCCGCCCTTCGTCACCTTGGTGACGGAGTACGGATCGCGCTGCTTGCCGCTGGACGCGAACGTGGCGTACGAGGCCGCCATTCGGATGGCGCTGGGGTCGGAGATCCCGATCGAGAACGACGGCACGTCGGACTTGCTGAGAGAACCCTCCAGAAGCCCTGCCCGCATCGCGTAGTCCCGCACCACCGGGATGCCCACATCCATGCCGAGCTGGACGAAGGGGGAGTTGGCGGAGTCCCGCATCGCCTCACGCAGATCGATGTCGCCGTACGACTTGTCGCCGTCGTTCCTCTGGAGCCACTCCTTCCCTTCCTCGTTGGTCCAGATCGAACCGTCGTAGTTCTTGATCTTCAGCTTGTTGTCGCCGTTGTAGATCGTCTTGTCCGGCGAGACCCGGGTGCGCTCGGCATCACTCTGGCCCGGGAGTCCCTGGGGATCGCGCACACCCTTGTCCATCGCCGCGGCCAGGACATACGGCTTGAAGGTCGATCCGACCTGCGCACCCGTCTGGTCGGCGTTGTTGGTGAAGTGCTTGGTGGCGTCCTGACCGCCGTAGATGGCGATGATCTTCCCCGTGGCGGGCTCGACGGAAGCGCCACCGAACTGGACATGCGTATCGGTCTTGGGGCGCTTCTTGGGGTCGATATTGGCGTCGTAGACCTTCTCGACCGCCGTCCTGAGCTGCTCGACCTTCTTCTTGTTGAAGGTCGTGTGGATCTCGTAGCCGCCCGTGGCGAGCTGGTCGGCCGTGACGTCGCGCTTGTTGTTGTTGACGAAGTACGCCTTGGCGAGGTCGACCAGATAGCCGATCTGCCCACCGAGCTGCGCGTTCTTCTTCGGCGGGTCCGGCATCGGGAACTCGGTGTACTTGGCGCGCTCGGCAGCGTCGAGATGCTCGTCCTTGACCATCTCGTTCAGGATCCAGGCCCAGCGCTCCGTGGCGCGCTCGGTATTGGCCGTCGGGGTGGCGATCGGGTTGATCTCGGTGGCGCCGGCGGGGTCGTAGAGGGTCGCGCCCTTGAGCAGCGCGGCAAGGAAGGCGCACTCGCTCGGGTTCAGCTTCGAGGCGTCCTTGCCGTAGTACGTACGGGCCGCCGCCTGGATGCCGTAGGCGCCGCGTCCGTAGTACGAGGTGTTCAGATAGCCCGCCAGGATGTCGGACTTCTCCATGTCCGTGCCGACCTTCATGGCGATGAACATCTCTTTGAACTTACGGCTGAGCGTCTGGCTCTGGTCACCGAGCCGGGCGTTCTTGACGTACTGCTGGGTGATGGTCGAGCCACCCTGTGTGTCGCCGCCCATGGCCATGTTGAACAGTGCCCGGCCGACGCCCATGAAGTCGACGCCGGGGTCCTCGTAGAAGGACTTGTTCTCCGCGGAGATCACCGCGAACTGCATCGCCTTCGGGATGCTCTCGATCCCGACGATCTGCCGGTTGACCTCACCACCGGTGGCGACCATCTGGGTGCCGTCGTCCCAGTAGTAGACATTGTTCTCGGCCTGCGACGCCTGGCTGTCCTTGGGCACCGAGACCACGGCGTACGCGATCGTCCCCGCGGCGAGGACGGAGCCGAGGAAGCCGATCGACAGAGCGGTGGTCTGCCTCCAGGACGGCACCCACCGGCGCCAGCCGTACTTGCCGAAGCGCGGGTAGTCGATCAGCCGTTTCTTGCCCGGCTGACCACCGCGGCCGGGCCCTTCGGCCCCCCCGCCACCGCCACGCCGGCCGCCGCCGGGCCCGCCACGGCCCGGCCCACCGCCGTCCGGCGCGCGTCGACGGCCTCCCCGCTGGGCAGCACGCCTGGCGGCGGCGCGTCCGCCGTAGGGACGCTCCTCCTCGTACGGATCGGAGTGCGAAACCGAAACGGTTTCCTGGGAAGGGGCAGCGCGGCGGCCTGATGGCTGCTGGGCAGCACGCCTGGCCGCTGCACGTCCGCCACCCTGCGGCTGCGGTTGTTTGCGACGGTGCTCGCTCATCGAACGACTACTCCTCGGGCAGGCGCGGACGCCTGGAAGCGGCAGTTGAGTTCCGGTCCCCCCGAAATGAATACGGACCAGCCCGGTTGGGAGCTCATCCGGCAGACAGCCGGTAAGCCGACAGTCTTGACGCTCAGCCGCGTCGTTCGGTTCCCAGTGGTCTGCATGCCGCACAGACTACGCACGGTCAAAAGCCTCCGAGAGCTGAAGTTCGTCTCAAACCAGGCAAGTTGCACCCTGAGAATTGTCAATGTGACGCCGTTCACCTTGACCCCACTTGTCCCAACTGCATCTCCGCTCTATCGTCGGGATGTATCGAGTCGATACATCAGAACGCCATAAGGGTCCCGGATCATGGAGGAGGCGAAGGGTGAGCAGACGCTCGGGCATCCTTGAGTTCGCTGTCCTCGGTCTGCTCCGCGAGTCCCCCATGCACGGGTATGAGCTGCGCAAACGGCTCAACACCTCGCTGGGGATCTTCCGGGCCTTCAGTTACGGGACGCTCTATCCCTGCCTCAAGACGCTGGTCGCCAACGGCTGGTTGATCGAGGAGCCGGGCAGCGCCCTTGAGGACGCGCTCGCCGCCTCACTGGCGGGACGCCGCGCCAAGATCGTCTATCGGTTGACGGCGGAAGGTAAGGAGCACTTCGAGGAACTCCTGTCGCACACCGGTCCCGATGCCTGGGAGGACGAGCACTTCGCGGCTCGGTTCGCCTTCTTCGGCCAGACGGAGCGCGAGGTGCGGATGCGGGTGCTGGAAGGGCGGCGCAGCCGGCTGGAGGAGCGTCTGGAGAAGATGCGCGCCTCCCTGGTCCGTACGCGCGAGCGCCTCGACGACTACACGCTTGAGCTCCAGCGCCACGGAATGGAGTCCGTGGAGCGCGAAGTGCGCTGGCTGAACGAGCTCATCGAGAGCGAGCGGGCGGGACGGGACCAGCGACGGTCCGGCCCCGAGGGCCTCGCAGAGCAGGAAGACACACCGGGGGAAGCGGATGGCCTGCCCCGGCACCGGGACGCTGCGTCTCCCGGGGGCACGCCCTCGGCACGTCCCGGACCGCCGGATCCGTCCGCGGACACCACCAAGTGAGGTCCTGCATCTCCGCAGGGTCTCATCATGAACACTGAGATCACACAGGGAGCAACCGGAATGGGTTCGGTTCGCGTAGCCATCGTCGGCGTGGGCAACTGCGCCGCCTCGCTGGTGCAGGGCGTCGAGTACTACAAGGACGCCGACCCGGCGGGCAAGGTACCGGGTCTGATGCACGTCCAGTTCGGCGAGTACCACGTGCGGGACATCGAGTTCGTGGCCGCCTTCGACGTCGACGCGAAGAAGGTCGGCCTCGACCTCGCGAACGCCATCGGCGCCAGCGAGAACAACACCATCAAGATCTGCGATGTGCCGACCACGGGCGTCACCGTCCAGCGCGGTCACACCCTCGACGGTCTGGGCAAGTACTACCGCCAGACGATCGAGGAGTCCCCCGAGGCACCGGTGGACATCGTCCAGACCCTCAAGGACCAGCAGGTCGACGTCCTCGTCTGCTATCTGCCCGTGGGGTCCGAGGCCGCCGCGAAGTTCTACGCGCAGTGCGCCATCGATGCCAAGGTCGCCTTCGTCAACGCCCTCCCGGTCTTCATCGCCGGCACGAAGGAGTGGGCGGACAAGTTCACCGAGGCCGGTGTCCCGATCGTCGGTGACGACATCAAGTCCCAGGTCGGCGCGACCATCACGCACCGCGTCATGGCGAAGCTCTTCGAGGACCGGGGCGTCGTCCTGGACCGCACGATGCAGCTCAACGTCGGCGGCAACATGGACTTCAAGAACATGCTCGAGCGTGAGCGCCTGGAGTCCAAGAAGATCTCCAAGACACAGGCCGTCACCTCCCAGATCCCCGACCGCGACCTCGGTGCGGACAACGTCCACATCGGCCCGTCGGACTATGTGGCCTGGCTCGACGACCGCAAGTGGGCGTATGTCCGCCTTGAAGGCCGCGCCTTCGGCGATGTCCCGCTGAACCTGGAGTACAAGCTCGAGGTCTGGGACTCCCCGAACTCCGCGGGTGTCATCATCGACGCCGTGCGTGCGGCGAAGATCGCCAAGGACCGTGGCATCGGCGGCCCGATCCTGTCGGCGTCCTCGTACTTCATGAAGAGCCCGCCTGTGCAGTACTTCGACGACCAGGCGCGTGAGAACGTCGAGAAGTTCATCAGGGGCGAGGTCGACCGCTAGAGATCACTCACCTTCGTGCGGGCGTACGAGCCATAGGTGAGCCATACGAGAAGGGTCTCCGGCAGCCGTCCGGCGACCCTTCTCGTATGTCCGCCGGTGTCCGCCGAGGCGTGCGCCGGTGTCCGCCGAGGCGCCCCCGCTCGCATGTCCCGCCGAACGTTCCGGCAGAGCCGTGTGTGACGCTGGCCCACATGCCTGTAGGACGTGATCTGCGCGTACTCCTGCGCCTCAGTGCTTTCCGTCGGCTGCTCACGGTCCGTCTGCTGTCCCAGGCGGCCGACGGAGTCTTCCAGGTCGCGCTCGCCACCTATGTCGTCTTCTCCCCGGAGAAGCAGACCTCGCCCGCCGCGATCGCCTCCGCAATGGCGGTACTGCTCCTGCCGTATTCACTGGTCGGCCCGTTCGCCGGCGTGCTGCTCGACCGCTGGCAGCGCCGCCAGGTCTTTCTGTACGGCAATCTGCTGCGGGCCCTGCTGGCGGGCTGCACGGCGCTGCTGATCCTGGCCGCCGTGCCCGACTGGTGCTTCTATGTCTCGGCGTTGTCCGTGACCGCCGTCAACCGGTTCGTGCTGGCCGGGCTTTCGGCCGCCCTGCCGCGGGTCGTCGACGAAGACCGTCTCGTCCTCGCCAACTCCCTCTCCCCGACCGCCGGCACGCTCGCCGCCACCGCGGGAGGCGGCCTCGCCTTCACCGTACGGCTGACCGTCTCGGACTCCGATGCCGCCGTGATGCTGCTGGGCGCCGTCCTCTATCTCGGTGCGGCACTCACCTCGCTGCTGCTGGCACGCGAACTGCTCGGTCCCGAGCAGGCACCCACGCAGACACGCCTGGGCGCCACGCTGGTCTCCACCGCGCGCGGACTCGCGGGCGGACTCAGGCATCTCAGGGAACGGCGGGCGGCGGCCGGCGCGCTGGCCGCCATGACGGTGATGCGCTTCTGCTACGGAGCCCTCACCGTGATGGTGCTGATGCTCTGCCGGTACGCCTGGACCGACCGGGACTCCGACGGGCTGGCGCTGCTCGGACTCGCCGTGGCCGTCTCCGGGGCGGGCTTCTTCGCCGCTGCGGTGCTGACCCCGTGGACGGCGGGCCGACTCGGACCGTACGGCTGGATGGCTGTGTGCTCGGGCACGGCCGCCCTCCTTGAACCCGCCCTGGGGCTTCCCTTCGCTCCCGCGCCCACCCTCGTGGCCGCGTTCGTCCTCGGACTGATCACACAGGGCGCGAAGATCGCCACGGACACGGTGGTGCAGACGGCGGTGGACGATGCCTTCCGCGGCCGGATCTTCTCGCTCTATGACGTGCTCTTCAATGTGGCCTTCGTCGGCGCCGCCGCGGTCGCCGCGCTGATGCTGCCTCCGGACGGCCGGTCGGTGCCGCTCGTACTGACGGTCGCCGTTCTCTATGCGGCTGCGTCCGTGGCCCTGGCGCGCGGAAGGCGATGTTTCACGTGAAACATCGCCTCCGAAACACACACCGCGTGGGTCATGTTTCACGTGAAACATGACCCACGCAGTCGCTGCGCCGACGGCAGAGGTTCGTCACATCGCCCGACCCCGCCGTCGGTCCGGACAGGCCCTTAGCTCTGGGTGGCCTTCTGAGTCGCCCACCACTCCTTGAGAGCGGCCACAGCCGTGTCATGCTCCATCGGCCCGTTCTCCAGCCGCAGCTCAAGCAGGAATGTGTAGGCCGCGCCGATCACCGGGCCTGGCCCGACACCCAGGATCTCCATGATCTGGTTGCCGTCCAGATCGGGCCTGATCGCATCCAGCTCCTCCTGCTCCTGAAGCTGGGCGATGCGCTCCTCCAGGCCGTCGTACGCGCGGGAGAGCGCGCTCGCCTTGCGCTTGTTGCGCGTGGTGCAGTCCGAGCGGGTCAGTTTGTGGAGCCTGTCCAGCAGTGGACCGGCGTCACGCACATACCGCCGCACCGCGGAGTCGGTCCACTCTCCCGTCCCGTAGCCGTGGAAGCGCAGATGCAGCTCCACCAGTCGTGAGATGTCCTTCACCACATCGTTGGAGTACTTCAGCGCGGTCAACCGCTTCTTGACCATCTTCGCGCCCACGATTTCATGGTGATGGAAGGAGACCCGGCCGTCCTGCTCGAACCGCCGTGTCCTGGGCTTGCCGATGTCATGCAGCAGAGCGGCCAGCCGCAGCACCAGATCCGGCCCGTCCGCCTCCAGATCGATGGCCTGCTCCAGAACGGTCAGCGAGTGCTCGTACACATCCTTGTGCCGGTGATGCTCGTCGCTCTCCAGCCGCAGGGCCGGCAGCTCCGGCAGTACCCGGTCGGCGAGCCCGGAGTCGACGAGCAGCGCCAGCCCCTTGCGCGGATGTACGGAGAGGGTCAGCTTGTTCAGTTCGTCACGCACCCGCTCGGCGGAGACGATCTCGATCCGGCCGGACATCGCCTTCATGGCCGCGACCACGTCCGGGGCCACCTCGAAGTCCAGCTGCGCGGCGAACCGGGCGGCCCTGAGCATCCGCAGCGGATCGTCGGAGAAGGACTCCTCAGGAGTACTGGGGGTGCGCAGCACCCGCGCGGAGAGATCCTCCAGCCCGCCGTGAGGATCGATGAACTCCTTCTGCGGCAGCGCGACGGCCATCGCGTTCACCGTGAAGTCCCGGCGTACGAGGTCTTCCTCGATGGAGTTCCCGTACGACACCTCAGGTTTGCGCGACGTCCGGTCGTAGGATTCCGAACGGTAGGTCGTCACCTCGATCTGGAACCGCTGATCGGTGTCTCCGACCCGGGCGTCCTTCTGGACACCGACCGTGCCGAAGGCGATGCCGACCTCCCAGACCGCGTCCGCCCATGGCCTGACGATCTTCAGGATGTCCTCGGGACGGGCATCGGTGGTGAAGTCCAGATCGTTGCCGAGCCGGCCGAGAAGGGCATCCCTGACCGAACCGCCGACCAGAGCGAGACCGAATCCGGCATCCTGGAATCGGCGCGCCAGATCATCGGCGACGGGGGAAACCCGCAGCAGTTCACTGACCGCGCGGCGCTGCACCTGGCTGAGTGCACTGGGACTGACTTCATTGGCGTTCGGCACAACAGAAAAGGGTACGTGCCGTGGCTGCCGCGAGCGGCCCGGTTTCCGGGCTCCCGACCTCCGATGCAGGGGATTCCGGCGTCGCATGAGATTCTTCCGATCATGTGGAGCAGTCCCCAGCACTTCGCCACAGCGCACATCGTTACCATGCGTGGACGCAGGAACGGACAGACCACCGACGGCAGCAAACGATGACGAGGGACGGGCGAGCGCGTGGCGGAGGCGGCAGACTTCCAGGGGACGGGTCACTCTCCTGCCCGCCGGTGGCTGCGGCGCACAGCCTCCCTGCTCGCCGGAGCACCGCTCCTGGCGGGCCTGGTGGCAGGCGCGGCGGCTCCCGCGGCCCATGCCGCTGTCGGCGCGCCGGCGGCCGATGGTTCCCGTACGGTCGCTGTGGCGCTGAACACACTGACGCCGGGCGCGCCGGTGCAGGGCGACACGCTCACGATCTCCGGCACGGTCACCAACAAGGGCAAGAAGACCGTCACCGACGCCCAGGTGGATCTCCGGGTGGGTCCGCGGCTCTTCGGCAGAACCGCCATCGACGACGTCTCGGCGCGCTCCAGCGAGTCCACGGGTGATACGGCCCCGATCGGCGACAAGTACAAGGTCACTCTCCCGAAGCTCGCCTCGGGCATCCCGCAGGACTTCACCCTCTCCGTACCGGTCAACAAGCTCGGGCTGGACGACGAGGGCGTCTACCAGGTCGGTGTCTCACTGACCGGCCAGACCTCCTCCGCGCCGTACGCCCAGCTCCTGGGCATCCAGCGCACCTTCCTGCCCTGGCAGCCCGAGGCCACCGAGAAGAGGACCGAGCTCACCTACCTCTGGCCGTTGATCTCGTCGACGCATCTCTCCGCGGAGACCGGTTCGGACGATCAGCAGACGCCGGTCTTCGAGAACGACGACCTCGCCGAGGAGCTGGCCCCCGGCGGCCGACTGGAGCAAATGGTCTCCCTCGGCAACCAGCTCCCGGTCACCTGGGTCATCGACCCCGATCTGCTCGCGACCGCCGACGCGATGACCGGGAACTACCGCGTCAGAAGCGGGAAGACCACCGTCCCCGGCGCCAACCAGGCGATGGCCCTCAAGTGGCTCAACGAACTCGAGAAGGCCGTACAGGGCCGGAAGGTCGTCGCCCTGCCGTTCGGGGATCCGGATCTGGCGTCGCTGGCCCACCGCGGCAAGGACGTCTCCGGCGCGCTCAGCCATCTCCAGCCCGCCACGGATGTGGCCGCGAAGACCGTGGAGACCATCCTCCATGTGAAACCGTCCGTCGACTTCGCCTGGCCCGTGGACGGCGCGATCGACCCTTCGATCGTCGATGTCGCGACCTCGGCGGGCGCCCACCATGTCATCACCCGCGGCGACAGCCTCCAGGACAATCTCTCGTACACCGCCAGCGCCGCACGGCCCATCGGTGGCGGGACGACGGCCGTGGTCGCCGACACCCGGCTCTCCACCGCCTTCCAGGGCGATATGACGGCGACGGGCAGCTCCACCCTCGCGGTACAGAAGTTCCTCGCACAGTCGCTGGCCCTGACTCTTCAGGAGCCCGACAACCAGCGCAGCATCGTGGTGGCCCCGCAGCGGATGCCGACGGCGGCCCAGGCGCAGGCGATGGCACGTGCGCTGCGCGGGCTGGACACCGAGCGCTGGACGGAACCGTCCGATCTGATCACCGCGGCGGCGGCCACGCCCGACGACGACGCCACGACCAAGGTCCCCGGATCCGGCCGGTACCCGAAGGAACTGCGCGGCCAGGAGCTGCCCACACAGGCGTTCCTCGACATCCAGAGGACGCAGAGCCGACTGGACAACTTCAAGGCCATCCTGAGCTCACCGGACCGGGTGGCGGCTCCCTTCGGCAACGCGATCGGCCGTGCGGTGTCGACATCCTGGCGTGGCACCCCGGACCCGGCACAGCAGTACCGCACCACGGTGGAGGACTATCTGCTGGACCTCACCAACGAGGTGCAGCTCATCCCGAAGTCCGTCCTCACCCTGTCCGGCCGCAGCGCGACCATCCCGGTGACCGTCCAGAACAAGCTGGTGCAGGGCGTCCAGAATCTGACGCTGCGCCTCACCTCCGAGAAGCCGACGCGCCTCAAGCTCGACAGCGGCGCGCGGATGGCGGAGCGGCCCATCAAGATCGACGGCGGGCACAGCCAGTCGGTGAAGTTCACCGGAGCGGGCAATGCCAACGGCCCGGTCCAGGTGACCGCACAGCTCTACACCGAGGACGGCAAGCTCTACGGCGGGCCCATGACCTTCCAGGTCAGGGTCTCCGAGATCACGCCCACCGTGATGCTCGTCATCGCCGGCGGTGTGCTTCTGCTGGTCCTCGCCGGTGTCAAGATGTACAGCCAGCGCAAGCGGGCGGTGGCCCGCAAAGCCGCCGCCGAGCCCCTGGACGACGGCAGCGGCACCACCGACGGGTCCGCCGCCGACGGCACGGAGGGCGCGCACGACACGAAGGACACGGACGCCGCGCGGGCCGTGGAGGACACGGAACCCGAGCAGCCGAGTGACCCGACACCGGACACCGCACCGGAAAGCGCGGACGCGTCGGGCCCGGGTGAGAAAGTGGACCGTTGAGCGATGTCGTGGCCGGTCGGCCGGGGACGATGAGGTGGGGTAACCATGAACGCGCCGTACGACGGTGACCGCGGACAGGGCGCGGGCGGCGATCCGGCAGGCCAGGTTCCGCCTTCCGCGCCGTCCGCCCAGGATCCCTATGTCCAGGACGCCTACAACCGGGACCCCTACTGGGCGCAGGACCTCTCCGCGCAGGATCCGGTGACCGAGGCGCTGTACGACCGCGCCTCGCACCCGCCTCCGCCCCCGGGCACCTATCCGGATTCGCAGACGCTGTACCAGCAGCCGCCCGCGCAGCAGTACGCCCCCGATCCCCGTGTCTGGGCGCAGACCCCGCCGCCCGAGCCCTCCGGCCCCTCCCGCCGTCTGCCCTACGGGGACGACCCGAGGACCACCCAGTACACGGGCGTCGACGACCTCGTCTCCTGGGCCGGTGACGAGATCCCGGAGCAGGACGCGTTCGCGCATCTCTACCGCGACCAGCAGGGCTCGGGACAGACGCTCACCGAGCCGGAACCGGTGGCCGCGCCGGCTCCGCCCCCGGCGAAGAAGCAGGGCAAGGCCGCGGGACTGCTCAAGTCGAGTGCGGTGATGGCCGCGGGCACGCTGGTGTCCCGGCTGACCGGCTTCGTACGGAGCCTGGTGATCACCGCCGCCCTGGGCGCCGCGCTGCTCGGTGACTCCTTCACCGTCGCCTACACCCTGCCGACGATGATCTACATCCTCACCGTCGGCGGCGGCCTCAACTCCGTCTTCGTCCCGCAGCTCGTGCGGGCGATGAAGAATGACAAGGACGGCGGCGTCGCCTACGCCAACCGGCTGCTGACGCTCGTCATGGTGGCCCTCGGGGCGATCGTGGCTCTCGCCGTGTTCGGGGCGCCGCTGCTGGTCCGGCTGATGTCGGACACCATCGCCGGTGATCCCGCCGCCAACAACGTGGCCGTCACCTTCGCCCGTTACTGCCTGCCCACGATCTTCTTCATGGGCGTGCATGTGGTGATGGGCCAGATCCTCAACGCGCGCGGGAAGTTCGGCGCGATGATGTGGACCCCGGTCCTCAACAACATCGTCATGATCGCCACGTTCGGTCTCTTCATCTGGGTGTACGGCACCGCCGGCGACTCGGACATGACGGTCAAGACCATCCCGGCGGACGGGGTGCGGCTGCTGGGCATCGGTACGCTCCTCGGCCTCGCCGTCCAGGCCCTGGCGATGATCCCGTATCTGCGTGAGACCGGGTTCCGTTTCCGCCCGCGCTTCGACTGGAAGGGCCACGGCCTGGGCAAGACGGTGAAGCTGGCCAAGTGGACCGTCCTGTTCGTGCTCGCCAACCAGGCCGGTGTGCTCGTCGTCACCCAGCTCGCCACCGCCGCCGGCGAGGCCTCCGGCAAGGACGGCACCGGCATCCTCGCCTACAGCAACGCCCAGTTGATCTGGGGCATGCCGCAGGCCATCATCACCGTCTCGGTCATGGCCGCTCTGCTGCCGCGGATCTCCCGCGCCGCGCATGACGGCGACCCGGGCGCGGTGCGCGACGACATCTCCCAGGGGCTGCGCAATTCGGCGGTCGCCATCGTCCCGATCGCCTTCGCGTTCCTCTCGCTCGGCGTTCCGACGTCGATCCTGATGTTCTCGTCCAGCGGTCTGGAATCGGCACGGTCCATGGGCTTCATCCTGATGGCGTTCGCCCTCGGACTGATCCCCTACTCCGTGCAGTACGTGGTGCTGCGTGGCTTCTACGCCTACGAGGACACCCGGACCCCCTTCTACAACACCGTCATCGTCGCCGTGGTCAACGCCGCGGCCTCGGCCGGCTGCTATGTGGTGCTGCCGTCCCGCTGGGCCGTGGTCGGCATGGCCGCCTCGTACGGTCTGGCCTACGCGGTCGGTGTCGGTATCGCCTGGCGCAGGCTGCGCAACCGGCTGGGCGGGGATCTGGACGGCGGGCGCGTCCTGCGCACGTACGCCCGGCTCTGCCTGGCGTCCGTACCCGGAGCCCTCGCGGCCGGCGCGCTCGCGTACGTCGTCCTCAACACGCTCGGCGGCGGCGCTCTGGCCTCGCTGGTGGCACTGGTCGGCGGTGGCATCGTCCTGCTGGGCATCTTCTTCGTCGCGGCCAAGAAGATGCGGATCGAAGAACTGAACTCCATGGTCGGCATGGTGCGCGGACGCCTCGGCCGGTAGAACGGCGCGGCCGAGCACAACCATCATCGGCTGCCGCGTGTCGTGCATAGCGTCCGACTGTGGGCACAATTGGCTTGGCTGTTGGATAGCGCGCAACGGATGGGGAGGCAGGAGCGACGGTGGCGGAACGTAGCACGGCTGCCGTCGACGTGGCCGACAACAGTGGCGATGAGCCGCTGACCGCCAAGGCGGACAAGGCCACGGCCGACGGGGTGGCGAAAGCCCAGGACACGGCGGAGAAGTCCGCACCGGACACGGGCGGCGAGCAGCGGAGCGCCGTGCCGGGCATCGCGACGCCCGAGCTGCACAGCGGCCACAAACTCGCCAGACGGTACCGCCTGGAGGAGTGCGTCACCCGTCTGGACGGTTTCAGCAGCTGGCGTGCCGTGGACGAGAAGCTGCGCCGTGCCGTCGGCGTGCATCTCCTCCCCGCGGACCATCCACGGGCCCGTTCCGTGCTCGCCGCGGCCCGCTCCGCCGCCCTGCTCGGCGACCCGCGCTTCGTCCAGGTCCTGGACGCGGTCGAGGAGAACGACCTCGTCTATGTCGTCCACGAGTGGCTGCCGGACGCCGTGGAACTCACCGCGCTCCTCGCCTCGGGGCCGATGGAGGCCCACGACGCCTACCAGCTGGTGAGCCAGGTCTCCCAGGCCATGGCGGCGGCCCACCGTGAAGGTCTCGCCCATCTGCGGCTGACTCCGGGAGCGGTCCTGCGGACATCGACCGGCCAGTACCGGATCCGCGGTCTGGCCGTGAACGCCGCGCTCCGCGGAATCCGCGCCGACCGGCCGCAGCGCACCGACACCGAGGCCATCGGCGCGCTTCTCTATGCCGCGCTCACCCAGCGCTGGCCGTACGAGACCGATGCCTACGGTCTCTCGGGCCTGCCCAAGGGCGTCGGGCTGATCGCGCCCGACCAGGTGCGCGCGGGAGTCCATCGCGGTCTCTCGGAGCTCGCCATGCGGGCCCTGATCAATGACGGTGCCACCGCGTCCCGTCAGGAACCGCCCTGCACCACCCCGGACGAGCTGGCCGCCGCGGTCGCGGAGATGCCCCGTATCCGCCGGCCCGAGCCCACCTTCACGGCCCCTCCGGAGTACCAGCGCACCACGTACCAGCAGGGCACCTACGGGCGCGCGCAGACGGGCCTCGGAGCGATGCCCGCCCCGCCGGTGACGCCTCCTCCGCCCCCGCTCCAGGGCCGTACCGGCAAGGCCCTCAAATGGACCGTCGCCGCGCTCCTCATTGCCGCCCTGGGCCTCGGAAGCTGGCAGGTCGCCGACCGCCTTCTGGACGGGGGCAACAAGGGCGGCGACGCCCCGCCCACCGAGACCACCACCGGAGACGGCGACAAGCCGGCCAAGCCCGTGAAGCCGCTCCGGATCGCCGGCGCGACCGAATTCATGCCGAGCGGGGCTGGAATAAAGCCGGAACTCGTACCGAACGCCGTCGACGGGAAATCCGGCACCGCGTGGATCACGCTCCAGTACAAGGGCTACGCCAACTTCGGCAATCTCCCGAACCGCAAGGACGGCAGCGGGATAATCGTTGATCTCGGCAGCGTGCGGGATGTGTCCGGCATCGACCTCGACATGTACCGCGCCGGACACACGGCGGAAGTGCTCGCCGCCGACCCGGACGCGTCGGCTCCGACCGGCCTCTCGGACTTCCCCCAGCGCCTCACCAAGCTGGAGACGGTCGGAAAGACCCTCAAACGCGCGCTCGACAAGCCCGTGCGAACCCGATACGTATTGATCCACATCACCGAACTGCCCAACGACACATCCGCCTATCTCTTCCGGGGCGGTATCTCGGAGATCAAGATCACCGGCTGACCGGACCAGGAGAGCCGACCGGACCAGGGGAGGGGGCTCACCGTTGGACGACGTCGCACTCGGCGATTCAAGTGACCACGACCTGCTGAGCGCTCATGTCGCAGGCGACCCTCATGCCTTCGGTGAACTGGTACGGCGCCACCGCGACCGGCTCTGGGCCGTCGCCGTGCGGACGCTCGGCGACCGGGAGGAAGCGGCGGACGCGGTGCAGGACGCTCTCGTCTCCGCCTTCCGGGCGGCTCATACCTTCCGTGGTCAGTCCGCGGTGACCACCTGGCTGCACCGGATCACCGTCAACGCCTGTCTCGACCGGGCCCGCAAAGCAGCTTCCCGCAGGACCTCTCCCGTCGACGACACCGAGCGGCTGGAGCAGCTCCTGGAGCCTCACGAATCGGCGGAGGCCCCTGCCGAGCGCCAGGACCTCCACCGTGAGCTGCTGGCGGCCCTGGCCAAACTTCCCGTCGACCAGCAGGCGGCCCTGGTGCTGGTCGACATGCAGGGCTACCCGGTGGCGGAGGCCGCCACGATCCTGGGTGTCCCCACCGGAACGGTGAAGAGCCGCTGCGCCCGCGGCCGGGCGAGACTGCTCCCCATGCTCACTCATCTACGAGCAGACACCGGGGGTAGCGGCGAACTCGGCGGGGGAAGGAACCGGACGCCAGGGGCATCCGTCCCACCGGCATCAGCACCAAGGGATTCAGGACCAAGTGATCCCGCTGGAGTGAAGGGCGGAGGTGGGCGCGCATGACATCGACGACCGACATGGCTCAGCACCCGGATGTCTCGGAGATCTCCGACCTGGCGGAAGGCCTGCTCCCGCCGTCCCGTGCCGCCGATATAAGGGACCATCTCGACGGTTGCGCGCTCTGCGCCGATGTTCATGACTCGCTCGAAGAGATCAGGGGACTCCTCGGCACCCTGCCCGGACCGTCGCGGATGCCGACCGATGTCGCCGAGCGCATCGATGCGGCACTGGCGGCAGAGGCGCTACTGAACGCGACCGCACCCGACGGGGCCACCCATGTTTCACGTGAAACATCGCCGCCCTCCGAGCCGCCCGCCGAGTCAGACGCCTCCTCCGTATCGACGGAGAGCGCGCATCCGGACATGTCGTCGGTGGACACCTCACCGGCCGAGGCCGTACGGGCAGGACGTCCTGCCGGGCGGCCGAGGGCGGCCACGGGTCCCGGTCGCACGGCGCAGGCGCGCCGTCGCCGCCGTACCGCCGTTCTGGGGGCCGTCTTCGGGACAGCCGCCGTGGGTGTGAGTGTTCTACTGCTTCAGTCACTCCATTCCGGCAGCGCCGACAACGACGCTCAGACCGGCTCGGCGCTCAGCTCCACCAAGAGCGACGGTGAAGAGTTCACCGAGGACCGACTCCAGAACAGTGTGGACGCACTACTGGCCTCCGGCTGGGCAGCGGACCCGGGCGCCAAGGAGCCCGGCGGTGAACAGGAAGTCCCTCCGCGTGAGCGGAGCGGTTCGAATACGCCTTTGCTCCAGCCCGCGCCCGAGGTCCCGCTCTGTATCGAGCAGGGAATCGGCCGTACCGAGCCCGTACTCGCCGCCCAGCAGGGTATGTATCAGGGCAGCCGTGCCTATCTCGTCGTCCTCTCCCACTCCACCGACAGCAGTCAGATCCAGGCGTATGTGGTCGATGCCACCTGTGTGGACAACCGTTCCTCGGCCAAAGGGAGAGTCCTGCTGACACACGCCTACCCTCGCCGCTGACGACACCGGCGGTGCCGCGGGGATCCTCGGGAATGCGGGACCCGTAGGATCCGTTGGATGGGGTGACAGTCGTTGATCCGGCCCCAGTAGGCAGTCTGCAGAGACGAGGAAGAATCCCGTGAGCGACGTCCGCAATGTGATCATTATCGGCTCCGGGCCCGCCGGCTATACGGCCGCGCTGTACACCGCGCGTGCATCGCTGAAGCCGCTGGTCTTCGAGGGCGCCGTCACCGCTGGTGGTGCGCTGATGAACACCACCGATGTGGAGAACTTCCCGGGGTTCCGCGACGGCATCATGGGTCCGGACCTGATGGACAACATGCGGGCACAGGCGGAGCGCTTCGGCGCCGAGCTCGTCCCGGACGATGTCATCTCCGTCGACCTCGCCGGTGACATCAAGACGGTCACCGACACGGCGGGCACGGTACACCGGGCGAAGGCCGTGATCGTCACGACCGGCTCCCAGCACCGCAAGCTCGGCCTGGCGAACGAGGACACTCTCTCCGGTCGCGGTGTCTCCTGGTGCGCCACCTGTGACGGCTTCTTCTTCAAGGAGCAGGACATCGCTGTGGTGGGCGGTGGCGACACCGCGATGGAGGAAGCCACCTTCCTTTCGCGCTTCGCCAAGTCCGTCACGATCGTCCACCGCCGGAACACGCTGCGTGCCTCCAAGGCCATGCAGGACCGCGCTTTCTCCGACCCGAAGATCAAGTTCGCCTGGGACAGCGAGGTCGCGGAGATTCACGGCGATCAGAAGCTCTCCGGACTGACCCTCCGCAACACCAAGACCGGTGAGCTCTCGGCTCTCCCGGTGACCGGCCTGTTCATCGCGGTGGGCCATGACCCGCGGACCGAGCTCTTCAAGGGGCAGCTCGATCTGGACAGCGAGGGCTACCTCACCGTCGATGCACCGTCGACACGGACCAGCCTGTCCGGCGTCTTCGGTGCCGGTGATGTCGTGGACCACACCTACCGTCAGGCGATCACCGCCGCGGGCACCGGCTGCTCCGCGGCTCTCGACGCCGAGCGCTTCCTCGCTGCGCTGAGCGACAGCGAGCACGCCGAGCCGGAGAAGACCGCCACCGTCTGAACCTCTGTAGCAACCCCACACCTCATAAACCTAAGGAGGCCGCCGTGGCCGGCGACCTGAAGCATGTGACCGACGAATCGTTCGAGCAGGATGTCCTCAAGAGCGACAAGCCCGTACTGGTGGACTTCTGGGCCGCCTGGTGCGGACCCTGCCGCCAGATCGCCCCGTCGCTCGAAGCCATCGCGGCCGAGTACGGTGACAAGATCGAGATCGTCAAGCTCAACATCGACGACAACCCGGCCACCGCAGCCAAGTACGGCGTCATGTCCATCCCGACGCTGAACGTCTACCAGAACGGCGAGGTCGCCAAGACCATCGTCGGTGCGAAGCCCAAGGCCGCGCTCGTCCGCGACCTGGAGAGCTTCATCAGCGAGTAGTCGACGGCAGCCGCTGGCCGACTCCAATGTTTCACGTGAAACGGGCCCATTCCCCGGTTGGGAATGGGCCCGTTTTCCTGTGCCTCAGGCCGCCCGGACTGGCGAGCGATCAGAGCGGTCGAAGCGCGGGTTCCTTCTTCACCGCGCCCAGCAGCCGGTCCAGCGCCAGCTCCACATCCTCTTTCCAGGAGAGCGTAGTCCGTAGCTCCAGCCTCAGCCGTGGATGCCGTGGATGAGGACGTACGGTCTTGAAGCCCACCGCCAGCAGATGATCCGCGGGCAGTACACAGGCCGGTTCCTTCCACCGGGCATCACCGAACGCCTCGATCGCCTTGAACTCCCGCCGCAACAGATCCTTGGCCACGGTCTGCACCATCACCCGGCCGAGCCCCTGTCCCTGATAGCCCGGCTTGATCCAGGCGGTCATCAGCTGAACCGCGTCCGGAGAGACGGGACTCGTCGGAAAGGCCATCGAGCGCGGCACATATGCGGGCGGCGCGTAGAGCACAAAGCCCACCGGCAGATCGTCCACATAGACGACACGGCCGCAGGATCCCCATTCCAGCAGGACGGCCGAGATCCAGGCTTCCTTCTCCATCTCGGATCTGCCGGCTCCTACCGCGGCTTCTCCGCTGACCGGATCGAGCTCCCAGAAGACACACGCACGACAGCGTTTGGGAAGATCCGGAAGGTTGTCCAGCGTGAGCGGTACGAGCCGACGCCCCATGAAGGCTGTTCTCCACTTCCTTCGCCTGCCGCACCACGGGCGGCTGCCAGCGCACCCCGTTCCCGAAGCAGGCCACCGACAAAGCCGCCGATCACCCCAAGACTCAGTCCTGCTGACACCAGATGACTGCGGCTCACCGATCGCATGGCCCTCGTTCTCCTTCTGAGGTGATCAAGGTGGATGCGCCATACCAGAACGCATCGTATCCACCCAGAGGTATCTGGCACACCGAGGGACAGCAAAGGGCGGGCTGTGTTCCGGTAAGCATGGAACACAGCCCGCCCGATGGCAGCGCGAGAATCTCAGCTCTCGTCGTCGTCCTCCGCGGAATCCCCGGAAAGTCCCTTGTCCAGGACGCGTCCCTCGCCAGGAGCGAGGGTGCCGAGAATCCGTTCCAGATCGTCCATCGAGGCGAACTCGACCACGATCTTTCCCTTCTTCTGACCCAGGTCGACCTTCACCCGGGTCTCGAAGCGGTCGGAGAGACGTGATGCGAGGTCGGTCAGCGCCGGCGACAGCCGCGCACCGGCCCTGGGTCCCTTCGCCTTGGGCGTGCTCTGCGGACGCGACCCCATCAGGGTCACGATCTCCTCCACCGCACGCACCGAGAGCCCTTCAGCCACGATGCGATGCGCCAGCCGGTCCTGCTCCTCGGAGTCGTCCACCGACAGCAGGGCCCGCGCATGACCGGCCGACAACACTCCGGCGGCAACCCTGCGTTGTACCGGGAGAGAGAGCCGGAGCAGCCGCAGCGTGTTGGAGACCTGCGGACGGGAGCGGCCGATCCGGTCGGCGAGCTGGTCATGCGTGCAGTTGAAGTCCTTGAGCAACTGGTCGTACGCCGCGGCCTCTTCCAGCGGGTTGAGCTGGGCGCGGTGCAGATTCTCCAGCAGCGCGTCGAGCAACAGCTTCTCGTCGTCCGTCGCACGGACGATCGCCGGAATACGCTCCAGCCCCGCCTTCCGGCAGGCCCGCCAGCGCCGCTCGCCCATGATGAGCTCATAGCGCTCCGGGCCCACCTGCCGTACGACCACGGGCTGGAGGAGCCCCACCTCATTGATGGAGGTGACCAGCTCGGCCAGGGCGTCCTCGTCGAACACCTCACGTGGCTGACGGGGATTCGGTGTGATGGAGCCGATCAGCACTTCGGCGAAGTGCGCCACATCGGTCCCCGTCGACTCGGGCACCGTCTCGGACTCGGGTGAAACCGTCTCGTCGTCCGGCGCCATGGCCGCCTGTGGCAGCGAGGTCGCCTTCGCAGCGGCCACACCGCGGTGCGCGGTCAGCACCGGAGCCGCTCCGGGAGCCGCCGGGGCCACTCCTGGAGCGGGTACCTGCTTCTCCTGCGGAGCGGCAGGAATCAGCGCATTGAGCCCACGCCCCAATCCTCTACGTCGCTCGCTCACTGGATCCCCTCCGACATACTCTGCTGACTGTTCTGGCTGCCCACATGGGCCTGCTGGGCGTCATAGTGCACCCCGACCCCCCTGAGTGCGATTTCGCGGGCGGCTTCGAGATAGGACAAGGATCCACTGGATCCTGGATCGTACGTCAGCACCGTCTGGCCATAACTCGGCGCCTCCGAGATACGCACGGAACGAGGGATGCTCGTCCGCAGCACCTCGTTACCGAAGTGACTCCGCACCTCTTCCGCCACCTGCGAGGCGAGCCGAGTCCGGCCGTCGTACATGGTGAGAAGGATCGTCGACACATGCAGCGAGGGATTGAGATGCCCCCGCACCAGGTCGACATTCCGCAGGAGCTGACCCAGCCCTTCCAGCGCGTAGTACTCGCACTGGATGGGAATCAGCACCTCCGCGCCGGCGACCATCGCATTGACGGTCAGCAGGCCGAGCGAGGGTGGGCAGTCGATCAGGATGTAATCCAACGGCTGCTCATAGGCCTCGATCGCCCGCTGAAGCCGGCTCTCCCGTGCCACCAGCGACACCAGCTCAATCTCCGCACCGGCGAGATCGATGGTGGCGGGGGCACAGAAGAGGCCTTCGACGTCCGGAACGGGCTGGACCACCTCGGAGAGTGGCTTGCTCTCCACCAGGACGTCATAGATCGAGGGGACTTCGGCGTGATGGTCGATACCGAGCGCCGTGGAGGCATTGCCCTGGGGATCGAGGTCGATCACCAGCACGCGCGCGCCGTGGAGCGCGAGCGAGGCGGCAAGGTTGACCGTGGTGGTGGTCTTCCCTACGCCGCCCTTCTGATTGGCAACGACCATGACACGCGTCTGCTCAGGACGGGGCAGACCCTCGCCGGCTCGGCCCAGTGCCTCGACTGCCAGCTGGGCAGCGCGACCAATGGGGGTGTCGTCCATCGGGGGTGGCGTTTCACGTGAAACATCCTCCCCCACCGACTCGGTGCGGGGACCGGGGACCGGATCGGTCATCGGTCCCGCGATGTTGGCGTCGGACCGCAAGGATTCACTCTCCTCGACTTCAGACTCGCAATGAAGAGAGCCTGCCATGCTTTCGGGGTCGTGAACCAGCGAGGCCCGTGGTTCTGTGGATGAATCCACATCTGTGGACAACCCCGTGCCCCTTACGAGGGGCTTTCGGCCGCGTGGTGTGGAAGCCGCGCGGCCACGGCCGATGATTCCTTGTAGCAGTGAGCGACGTTTCACGTGAAACACGATGCACGCGCCGCAGGGCTACATCGTCACGACACTCCGCACCGCATGGGCAGGGCAGCTTGTATGGAGCACCACCGGTAGCAGCGTAGTCCGGTACCGCTCAGCGGCGTCGCCGCGCACGGCCCGCCCGGGCGGCCTTGGCCCGCTTCGTGGCGAACCTCACCCCACCGGGACTCTCCCCGACCTCGACCCGCACCACGGTGGCCAGCGGATCGACGATACCTTCTCCGACCTGGAGCACCGAGGTTTCCAGGACACCGAGCTTGCTCAGCGCCGCACGGGCCCCCTTGATCTCCTCCTCGGCCGTGTCGCCCTTGAGCGCCAGCATCTCGCCGTACGGACGGAGCAGCGGCACCCCCCAGCCCGCCAGCCGGTCCAGTGGAGCCACCGCACGTGCCGTCACCACATGCACCGGCTGGAGTGTGCCGAGGACCTCCTCGGCACGGCCACGCACCACCGTGACATGGTCCAGGCCCAGCAGCTCGACCACCTCCTGGAGAAAGTTGGTCCGCCGCAGCAGCGGCTCCAGCAGCGTGATCTTCAGATCCGGCCGTACGAGCGCCAGCGGGATCCCGGGAAGCCCCGCCCCCGAACCGACGTCGCAGACCATGACGTCTTCGGGCACGACCTCGGAGAGCACCGCGCAGTTCAGCAGATGGCGTTCCCACAGCCGTGGTACCTCGCGTGGACCGATCAGACCGCGCTTGACCCCCGCGTCCGCCAGCAGCTCCGCGTAGCGGACAGCCTCGGGAAAGAACTCACCGAAGACAGCACGAGCCGCGTCCGGTGCAGGGGGAAGCTCTGCTGCTTCCGTCACGGGAACCGTCCTTCCATACCGAACCACCGAGCGGTGGCTGACTATCAGGCTGGCAAAAATCGGCCCCGCCTGCGGAACAGACGGGGCCGGAAAGCGGTGGACCGGTCAGGCCGGGAGCACCACGACGAAACGCTGGGGCTCCTCGCCCTCGGACTCGCTGCGCAGACCCGCGGCGGCAACCGCGTCATGCACAACCTTCCGCTCGAAGGGTGTCATGGGGTTCAGCTTCACCGGCTCACCGGTGCTCTTCACCTCGTCCGCGGCCTTGGCACCCAGCTCGGCCAGCTCGGTGCGCTTCCTGGCCCGGAAGCCCGCGATGTCCAGCATCAGCCGGCTGCGGTCCCCGGTCTCCCGATGGACCGCGAGCCGCGTCAGCTCCTGAAGCGCCTCCAGCACTTCACCGTCGCGTCCCACCAGCTTCTGCAGATCCCGGCCGCCCGAGTCGCTGATGATCGAGACCGCGGCCCGGTCGGCCTCGACGTCCATGTCGATGTCGCCGTCGAGATCAGCGATGTCGAGCAGGCCTTCGAGGTAGTCGGCCGCGATCTCCCCTTCCTGCTCCAGGCGGGTCAGGGTGTCGCCCCCCTCGGCGGCGGAGATGGTGCCTTCCGTCACGGATGGACTCCTTCTTACTTCTTGGACGGGTGCTTGGGCCGCTGCTGGCCCTTACGCTGCCCCGACTTGGCTTGGCGTGCGGAACCGGCGGCGGGCTTGCCCGTCGGCTTGGACGTGGTGTCCTGCGGCTCGTCCTTCTTCTGCAACGAGGTCTTCGCCATGTCGTCGGCGGCCTCGGAGTCCTTGTCCTCGGCCGGCTTCTCCGTACCCGGGTGGGCAGCGGCGGCGGCCTGCCGCTGCGCCTTGGTCTGGCGCTTCGGCTGCTGCCGCCTCGCCGCGCTGCCGGACTCGGCGTCGGCAGAGGTGGTCTCACTCTTGATCACCGTGCCGTCGGCCTGGGCGGCCAGACCCACCTTGGCCAGACCCGTCACAAACTTGCGCTCGTTGTCGTTGCGGTCGGGCCCCTTGGCCACGATCGCCTTGACGATATTGCGCTTACGACGGGAGCGGACCTCGCTGTGGGCGGTGATGCTCTTGAGCAGCCGCTGAAGGTACTGGTCCTGCGCCTTGCTGCCCGGCGTCGGGTTCTGGTTGATCACATACATCTGCTGGCCCATGGTCCACACGTTGGTGGTCAGCCAGTAGACGAGCACACCGACGGGGAAGTTGATACCGGTGACGGCGAAGATCAGCGGGAAGATGTACATGAGCATCTTCTGCTGCTGCATGTACGGCGTCTTGACCGTGAGGTCGACGTTCTTGGTCATCAGCTGGCGCTGGGTGTAGAACTGCGAGGCCGACATCAGAACGATCATGATCGCGGTGACCACGCGCACATCGGTCAGCGAAGCGCTCAGGGACGCGACCTTGTCACTGCTGTCGGTGAACTTGGCGGCCAGCGGGGCGCCGAAGATATGCGCCTGACGCGCGCTGTCCAGCAGCGACTGGTTGATGACGCCGATCGTCTTGCCGCTCGCGATGCTGGAGAGCACGTGGTACAGGGCGAAGAAGAACGGTGACTGCGCCAGGATGGGAAGACATGAGGAGAGGGGGTTGGTGCCCGTCTCCTTGTACAGCTTCATCATCTCTTCGGACTGACGCTGTTTGTCGTTTTTGTAGCGCTCCTGGATCGCCTTCATCTTGGGCTGGAGCACCTGCATGTTCCGGGTCGACTTGATCTGCTTCACAAAGAGCGGAATCAGACAGATCCGGATCAGCACCACCAGGGACACGATGGACAGTCCCCAGGCCCAGCCCGTGTCGGGGCCGAAGATCGTCCCGTACAGCGAGTGGAACTGGACAATGACCCATGAAACAGGTGTGGTGATAAAACTGAAAAAACTGGCAATCGTGTCCACTAATCAGGCTCCTTGAGCTTTGGACGAGGTCTCTGCGGCTGGACCGGGAGTTTCGGGGGCCGGTCCCCCGGAAGGCACGCCAGCGGCGGAGTGCCCGCCCTTACTGCCGCGCCACGCATTGCGCAGCAGTTCGTGCCACCGTGGGCGTCTACGCGGCGGGACATGGTCCACACCGCCCGGCGACCACGGATTGCACCGCAGGATGCGCCAAGCGGTCAGCGCCGTGCCCTTCACCGCGCCATGCCGGTCGATGGCCGTATATCCGTAGTGCGAACACGACGGGTAGTACCGGCAGACGGGCCCCAGCAGCGGGCTGATCGTCCACTGGTACAGCTTGATAAGAGCCAGCAGCGGGTATTTCATCGCGTGCCCCCTCCCAGCAGCCGCCGGAGAGCGGCATCCAGGTCTCGGGCCAGTTGTGCATGATCGGCGTCACCCGCTCCGGGCAGCGCCCGTACGACAACCAGGCTACCGGGGGGCAGCTCGGGCAGTCGTTCACGTATCAGATGACGAAGTCTGCGCTTCACCTGGTTACGTACGACGGCACCGCCCACGGCCTTGCTTACGACGAAACCCGCACGCGTCGGGGAGGCGCTCTCCCCAGGCGCGTGCGGGTCCATTGCACCGCTGCGTAGATGGACGACAAGAAGCGGGCGTCCGGCCCGGCGTCCTCGGCGAACCGCGGCCGCGAACTCCTCGCGCCGCCTCAGCCGATTCTCGGTAGGCAGCACGTCATGACCTGACGGCGATCAGGCGGACAGACGGGCGCGACCCTTGCCACGGCGGGACGCGAGAATCGCGCGGCCGGCACGGGTACGCATCCGCAGCCGGAAGCCGTGGGTCTTGGCGCGACGACGGTTGTTCGGCTGGAAGGTGCGCTTGCTCACTCGGGGGCTCCAGAGATGATGTGTGTGATGGCGGGACATCGCCTGGCTGTCACCGTGCGCCCACGAGTAGCTCGCGTTTACGCCCGAGTGCACCGCTTCACAACCACAGATCGTGATCTTTGCCCATCGGAGGCAGGCGGCAGCAGCCATCGACAACTCGACCTGGTCACGGTACGCGCGGCTACGCCATCCGGTCAAACCAGCTCCGTGCCGGGCTCCATTGTGCACAGGCTGTGGACAACAACTTGAACCGCGTGGGTCGCCGTGACTACCGTGGCTGAACTCCGGCTTCGTTTCCTGCCGGTCTTCCCATCCCGTCCCGAGAACCACACATTCGTGGGACCTGCGAGAGAGCGTGCCTTGTGGCTGATGTACCTGCCGATCTTGCCGCAGTGTGGCCACGAGTGCTGGAGCAGCTCCTCAGGGAGGGCCAGCAGGGCGTCGAGCCCAAGGACAAGCAGTGGATCGAGCGCTGCCAGCCCCTGGCCCTCGTGGCCGACACCGCCCTGCTCGCCGTCCCCAACGAGTGGGGGAAGCGCGTCCTGGAGGGACGGCTCGCCCCTCTCATCAGCGAGACCCTGAGCCATGAGTGCGGCCGGCCCATCCGCATCGCCATCACCGTCGACGACTCGGCGGGCGAGCCCACACCGCCGGCTCCCGCCGTGCCTCAGCAGCACCGCTACCAGGGCCCGCAGCACGACGAACAGCGGCAGAGCGATACATACGACAGCTACGGGCACCGCCCGTCCGACGACGGCATGCCCTCCGTACGCCCGGCCTACCCGGACTACCAGCAGCAGCGCCCCGAACCCGGTGCCTGGCCGCGTACCCAGGAGGACCTGTCCTGGCAGCAGCCCCGGCTCGGCGGCTACCAGGAGCACGATCCGTACGCCACCGTCCGCCCGCAGCAGCAGCACGACTACCGGCAGCCGCAGGGCCTCGACCCCTCGCCGTACGAACAGCGTCCCGACCGGCACGACCGTCACGACCTCCAGGAGCCGCCGTCGCCGCGCCACGGCGGCGGGCCGGGGGGAGGGCCCGGCGGCGGACCCGGAGGAGGACCGCACGGCGGACCCCGCGGTGGCGTTCCGGGACCGCTCGGCGCCCAGCCCGCCCCGGCGGGCCCCGGCGAGCCGCACGCCCGGCTCAACCCCAAGTACCTCTTCGACACCTTTGTGATCGGCGCGTCCAACCGGTTCGCGCACGCGGCGGCCGTCGCCGTCGCCGAGGCGCCGGCGAAGGCGTACAACCCGCTCTTCATCTACGGGGAGTCCGGGCTCGGCAAGACGCATCTGCTCCACGCCATCGGGCACTACGCCCGCAGCCTCTACCCGGGCACCCGCGTCAGATACGTCAGCTCGGAGGAGTTCACCAACGAGTTCATCAACTCGATCCGTGACGGCAAGGGCGACACCTTCCGCAAGCGGTACCGCGATGTCGACATCCTCCTGGTCGACGACATCCAGTTCCTGGCGAGCAAGGAGTCGACGCAGGAGGAGTTCTTCCACACCTTCAACACGCTCCACAACGCCAACAAGCAGATCGTGCTGTCCTCGGACCGGCCGCCCAAGCAGCTGATCACCCTTGAGGACCGGCTGCGCAACCGCTTCGAGTGGGGGCTGACCACCGATGTGCAGCCGCCGGAGCTGGAGACGCGTATCGCGATCCTCCGCAAGAAGGCGGTGCAGGAGCAGCTCAACGCACCGCCCGAGGTCCTGGAGTTCATCGCCTCCCGTATCTCACGCAACATCCGCGAGCTGGAGGGCGCGCTCATCCGGGTCACGGCGTTCGCCTCGCTCAACCGGCAGCCGGTGGATCTCGGGCTCACCGAGATCGTGCTCAAGGACCTGATCCCGGGCGGCGAGGACTCGGCTCCGGAGATCACCGCCGCCGCCATCATGGCGGCGACCGCCGACTACTTCGGTCTGACGGTGGAGGATCTCTGCGGTTCCTCGCGGAGCCGGGTGCTGGTGACGGCCCGCCAGATCGCGATGTATCTCTGCCGGGAGCTGACCGATCTCTCGCTGCCCAAGATCGGTGCGCAGTTCGGCGGCCGTGACCATACGACCGTGATGCACGCGGACCGGAAGATCCGGGCGCTGATGGCCGAGCGGCGCTCCATCTACAACCAGGTCACCGAACTCACGAACCGCATCAAGAACGGCTGACACGGCCGGCGCAGCCGTCACGCCCAGCACGGCCGACGCACTCGTCACGCCCAGCACGGCCGGCCGCGGCTGACACGGCCGGCTCGGCCGACGCGCCATCTGTGGGCGAAGGGCGCCCGGGACACCGTCCGAGACGGTCCCGGGCGCCCTTTTTCCTGCCGCGAAACCCCGCCCGGACCTCTCGACGACGTCGCCGGCGCGTCGGTCCCGCTCCTGAGCTGTTCGAATCAGCGCCCGGCCGAGGGCCTTCTCCACAGATTCGGGAGCGATCTTCCGTCCACAGCCTGGGGACCGGGAAGTTGTTCAGACTGTGTCCACAGGCTCACCGGCCGGAGATCCATCGGGCCAGGTCAGGCCCCTGTGGAATTGTGGCTGACGCCCCTCCACAGACTGTGGACGAAAAAATCTTCCACAGGGCGGCGTCTCGGTTGTCCACCGGCGACCCACAGGCGGACCCGCGTTGCCCACAGGCTGTCCACATCCCTGTCCACTGTTCGGCAACGAAACACCCAGGATCGCTGAATCGAGTGAAAGGCGTCACACCAAGAAGGCGGATTGGGCTGTGGGGAACCTGGGTAAAGCTGGGGACAGCTCTGGGGAGAACTCCCTGTGGCCTGTGCATCGGTTGTGCAGAACTTTCGCGTGTCCACAGAACCACCGAGTTGTCCACGGGCGGCGCCCACAGGACCGGTGGACAAAAAAGCGGGTCTGACCTGCGGAAACGACGTTATCCACGGTTTCCACAGGCCCTACTACTACTCCCACTCAGAGTTAGCTGGGAATCCGCTTGGAAGTGGGCCCTGTGCACAACTCGGCCTCCGAGCCTCCGCCGCCGCTCGCACCGACTTGACCCGCAGCCGCACCGACTGTCGGCGCCGTACGTCAGACTGGTCCCCGGCATCACAGCCGACGACGAAGGCCAGCAGGGCGAGCCAGCAACAGCAGGAGGCGGTTCCGGTGAAGATCCGGGTGGAGCGCGATGTACTCGCGGAGGCGGTGGCCTGGGTGGCCCGCAGCCTCCCGGCCCGTCCGCCGGCGCCCGTACTTGCGGGCCTTCTGCTGAGGGCCGAGGACGGCGCTCTGAGCTTCTCCAGCTTCGACTACGAGGTCTCGGCACGGGTCTCGGTGGACGCCGAGGTCGAGGAGGACGGCACCGTCCTCGTCTCCGGCCGGCTCCTCGCCGACATCTGCCGCGCCCTGCCCAACCGCCCGGTGGAGATCTCCACGGACGGTGTCCGGGCGACGGTCGTCTGCGGCTCCTCCCGCTTCACGCTCCACACACTCCCTGTGGACGAGTACCCGGCGCTGCCGCAGATGCCGACGGCCACCGGCACCGTCCCCGGTGAGGTCTTCGCCTCGGCCGCCGCCCAGGTCGCCATCGCCGCCGGGCGCGACGACACGCTGCCGGTGCTCACCGGCGTACGGATCGAGATCGAGGGCGACACGGTCACCCTGGCCTCGACCGACCGCTACCGCTTCGCGGTCCGTGAGTTCCTCTGGAAGCCGGAGTCCCCGGAGATCTCCGCGGTCGCCCTCGTGCCCGCCAAGACGCTGCTGGACACCGCCAAGGCGCTCACCAACGGCGACACCGTCACCCTGGCGCTCTCCGGGTCCGGTGCCGGTGAGGGGCTGATCGGCTTCGAGGGCGCCGGACGGCGCACCACCACCCGGCTGCTCGAAGGCGACCTGCCGAAGTACCGCACGCTGTTCCCCACCGAGTTCAACTCGGTCGCGGTGATCGAGACCGCCCCGTTCGTCGAGGCCGTCAAGCGCGTGGCCCTGGTCGCCGAGCGGAACACCCCGGTGCGGCTCAGCTTCGAGCAGGGCGTGCTGATCCTGGAGGCCGGTTCCAGCGACGACGCACAGGCTGTGGAGCGCGTCGACGCGCAGCTGGAGGGCGACGACATCTCCATCGCCTTCAACCCGACCTTCCTGCTGGACGGTCTGAGCGCGATCGACTCGCCGGTGGCGCAGCTCGCGTTCACCACCTCCACCAAGCCGGCGCTGCTCAGCGGCCGGCCGGCGGTCGACGCCGAGGCGAACGAGGCGTACAAGTACCTGATCATGCCGGTACGCCTGAGCGGCTGACCCCACAGGTGAGTGGCCGGGTCCGGGCGTAGGCTCGGATCCGGGTACGCAATCGCCTCAACGCTTAAGGAATCCCTGATGGAGCTCGGTCTCATCGGTCTCGGCAAGATGGGCGGCAACATGCGCGAGCGCATCCGCCGCGCGGGCCACACCGTCATCGGGTACGACCGCAATCCGGACCTTGCCGATGTGCACAGCCTTCAGGAGCTGGTGAGCAAGCTCAAGGGACCTCGGGCCATCTGGGTGATGGTCCCGGCGGGTGCGCCGACCCAGGCGACCATAGACGAGCTGGCCGCGCTGCTGTCCCCCGGCGATGTCGTGGTCGACGGCGGCAATTCCCGCTGGACGGACGACGAGAAGCACGCCGTGGAGCTCGGCATCAAGGGCATCGGCTTTGTCGACTGCGGGGTCTCCGGCGGTGTCTGGGGCCTGGAGAACGGCTACGCGCTGATGTACGGCGGTACCCCGGAGCATGTGGCGCAGGTGCGGCCGATCCTCGACGCGCTCAAGCCCGAGGGCGACTTCGGCTCCGTACACGCGGGCAAGGTCGGTGCGGGCCACTTCGCCAAGATGGTCCACAACGGCATCGAGTACGCCATGATGCAGGCCTATGCCGAGGGCTGGGAGCTGCTGGAGAAGGTCGACTCGGTCACCGATGTCCGGGAGGTCTTCCGCTCCTGGCAGGAGGGCACGGTCATCCGCTCCTGGCTGCTGGACCTGGCGGTCAACGCCCTGGACGAGGACGAGCACCTGGACCGGCTGCGGGGCTTCGCGGAGGACTCCGGCGAGGGCCGGTGGACGGTCGAGGCGGCGATCAACCACGCGGTGCCGCTGCCCGCGATCACCGCGTCGCTGTTCGCGCGCTTCGCCTCCCGGCAGGACGATTCGCCGCAGATGAAGATGGTCGCGGCGCTGCGCAACCAGTTCGGCGGCCACGCGGTCGAGTCGAGCGAACCGAAGAAGTGAACGCTTCGGCGATCAGCGGCCGAAGCCGCCGGCGCCGCTGAAGCGGCGGAGGCCGACGAGACAGCGAAAGAGCGGCGGAGACGAAGCAGCCGCAGTGGAGAACAGAGCACCGAGCCGGGGGAGGCCGACGCACACCCATGCACGTCACGCATCTGTCACTGGCCGACTTCCGTTCCTACGCCCGGGTCGAGGTGCCGCTCGATCCGGGCGTGACCTCTTTCGTCGGGGCGAACGGCCAGGGAAAGACCAATCTGGTCGAGGCCGTCGGGTATCTGGCCAGCCTCGGCAGCCACCGGGTGTCGTCCGACGCGCCGCTGGTACGGATGGGTGCGGACCGCGCGGTGATCAGGGCCTCGGTCACCCAGGGTGAGCGTTCGCAGCTGATCGAGCTCGAACTGAATCCCGGTCGCGCCAACCGCGCCCGTATCAATCGGTCCTCGCAGGTCAGACCGCGTGATGTGCTGGGGATAGTACGGTCCGTGCTGTTCGCGCCGGAGGATCTGGCGCTGGTCAAGGGCGACCCGGGCGAGCGCCGCCGGTTCCTCGACGAACTGATCACCGCCCGCTCACCCCGGATGGCGGGCGTGCGCTCCGACTACGACCGGGTGCTCAGACAGCGCAACACCCTGCTGAAATCCGCGGCGATGGCCCGGCGGCACGGTGGGCGTGGCATGGATCTGTCCACGCTGGACGTGTGGGACCAGCATCTGGCGCGCGCGGGTGCGGAGTTGCTGGCGCAGCGGGTCGATCTGATCGCGACCCTTCAGCCGCTCACGGACAAGGCGTACGAGCAACTGGCGCCCGGTGGCGGACCGGTGGCGCTGGAGTACCGTTCCTCCGCCCTGGACGCCGTCGCGCTCGACGACGCCGCGGCCGGTCTCGCGGTCTCCGGCGCGGATCCGGTCCCTGGTGTGGGCACGGGCGTGGACATGTACAGCGCCGCGTCCGCGCACACACGCGACGAGCTGTACGCGCAGCTTCTGGCCGCTCTGGCCGGTGTGCGCAAGCAGGAGATCGAGCGCGGTGTGACGCTGGTCGGTCCGCACCGCGACGACCTGGTGCTGAATCTGGGCCGTATGCCCGCGAAGGGGTACGCCAGCCACGGCGAGTCCTGGTCGTACGCGCTGGCGCTGCGGCTGGCCTCGTACGATCTGCTGCGCGCCGAGGGCAATGAGCCGGTGCTGGTGCTGGACGACGTGTTCGCCGAGCTGGACGCCCGACGGCGGGAGCGGCTCGCGGAACTGGTGGTTCCGGGTGAGCAGGTGCTGGTGACCGCGGCGGTGGACGACGACGTCCCCGGAGTGCTGGCGGGCGCCCGCTTCATGGTGGCCGAGGGCGCGGTGGAGCGCGTATGACCGGCTTCGGAGGCTCGGAGCCGCCCGCGCAGCTGCCCACCGGGCCGTCCGGCGCGGTGCCGCCGCCGGTTGCCGGGTCCTCCGGTGTGGATCTGGCGCGGGTCGCGCTGCGCGCGGCCAAGGAGCAGGCACGGGCGCGTGGTGCCGCCGTACAGCAGAAGAAGCAGGCCAGATGGGGCGGCGGGCTGCGGTCGGGGTCCGGGGCCGACGGCCGTGATCCCCTGCCGCTCGGCGCGGCGATCAACCGGCTGATCACGGAGCGGGGCTGGGAGACGCCGGCCGCCGTGGGCGGGGTGATGGGCCGCTGGCCGCAGATCGTCGGCGAGGACGTGGCGAAGCACTGTGTGCCGCAGCGTTACGACGACGGCAAGGACGAGCGGGTCCTGACGGTCCAGTGCGATTCGACGGCCTGGGCGACGCAGTTGCGGCTGCTGGCGCCCCGGCTGGTGGCCCGGCTGAACGAGGATCTGGGCCATGGCACCGTACGGACGATCAAGGTGCTGGGGCCCGGTGGCCCGCCGCAGCGGTACGGCCGGCTGCGCGCGCCGGGAAGCAAGGGACCGGGCGACACCTACGGCTGACGGCCCCGGGAGCCGGCCTCCCGGACCGGCCGGACGGACCACCCCGTACGGGCCCGGTCGTACGGATCGGTCGTACGGCGCTCTGCCGGGCCGGCCGTGCGGCTTGCCGGGAGCAGCGGGCGGCGCCTCACCCCTACGAGTGAAGGAGCGGATCCGCTGTGACGTGACCAGGGAAACCTTCCTGACGCGGGACACTCCCCGCCCCTCCTCCGCCCTCCCCACCGG
>NZ_MAUD01000121.1 GCF_001700515.1 Streptomyces lushanensis
CGCCCACGCCCCCAGTCCCGCCGCCGACCCAGGCCCAGGCCCTGCCGCCGGACGCACCCCGCCCGCACCACTCCGGGGAGGCCCGGGAACACCACCGGCCGGACGAGTTACGCCTCCCCGTCACAGGCACGGGCGAGGCACGCGTACGCCGCCTGACACGGGACCGGCGAAGTGAGGCCGGAGACAACCCACCGGATGGCGAACCGGCATGAGGCCCGCCGCCGCGCCCGGCACGGTGCAGCGGCTGCCCCGACATCGCCGCACTGCTGTCGCCCGAGGGGGCACGCGCCCTGTAATCAGAACCGGAACCGGAATCAGAACCGGAACCGGAAACCGGAAACCGTTGATCAACTGCCGCCAGGAGCAGCCCGTACAGAAGGCGGCCCCGGTCTCCCGCCCCTCGCCAACAGCGGATCCGATCAACAGCGGCTCCGGCACGGCCCGTCGTTCGTCCGTCCCGGGAACCCGAGAGGTTCACCGAGCCCCCTACAACCTTTGCCATTTTCCGAGGGTCTCCTGATCGCGACACCCGTTCCCGGGGTCCGCCCCGACCGTTGGCACCTCGGCCGGCCCCGGCACCACGGCCACCTCGATCAGCCAGGCCACCACCGGTGTCCCGGGCACACCCGAAACGACCGACTACTTCGGGTACGACGTGTCGGCCGCGGACACCAACGGCGACGGCTGCACGGACCTCGCGGTCGGCGTCCCCCGCCAGGTGGTCGGCGAGAATCTCTTCCGGGCCGGCGCGGTCACCCTCCTGCGCGGCGGCAAGAGCGGCCTCACCGGCAAGAACTCCCGCCAGTACGACGTCGGCACACCCGGCGTCGAGGGCGATCCCGCCGAGCCGAACGACTCCTGGCCGGGATCATCGGTCCTGCTGCGCGACTTCACCCACGACGGACGCGCCGAACCGATCGCCACGTCCGACGAGAAGGCCCGCCTCCACCTCTTCCCAGGCACGACGTCCGGCCCCACGGGCACCGGCTCCACCCTCCTCACCGCCCAATCCCTGGGCCTGGGCACCCGCCCCTACTTCGCCGCGAACCTGACGGACTGACCCCCGGCCCCCGGCCACCCGGCCCGGCCCCACGCGCGGCCGGGCAGGACACCTCTGCCAAAGACCGCCCCGGCGTTCGGCGGCAGCCCGGCAACGTCCCCCGGCCGTCGTTCGCACGGCTGTCCACAGGACCGTTCACGGCACGGTCTACGGGGCCGTCCTCGGGACGCGGGCGCGGATGTCCACCAGCAGGTTCCGCATGGACAGACGGAACACCTCCGCCTGATGGTCTCCCATGAACGGCAGATGCCCGAACACCTCCAGGACCACCAGGCCGTGCAGGTGTCCCCATGCGCTCAGCAACAGCGCCGTCGCGGCGGCCGGGAGGCCGCCGACCGTGTCCGGGGCAAGGCCGTCCAAATGGGCCCGCAGGGCTGGGGAGAGGCCCGGGACATCGGCGGCCGCCAGCTGGGACGGGGTGAACCCCACGAAGAGTTCACGGGTGAAGACATCTCCGAGTCGCCGCATCGCCAGGGTGGTCGGGCCGCCCTCGGGAGCGGCGTAGTTCCGTAGCGGGGTTCCGTAGAGGAGCTGGAACAGCTCGGGGTGGGCGATGGCCCAGGCGCGGTAACCCTCCGCCGCCGCCACCATGCGCGGAGTGTCCGAGTCGGCCGGGAGGGTGTCGACGGCGTTCTGTACGGCGTCCGCCAGACGGTCGTACGCCCGGGCGATGACGGCCGTGACGAGCGCGTCACGGCTCAGGAAGTAGTGGTAGAGCGCCTGCACCGTCATGCCCAGGCTCCGGGCGACCGCACGCAGGGACAGGGCCGCCGACCCGTGCTCGGCGATGTGGGACTCGGCGGCGTCCACGATCTCTCGGGTCGCGGCGGCCCGTCGCCGCTCGCGCAGGGTGGGCGAAGGCGGCAGGGCCGTTGTGTGGTCGTCGGCGCGCATACGGCGACCGTACGACACCCGTATCCCTCGGTCACCTCATCCGTCGGCATGTGAAGAAAATCTAACACTCCCAAATCTTCTTGCACCTGGTTAGCGTCAACTGCGGCGGCGACAAGAGCCCTTGATGCTCCACGTCAGCCCCGAACGTGAACAACCCGTAAGGAGAGCGTGCGCGTGTTTGAACGCATGGCCGAGCTGGCGATCCGCCGGTCCCGGCTCGTACTTGTCGTCGCCGTGGTCGCCGTGGCCCTCATGGGCGCCGTCGGCTCCGGCGCGTTCGGAGTGCTGAAAGGCGGCGGTTACGACGACCCGGCTTCCCAGTCCAGCCGGGCGGCGAAGCTCATCGAGGAGCGGTTCGGCGGGCAGACGAACCTGATCCTGCTGGTCCGCGCCGCCGAAGGCGACGTCGACTCCCCGGCCGCCGACCGTGGCGGACGGGCCCTGGCGGCCGAACTCAAGCGGGAGCCGGCCCTCGAGAACGTGGTCTCGTACTGGGAGACGGACAGCCCCGCCCTCCGGTCCGAGGACGGCCGCGAGGCCATGGTGCTGGCCCATGTGAAGGGCGACACCGCCGAGTTGGAGAAGAACGCCAAGAGCGTCATCGACGCGTACAGAGGCTCGTACAAGGGCGGGCTCAGCATCCGGGCCGGCGGCGGCACCGCCGTCACGGCCGACCTGTCCACCCAGGTACCCAAGGATCTCCTCCTGGCCGAGGCCATCGCCGTACCGCTGACGCTCGTCCTGCTGCTCCTCGTCTTCGGCGGCGTGGTCGCGGCCCTCCTGCCACTGGCCATCGCGACGGTCGCCATCGCGGGCACGTTCGCCGAACTCGCCCTCATCGGCGGTGTCACCGACGTCTCCAACTCGGCGACCAACCTGACCACGGCGCTCGGCCTCGGACTGGGCATCGACTACGCCCTGCTGATGATCAGCCGGTTCCGCGAACAGCTCGCCACGGGAGCGAGTGTGGATGACGCCGTCCGGCACACGGTGCGCACCGCGGGCCGCACAGTGGCGTTCTCCGCCGCGACGGTGGCCGTCGCCCTCGCGGCGCTCCTCGTGTTCCCCCAGTACTTCCTGCGCTCCTTCGGCTATGCCGGGGTCGGGGTCGTCGTCATCGCGGCCGTCAGCACCCTGTTCGTGATGCCCGCGCTCTTCGTCGTCCTCGGACACCGTGTCAACAACGGGCGGCTGCCGTGGGCCGAGAAGGCAGCCACCACCCGTACGCCCCTGTGGGGACGGCTGGCCCGCACCGCGATGCGACGCCCTGCGGTCACCGCGCTGCCGGTGCTCGCCGTGCTGCTGCTGGCGGCAAGCCCGCTACTGGGCCTCACACTCGGCACACCGGACGAACGCGTACTGCCCGAGGACGCGGGCAGCCGCCAGGTCTCGTCCGTCCTGCGGGAGAAGTTCGACGGCAACGACGCCGCCGCGATCCATGTCGTCCTCGACGCGGCGGTGCCCCAGGCCCCGCTGTCCTCGTACGCGGCCGAACTCTCCGGACTGCCGGGCGTCATCCGCGCCGAGACCGGCACGGGAACCTACACCGGCGGCAGGCCCGACCGCACCGGCCCCGGCAACCCCGCCCTCGGCCGGCCCGATGCGCAGCGAATCACCCTGATCAGCGGCCTGGAGCCGAAGTCGGACGCGGCCCTGGACCTGGTCGAGCAGGTACGAGCACTCGCCCCGCCCGCCGGCGCCGAGGCCCTGGTGGGCGGCGCCGACGCCCAACTGCTCGACTCCAAGGCGTCCATCAGCGGGCGGATCCCGCTCGCCCTGGCCCTGGTCGCCGTCACCACCTTCCTGCTGCTCTTCCTGTTCACCGGCAGCGTCGTGCAGCCGGTGCGCGCGCTGTTCCTCAACGTGATCAGTCTGGGAGCGGCTCTCGGCGTCATGACCTGGATCTTCCAGGACGGCAACCTCGCCTCCTTGCTCGGTGTCACCCCGCAGCCGATGGACGCGTCGATGACGGTGCTCCTGTTCGTCATCGCCTTCGGGCTCTCGATGGACTACGAGGTGTTCGTCACCAGCCGGATCAAGGAACTCCACGATCTGGGCGAGGACAACGAGACGGCCGTCGTCGAAGGCCTCGGCCGCACCGGAGGCATCGTCACGGCCGCCGCCGCGCTGCTCGCGGTGAGCTTCTTCGCTTTCGGCACCGCCCAGCTCACCTTCATGCAGATGTTCGGTCTCGGCAGCGGACTGGCGATCCTCATCGACGCCGTCGCCGTACGCGGTGTGCTCGTGCCCGCCGCGATGCGTCTGCTCGGCCGCTCGGCCTGGTACGCACCCGGTTTCCTGCGCGGCTTCCACGGCCGCTACGGACTCAGCGAGTCCGGGCCCGCTCCCGGGCCCGAGTTCACAGGGTCACGAGCCGCCCCCTGAACCTTCCCGCACCGTCGTCACCTGACGACCTCGCATATCGACCCATACTCTTCCTGGAGAAACAATGAAGATCGTCCGTCGCTCCCTCACCCTCGCCGTCGCCGTCGCGATGGTCGGCGCCGCCGGAATTTTCGGCGCTGTCGCCTACGGCTCCCAGGACTCCGGCTCGCCCGAGTCGGACGCCAAGTCGTTCTCCGCGTCGGGTGAGAGGTCTGGTCGGCACGGGCGGCCGACGATCGCCAAGGCGTGGGAGGCCGCGTGGATGAGTGAGGACCCGAAGCGCCTGGCCGCTCTGTTCACCGGCGACGGCCGCTACAGCGACCACGCTCTCAACCAGTCCTTCAAGGGCCGTGACGGGATCGCCCAGTGGGCGACCATCACCAAGCAGTTCGTCGGGGACGCCGAGGTGAAGGTCAGGAGCTCGTTCGGCGACGACGGCCAGGTGGCGATCAGCTGGACGTTCAGCGGGCACCTGAAGGGCGCGCCGAAGCCGTTCTCCGTACCCGCCGTCGCCATCCTCAAAATGCGCGGCGACAAGATCGTGACGAACGACGACTACTACAACCGGGCCGACGTACTGAGCCAGTCCGGCCTCCCGGCCGACACCGTCTTCAACTGACGGTTCGCGGCCCCTGGCGCACACGCCGCCCCGCCCGGGCAAGGACACCTGCCCGGGCGGGGCGGCGCCTGGGGCCGCGGCACCTCGAAAACCCAAATTCTACCGACGGCCGGCCACATCCGCTGCGAAGGCGCTGACCCAGGCGAGTGCGGAGTTCCAGTTGATGGTGATCTCGTTGAGCGACCATGCCTCCAGGTTGTCGACATAGCAGAGTTGAGGTGCGCAGCCGTGCAGCCATGTGGCCGCAAGTGGGTCCTGGAGGCTGGAGTTGGGGCCTCCGGCGATGGTTCCGGCCGGGGGGTTGGGCAGCGTGGCGTCGAAGGACTTGGCGTACCAGCGGCTGTGCTGGTTCTTCGCGTCGTTGGTTCCGTAGCTGGTGATGTACGACTGGCCGAGGGCGTTGCGGCCAAGCAGGTAGTCGAGACCTTCGAAGACGGCGTCAGCGTATTTCCGGTCGCCCGTGATGTCGTACGCGGTGGCCAGGACGACCTGGTTGTTCAGCATCGACGCGTTCGAGCCCCAGTCGTACTTCCCGGTTGACGGGGTGTAGGTCTGGCCGAACCGTTCGGCGCGCTGGAAGGAGATGAGTGTGTCTGCGGCCACCTTCAACCAGTTGCGGATCTGCGGGAGTTCGGTCAGGCCGTCGCCGAGACGTGCGAGGTCGAGCTGGCCGAGGGCGGCCACTGAGCCCCAGTAGAACCCGTTCTGGCTGAAGGCCTGTCCGGCGGCGTGAAACCTGCTGGAGCGGACGTCGGTGAGATAGCCGCCGTTCTTCGTCGTCAGGTACAGCTCTGCTGCCGCCCAGTAGAACTCGTCCGACACATCGGTGTCGCTGTACGGTCCGCCGCCGATGCGGTCGTCCGCGGGGGCATACAGGGTGGGATTCGCCCGGGCCGCGGTGTAGGCGCGTTCGGCGGCGGCACGCAGCCGGCCGGCGAAGGCCGGGTCGTAGGGGGCGTAGAGGCGCGCGCCTTGCGCGGCCACGGCGGCGAGGTCGAGTGTCGCGGCGGTCGATGGCCGGTGCAGCTCGCGCTTCTTCTTGTCCTGGTGCGGGAGCATGGGCGGCCCCGTCCAGGACTCGTCGTGCACCTTGTGATGGACCATGCCGGACTGTGGCTTGCCCGCGGGCACTTGCATCTTGAGCATGAATTCGAGGTTCCAGCGGGCCTCGTCGAGGATGTCCGGAACTCCGTTGCCCCGCTCGGGTACCGCCAGAGTCGAGTCACCGAGCTGCGCCTGTGAACCTTGCTCGACCGCCCGCTCCCACTCCGACAGCAGCTGGTGGGTGGCGATCCCGCCGTTGACGACGTACTTCCCGTGGTCGCCCGCGTCATACCAACCGCCGGTCACGTCCAGCGTGTAGTCGCAGGTCCAGTTGCCGACGTACGGTTTCGGGGCCTGGCAGGGCACCTTCGAGTCGCCTCCGTCGGGCGAGGACGCGACATGTCCGGCCGGACGGGCGTAGGCGGCTCCGGCGACACCCCCGTCGATCGCGGTGCCGCTGCGATTCGTGTAGAAGAACCGCATCGAATCGGTCCGGAGCGACGCGTACAGGTCCGCTCTGATGTCGAAGGGGTGGCTCGCTTCTCCGCCGACCACGAGGTGGAACCGGCCGGTGGCCGAGACCTGGCTGAAGTCGACGGTGTGGACCGGGGAGCCTGCGGAACCGTCGAAACCCGCAGGTGTTGTCCTGCCTGTCGCGACAGTGCCGCCGCCCACCCGCCGCAGCTCCCAGTCCACGGGGCCGGTGGCGGTGGTCAGCACCGTCGCGCGCTTCGGACCGTTCGGGAGATAGCCGAACTGGTTGGCCTTCACGGCGGGCCCCGCGTCCGCCCTGGGGACGTATTCGTCACCGTTGAGCGTCACGTCGTCCATGCAGAACTCGTACGGGGCGGCGGACCTGCCCAGCCGGAACTGCAGTTGTGAGAGCACGTACGGATCGCTGTAGTTCGTCGTGAACGTGTACTCGTACTGCTTCCAGGTGCCGCTGGTCGTGAATCCCTTGGACAGATAGGTGACGTTGGTCGGGTTGTAGAACGGGGCTATCTGCACCAGCGGGTTCGCGGCGCCGCTCGTGCGGGCGCGGAACCGCAACGTGTACGAGCGCCCGCCGGGCAGATAGATGCTGTTGTGGCCGACCAGGACGTCCCAGGGGTTCGTCGAGGCGGGAGCGGTGACGCAGTACACACCGTCCTTCAGCCTCGGCGTCATGCCTGCGTTGACCCACCACGGCTTGTCCGTTCCGGTGAAGTTGCTGTTCTGCAGGAGCCTGCCGTCCACCTGTGGCTGCGGCCGTCCGCCGCTGTAGGCGGGCAGCGTTCCCGGAGGAAGTTCCAGGGGGTTGCCCGGGTGGGGCGGCTGTCCGGGATCTTCCTGGGAACCGGAGCCGTAGTGGGGCAGCAGCCAGGCCGAGGTTCTTCTCTCTGTCCTGTCGAAGAGCAGCAGATCCGCGACACGGTCGCCGTCCAGGTCCCCGAAGGACACGGCGCCCGGGTCGTGACCGGCCAGCGGGTCGCCGGAGCTGATGGTGCCCAGGGCCTCCCAACCGGACGTCCGTGTCCAGGGGCCTCCGGTATTCGCCCAGGCGGTCAGCCCGCCCGTCACACGGTCGAGCAGCAAGAGATCGGTTCGGCCGTCGGCGGTCACATCCGCCAGGAAGAGGGCCTTCGTCTCCTGGCCCTCGCCCGGATGCCCGAAGCCCGGTATCCGGCTCCAGTCGGCGGGCGAGGGAAATCCGCGTGCCGTGTTCTCCCATGCGGTGACGGTGTTGCGCTCGTCCATCGTCACGTAGTCGTCGTCACCGTCACCGTCGAGGTCCACGAAGGCGCGACCGGTGGCCGGGGCGGCCATCTCGGCGGCCATGGCTCTCGGCTGCTCCCATTGGATCCGGTCCGTGTCGGATGTGTTCCGCCACACCTGAGCGGTTGCTGTCCTGCTGGGGGAATGCTCGGCGTCGAGTATCGCGATGTAGTCATCACGGTCATCGCCGTCGAGATCACCGAAGAGCTGGTTCCCGGCATCGATGCCCGTGGGCGGGACCGGTCCGAGCCGCTCGTCCGACTTCCACAAACGTGCGCCGGCCGCGTCACATCCATCGTTCTGGGCCAAGTCGGCCTTGCCGTCCGGCATGACAAGAGCGCGGTCGGCGTCACCATCACCGTCCAGGTCCGGAAATCGCAGCCCGGAAGCCTCGGTGACACCGGGGTTCTCCGGTCCACCACCGGTTCCCGGGTGGTCGGGCTGACCAGTACCCGGATTGTCCGGCTCGCCCGTACCGGGGTTCTCCGAGCCGCCCTCAAGTCGATCCAGAAGCGCACGGAGGCGATCGGTGAGCGAACCCAACGCCGCCCAGTCCTGCTGGTTCGGATCAGCGTTCCGTTCGCGGCAGACGCCCGAGCCCCGGATCCCGTGCACCAGTCGCTCGATGGTTTCACGGATGATGCGGGCGACGTACTCGTCGAAGAGTTCCCCTACGCGCTGCAGAGGGTTGCCGAACAGTTTCGACGAGAAGTTCCACAGTGACGTTCGGATACCCAGCACCATCGCGGTAGTGCCTGAGGAGACGAACTCCATGAGCACTCCAAGGGACGCCCCGCTCACCGCGCCGGTGATCGCGGTACCCAGGGCCTGGCCCCAGACCTCCGCATCGTCCAACGACTTGCCGTCCAGTACGGCGCCCACGAGCTCACTGACGCCCCCGCCGACCGCGCCGGCAACGGCTCCGCACACGATCAGCGCGCCAGTAGCAGCCCTCACCACATACAGGCACGCGCCGCCTGAGACGACACTGGCGGCGAAACCGGCGGTGCCGGCGACGAGTTTCTTCCAGAGTCCGTCCCAGAAGCCGGCCGTGCCGATGTCCGCCACCGGTATCACGAATATGAGGCTGTCACCCTGAACGGAAATGCTGCCGTCGAATTCGCCGCTCGCCGGCGACTGGTAGTAGCCAATGCCGTTCTTCGTGTGCTGCCGATCGATCGACTCGCTCAGAAGGAGCCCTGACTGCTGGTCTGCTCTGGTCGAGTCCACTATTTTCTGGAGCAACGGCCGGATGTACTCGGAACCACCCAGGGGATTGAAGTCGACGGCAATCATCAGATCGTTGTCGTTCGCAGCCAACGGCCGAAGGGCTCCCGCGTCCTTCGCACAGCCCATACGCACCGCCGCACTGCCCTCGGCCACCTGTTGGGCAGAGAACGATGAACCGCCCGCCGCACACCCGGTGACAGCCGCTTCAACGGGCTGCGACAAGCCGGTCATCACCAATATCAGGGAAAGCGCGAAGACCATGCCCGCGGCCGCTCTCGAGCAGCTCCCTCGGGTCGCCCCGTGCCGATAAATCCAGCGCAGCACTCCAACTCCTTCACATCGTGAGACAAGTCCGCATATCTTGTCCGGAACAGGCCTGCCAGAATGGCGCGTACCACTGCATTCGGACAGGGTTGTACCTTCAGAAAATGCCTGCTTGGTGGGCGCACGTGTCCGGCTCCGACAATGAACGATGTGAAAGAGACAGCCCAGGACTTCGCCTCTGCCTGAAACGGATTCATCGCCCGGAACTGAAACACCGGCGGTCTTCCCGTACAGGCGTCTCCGCAGGCGCGAGCTTTCCGGGTCCGCCCACCCTCCGTGGGCGGACCCGGTTCCCTCAGACCTTCAACTGGGACAGCAGGACGTGGATGTCGGAGTTCACCCAGTACTCGGTGAACCGGCCGTCCTCGACACGGAGCAGGTCGGTCCCGGTGAACTCGATCGGCGTGCCGGGCTCAGCGGTCGCGGCGGGGAAGCCTCCGCCGTAGGTGCCCTTCACCGACCAGCGCAGTGCGAGCAGTTCGTCCTGCACGATCGGGCCGACCTCGACGCGGAAGGTGAGTTCGCTGAAGGCCGCGCGGGTCTGGGCGATCCAGCCGGCCAGGGCGTCGGGGCCCGAGACAGCCGATCCGTCGCCACCGTCCATCATGGCGGCGTGCACACGGAAGCCGGGCGTGACGAGATCGGCGGCACGTTCGAGTTCGCCGTTCCACAGGTGCAGCCATCCGTCGACAAGCTTCGTGGTCATGTGATTCTCCGTCTGCTTGCTCTGTTCTCATGGATCGCGGCCGCGAGACGACCGTAGCGAGGACCGAATCGGCTTTGGCAGTGCTAGATTTACCTAACACCGCCAGTCAAGAGTTGTGGTCGTTCAGGTACTTCTGCCGTAGGTCGAGGTACTGGCCGACGAGTCCGTCCGTCGGGTTCACCACGCCGCTGCCGCGTACCCGGGTGAGCTGACGGACTGCGTGAAGTGCTCGAACCCCCGAGGTGTGGACCTTCCCCCGGCCCGCCTGCGGTCACAGCCTGTGGGACTTCAACGCCCGGACCGAGAGGCGCGGCCCGCTCCCGCAACGGCTGGAACGCCAGTGCAAGCGATGTGACTACCAGCGACACGAAGCCCTTGCCCCGGCCCCCGGCGGCCGGGCGGCCGTCGCCGATCTCACCGCCCACCCCAGGGATTCGATCGTGTCGGCCATCGCGATGCCGTGCGCTCCGAATCCGGGCCCGACGGCCTTCGCCCCGGTCCCGGCCCCGGGTGCGGGGGCCGTTCGTTGTGAGTGCGGGCGATCCGGACGCTGGTGGCAGCTTTCCGGTCATGTCCGGTGTTTCTGGCAGCGGGCTCGATACCCGCTCCGTGAGGATTGCCCCGGTTCCCGCCGGACCCGCCGGGCTCGTTGCCATCGGGACAGGCGGAAACCGTACGGGACCGCCCCGGGTGGTCGTCGCGGGCCGTCGTGCCCCGCCCCCGGACCGCGGACCCGTGGGGAGAGGGGACACAACGATGCAGCCGACCACAAGGCCGAGACCCCCGCACACCCGGTGGCGCCGCCGGATCTCGGCAGGCGCCGCGGTCATCCTCGCCGCGACGGGCCTGGTCGCCCTGACCGGACCGTCCGCGCACGCGGTGCAGCCCGGCCACACCACCGCCTATGTCACCGACTTCAACGGCCAGGCCGTCTCGGTCGTCGACACCGCGACCGGAGCCGTGACCGCGTCGGTCCCGGTCGGCGGCTACACGCAGGACGTGGCGATCAACGCCGCGGGCACCACCCTGTACGCGGCGACCGCGCTCGCGAACGCCGTCGCGGTCATCGACACCGGCACCAACAGCGTCACCGCGACCGTCCCGCTCGCGGGCATCCCCACCGCGGTCACCCTGAACCCCGCAGAGACGGCTCTGTACGTTGCCGACACCACCACGCACGTCGTGGAGGTCGTCGACACCGCCACCAACACCCTCGCCGCGAGCATCCCCGTGGCGGGCGGCCTCCAGGGCATCACCCTCAACCCGGCCGGGACCACCGCGTACGTCGCCGCCACCGGGCCGAACCGGCTGGTCGTCATCAACACCGCCACCGCGACGGTGACCACGAGCATCCCGATGCCGGCCGCCGCCTACGGCGCCGTCGTCGACCCGTCGGGCACCGCCGTCTACGTCGCCACCGCCGGCGCGGGCATCACCAAGGTCGACACGGCCACCAACACCGTCACCGCGACCATCCCCGCCGCGGTCAACACCACCAGCGTGGACATCACCCCCGACGGCAGCACCGTCTACGGCGGCAGCCCCCTCAGCAGCGGCGTCCATGTCGTCGACACCGCCACCGACACCCTCACCACGACCGTAGGCGGCTTCAGCATCCCCCAGGACGTCGAGATCAATTCCGCCGGAACCACCGTCTACGTCCCCGACCCGGTCAGCGGGACCTCCACCGTCCCCGGGTACCTCTACGCCATCGACACCGCCACCAACACCGTCACCACCGTGGCCGGCGGGCTCAGCAGCCCCAGGGAACTCGCCCTCCACACCATTCCCGCGCCCGAGGTCACCGGCCTCTCACCGACCAGCGGGACCACCGCCGGCGGCACCGTCGTGACCATCACCGGAACGGATCTGAACGGCACGACCGCCATCACCTTCGGCGGGACCCCCGCCACCGGTGTGACGTGCTCGGCGGCCTCGTGCACCGCCACCGCGCCCGCGCACGCGGCGGGTACGGTCGATGTCCGGGTCACCACCCCCGGTGGCACCAGCTCCGTCACACCGGCCGGTGAGTTCACCTACGTGGCCCCGGCCGCCGACATCGACGTCGATGTCTCCGCACAACCCCATCTGGGCATCCTGGTGCCCTACCTCACCTACACCCTCACCGCCCGCAACACCGGACCCGACGCGCTCACCTCGGCGACCGTCACCGCATCCCTGCCGCCAGGCGTGACCGCCACGAACCTCTCCACCGGCTGCACCGCCTCCTCCGCCACCGTGACCTGCTCCTACGGTGCGATCGCCAACGGCAGCAGCGTGGACAAACAGTTCCGCGTCCCGCTGCACCTGCTGTCCCTGGGCCACGTCACGGTCACCGGAACCCGGACCGCGTCCTCCCCGGCCGACCCGAATCCGGCCAACGACACCGCGTCGGCCACCTGCACCGTCATCTCGGTCATCCTGACCACCTGCCCCTGAACCACCACAGCCCGCGGCCGGCCGGAACACCCACCGGCCGCGGGCCCGCCCCGACGCCGCCCCGGCGCCGTACGCCCTCGCCTGCCGCCCCGGGCAGGGCCATCAGCGCCGGCCTTGGCTTCCCCCACACCCTGCTCGCCAGTGACCACATCCGCGGACAAACCCGCGGCAACCTGAAGATTCAGGCCCGCCGTTGACGGACGCGCACGGGGCGGCATCCCGCCGCCCCGTGCGTGCGTCGACAACCGAGCTCCGCCCCCTGTTCGGCGGTTCAAGCGTCATAGAAGTCCCAGATCGAGAGACCCAGGCCAATTGGGTCCTGACCTGGGCCTCGCGTGGTAGGCCGCGTGGGACTCGAACCCACAACCAACGGATTAAAAGTCCCGGTCGGGTGGTGCCGGCCCGCTCCGCATGATGGTTCGCTGTCCAGAACCACCTGGTCAGAACACTCCACGATGCCGTGGGATCCACCCCGAAAACGCCTCGTGCCACCCCATCCGCTCACGCATCGCTCACGCAATCCACGCCCTGACCGGGTGCGTTTAGCTCTTCCGGTACTGCGGCAGTTCTCCCTGACCGGGCTAGGCCGACGACCTGTCGCGCGACCAGGTAGGCACTCGGTTCAGCCACGACCATGGAGGAGCACCGTTCCGCCTGGCCATCGCGCTTTCCTAGCGACGGGGACTTCACCACACAGCTCTGACACCATGGGGTTATGCAGACGAGCTTTGGTCAAGCAACGGCAAAACCCCTCTAACGCCGCAGCTCAGGAAGGGTGGTCCCCGCGCAGGCGGGGGTGTTCCGCTCGCGTACATGGCGGCGCCACCGGCCACCAGGTGGTCCCCGCGCAGGCGGGGGTGTTCCGGCGGGCGCATCCGGAGACATGCCGCCGGTCCGGTGGTCCCCGCGCAGGCGGGGGTGTTCCGTTCTGCCGCAGGGCGTCGAGCGGTTGGTGTTCGTGGTCCCCGCGCAGGCGGGGGTGTTCCGGCCAACCGGCCCGAGGGCTACAGCACCTTCGAGTGGTCCCCGCGCAGGCGGGGGTGTTCCGGATCGGCCGGCCGGAGCGGCGCACGACTGCCTGTGGTCCCCGCGCAGGCGGGGGTGTTCCATCTCCATGGGCCACTCCGCGGGTCTGCGCACCGTGGTCCCCGCGCAGGCGGGGGTGTTCCGTGCGCGCGGTGTGGTCGGCCGGTCTGTACGACGTGGTCCCCGCGCAGGCGGGGGTGTTCCGTTCGTGTCCGTGCGGTCCGTCGTGGTCATCCGGTGGTCCCCGCGCAGGCGGGGGTGTTCCGGCGGCTCCGGTCCGCTGGCCCGGATGCAGGAGGTGGTCCCCGCGCAGGCGGGGGTGTTCCGGCCCGCACCAGCGGTGCGGGCCTTCGTGGCGAGTGGTCCCCGCGCAGGCGGGGGTGTTCCGCCGCATGCCGCACCCTCGACCTCCACGGCCTGGTGGTCCCCGCGCAGGCGGGGGTGTTCCGTCGGCCAGCACCACGTTGTACGACTCGCCGTTGTGGTCCCCGCGCAGGCGGGGGTGTTCCGGTGAGCCTCGATCCGATTTCCCACGTCGTCACGTGGTCCCCGCGCAGGCGGGGGTGTTCCGATGCACGGCAACCGCAGCCAAGCCGTTGTTGCGTGGTCCCCGCGCAGGCGGGGGTGTTCCGGCCGCCGTACCGGGTGCCTGGCCGGTGAAATCGTGGTCCCCGCGCAGGCGGGGGTGTTCCGTCGGGGACGCGGCGGTACCTGACGCACACGTCGTGGTCCCCGCGCAGGCGGGGGTGTTCCGCGGGAGCGCCGATCTGCTCGGACACGACCGGCGTGGTCCCCGCGCAGGCGGGGGTGTTCCGAACTCGCGCAGCTTGTCCAGCATGATGCGGTAGTGGTCCCCGCGCAGGCGGGGGTGTTCCGCCGGTCCGGCTGACTCCTGATATGGCGTACATGTGGTCCCCGCGCAGGCGGGGGTGTTCCGCCACGGGGGCAGGGACATGACGGGCTGAGCCTGTAGTCCCCGCGCAGGCGGGGGTGCTCCGCGAATCACCGCGGAGCCACTCATCCGCCGGTTTACCCTCACCCGCGCGGGAAGCACTCATGGACGGAATCCGCACGGTCTCTTCCCTCCGGTTCACCCCCGCCCGCGCGGGAAGCACGCTTCCCGAGCTGGGGTTCTAGGCGCCGTTTGCCAGTTCCTGGTATTCCTCCGGGCGGAAGGCGACAAGGGTCAAGCCGTCAAAATCAGCCAGGGCTCTGCGACGTTCGCCCGCCGTGTGGAGGGTGTAGCCCTGTTCGTTCGCTTCCGGGTGGATCAGCACGGCGGCACCGGAGCCGATCGAGGCGCTGACCACGCGCCAGAGTTCGTCGCGGACGCGGGCGGAGAGCGTCCCGACGTAGAGGCCGGGGGTGGGCTCGATCATCCAGCGGGTGAGGGCACCGCGCACGTGGTCGGGGACAGCAGTGGTGGAGAGGACCGTCATGGACGGCATGAATCACCAGTTTCCTTGAGGGCTGGTAAAGGCTCGGGGGCCGGCGGGGAGGGGCCCCCAGCTCACGGGCGTGGATCTCACCGCGGCTCGCTCGGCCCCGTCTCGGGCGGCACAACCGTCTCGGGCGGCACTTCATCGAGGCCGAGGACGTACGACGTGTCCGACTGCTGCGCGTAGTTGACACCTGCGGGTACGGAACCGACCTCGGGATCCCAGAGGTTGACCATCTCCACCGCGTGCCCGTCCGGCAACGGCTGCGCCTCGCCCGGTGCCAGGAGGGCCTGTACGTCCGCAACGATCCTCGGCAGCAGCTTGTACAGACGGAGCCCTTCGCGGAAGCCTCGGCGGGCCATTGCCTCGGGGTGGGGCGAGTCGTGGAGGGAGAACGCCAGCGGGATGGTGAGTTCCGCTTTGTAGAGGTCGGCTATGTCGTACACCATGGCGTGCTGCTTGCCCTGGTGGACGAAGCCCAACGCGGTGGAACAACCCAGGGCAACGAGAGCCGCGTGCACGATGCCGTAGAGGCAGGTGTTGGCGGAGGACAGGGCCAGGTTGACCGGGTCCTGATCGTCCCAGGCCGCAGGGTCGTAGTTGCGGCGGAACCGGCCGATGCCGTGCTGCTGGGTGAGGAGCCGGTAGAGCGCCTTGACGCGCTGTCCTTCCAGGCCACGCAGTGCGTTGAGCGGCGTCGTCGCCGGGACCGCGTCGTTGAAACGCATGAGGTACATCTGCCTGGCCACCGCCAGCCGACGTTCGGGGTCGCTCCACTGATGGACCTGGTGTTCGAGCCATCGCGTGGTGAGGGCGTCGGACGTGGTCGCGGAGTAACAGCGGACACCCCCGGATCCCGCGCACACCACCGTGGTGCCATGCCTGGCGAAGGTGGCCATGGCGGGCTGGGTGATGGAGGTTCCGGGACCGAGAAGGACGCAGGAGAGGGACGATGTCGGAAGGTAGACGCGTGTCGTCTCGCCGTCTGCGGATGTCGTTTCGGCGCAAACCCCGGTGTCGTCCTGGACGATCCGGACCACGTCGGCGTACAGGAACGAGAGGGAGTCACCCACCCGCGGAAGCATGGCGAGTGTGGGTGCGGCGATACGACGGCGCGCTGTGCCCTTGTTGTGGGGAGAGCTGGAGTCACTCATGGTGTACCGCCCTCACCCGTCCTGGGCGCCGGGCGCGAGACTGAGCAACCCGCATCCGTACGACTTGCTGCGGCCGATGCCGTTGAGCAGCGCGTTCCGCAGTGCCTCCGCGTCGCGCACGACGGCGGTCCCTTCGAACAGCGTGGCCTGGCGGGGCACCAGCACCTGCCCTTCCCGCGAGCGGCGTCCACCGGCCGCTCCGGCCACTTCCGACCGGCGCTCACCGCCTTCCTCCCTGCTCTGCCCAGCGCTTTGGTCGCGGGCGTCCGTGTGCCACGTACTGAGCGTCTCCGCCGAGTCGGAGAGGACCGTACGAAGGGACAGACCGGCGGCCGTCGCCCGCTCCGTCCACCAGCGGTCGGCGTCTTCACCGTGCAGCGGGATGGCCTGCTTCCACCTGCCCGCCGTACTGTTCCGACCGCATCGTCGGACCGTGTTGCCGAGGAGCCGGTAGCGCACGACGAGCCCGGGGCGCAGGGCGCCGAAGAGGGCGTGCATGTCTCTGGCCCGGACCTCGGCGTATCCCTGGGGAAGCCGGTCGGGGTCCGGAGCGACGCGGCTCTGCACCAGCAGGACCGGGGCTCCTGTGCCGTCCATGTCGAGCCGGAACAGCACACCGGCCTGAGAACGCGGGCTTTCGCCGAGTCCGTCCGGCACCAAGCTCATGACGCGGCGGTGTAAGGCGACGGCGTTGCCGAGGTCGCGCTGTACGGGCCGGCTGGCGGGGTTGAGCCGAAGCCGGGTGAGCCATGCACTTCCGGCCGACGAGGAAGACATGGCAGGCGGAGCGGTAGTGATGGTCACGGCGCGTTCCGTTCGGGCTGGGACGGGTGGAGGTACGAGTTAAGGGCGTCGATGTAGGCGAGGCCGTGCCCCGCGCACAGGTCCGCGGGAAGCCGACAGCTCGTCGCGTACGCCGGTCGGCTGCGGTAGACGCGGTCGCGGGACATCAGCCGCACAGGCTCGTCGTTCAGCGTGCTCACCGACGATCTGCCGGACGTCGAGGACGGGGAGCCAGGCGGAGAGTCAGCCGGGAGCTGGGCAAGGAAGTCTGTCGGAAAGGGCGTGTCCGCCGTGAACCGCACCGAGACGGTGGCGGGGCTGTCAGGTGCTCGGCCCGGCTCTTCGTCTCCGGGGACGGGACCCGGCCGGGGCCGGGCCAGCGGGACGGTACGTAGTTCACGGACGGGATCCGGCACCTCAGCGCGCAGAAGGAACAGTGCGCCGGGCGGGCAGGATCGTCGTCCCAGGTGGAGCGGCCAGCGTGGGGCGGCGAGCGCCTGCGCGCATTCGGCGGCGAGACCGGGATCGTCCGGGGCGGTGACGGCGACGGTGAAGACGGCGTCGGAGAGGTAACCGCGGTGGGACACGATGGTGGTCATGCCTGCGCCGCGCCGTCCGCCCTTGGCAGTCGGCACCGTCCGGTGGGCGGGGTAGCCTCCGCCGACCGTGTGGAAGTCACGCAACCGGGTCCCGGGCCGGTCGCACCGTACGGTGAACCGCAGATGAGTCAGGCGTCCGAACCCGGTGGTCCACCCCGAGCCATCCTCCGAGTCCGCCGCAGCCTGGTCACGGGGAATACCGAAGGCGGACGCGATCATGCCGATGAGCCCCGAACGAGTGGGGTGCGACACGGTGTCCCGGTCGGTGAAGGCACTGTGCTCGCCCCATGACTGGAGGGGGCCACCAAGCTGCAGCAGAAAGCCGCTCATGACGGGTTGCTCCCGCTTCCCGGCCACGCGGCGGTGACAGCGCCGTCCACGAGCGCGGTGTAGGAGTCGACCCGGGTCCCGAGCCCCTTCCACCCGTCGTCGTCCACACCCGCGTGCGCGCTGTAGGCGACCCCGGAGCTGCCCAGCAGCTTCCCCACCCGAGCCGCATAAGCGTCGAGGGCGACGCGCGAGGGCCGCCCCCACCCGGCGGACCTGGCCCGTACCGGCTCCTCGAACGCGGCCGCCAGCGACACCGGCCGGTCGGAGCGCACGACGACGTGAACGAGGTCCGGAACGCTGTGGGGAGCTGTGGACGTCTTCTTCGCGGACGGAAGGCTCTGGATGAACGCGGTGGCGAACGCGGTGGCCAATTCCCGTGCGGTGCCGGTGTCGGAGATGTTCTTGGCCAGGTCGTCGAGGTCGAGGGTGGCGTAACGGTAGAAGACGCCGCTGCTGTACTCGCTGGTGTTCATGTGGGCGCTTCCCGCGTCGGTGGCCCACTGATCGATGTCGTCCACCGCCGTGAAGAAGTCGGCCTGCACCGAGGTGCTGTGGGTGGTGAAGGCGTGTGCCACCTGTACGGCCCCGTCGACCCCGGCTCCGGGGATCTCGGCGAGCATGCGGCCGAAGAGCGCGATGGAACCGTTCCGCGACCGCAGGACATCATGGATGGGGTCCTTGGGCAGCAGGGGCTTCTCCGCCGCCTTCGTACCAAGCGCCTTCTTCAGTTTGTCCCTGTTCTCTTCGGCGAGGGTGGCCAAAACCTCCACCGCCGTGTCGGGCAGGAAGAGCAGAGACGCGGTGAGCCGGTCCCCTTTTTCCAAGCCCAGTTTGGACTCGGTGGACCGGATGACCTGGGCGCCGGCGAGTTCGGCCAGATCCTCGGGCCAGCCCCGTGCCGTAAGGACTTTCGCGATCTGGAGCGGAAGCCGCCGGGTCCGCTGAGCCTGCTCACCGATCTGTGTCTCAACGGCGAGACGCGTGGGACGCTTCCACGCCTGACTGGACACCCGGGTCCTGGTCGCGCCGCCGTAGGTAACCGTCTTTGGCGAACCCAGATCGTCCCTGTTGACGTTGCTGAACGGAAGCGTCTGGAGGATATGGAGGTCTAGGAAGCGGGGACTGCATGGGGCGGCCTCGGCCGCGGTAGTCGTGGCGGCGGTTCCGTTCATCGTCACGGTGTGGTTCCTGGTTCTGTGCGGTGAATGAGGGTGATGTGAGGCGGGAGACGGCATGGGATGGCCCCGCCGTTCAGTTCTGCGTCCGGTTCTGCGTCTGCCGTGCTCGGCGGAGGACGCGGTAGTAGTCCTCCAGCCAGCGGGTGGCCGTCGCATCGCGGTCGTACTGCCAGCGCCGGACGTCGTACAGAAGCCGGCCGTAGTCAGCTGTGATCCCGGCCGAGCCGAGCTGGCGGAGAACGGCAGGCAGCATGCGGTGCAGCCCGTCGGTCTCCTGCCGTACGAGCAGGTGCAACCGTGACTCGACGCCGTCCTCCTTGACCGCGTCCTGGCCCCCGCGTGTCACAGCCTGTGCCAGGCTCGCGCCGAGGCTGGTCCCCCAGGAGAAACGGGGCCGAGTCTCGGATGTCTGTGCTGCGGTGCCGGGGCCAGGGCGCTCCCCGGTACGGGATGCCTGCCCGGCAGTGGTGGCGGTGCTGTTTACGGCTGCCCGAAGCTGGCTGTCGGGCACGTCCGCCGGGGCAGTTTCATCGGTGGCTTCCCGTGCCACGGTGTCCAGGAACCGCTCAGCACGGGGGCGGGCGGCGATCAGTGCGGCCACCGCGTAGTAGGCACGGCGTGTGGCCCCGCCGGCCGTGTCGGGAACAAGGCCGTTCCGGAGCAGCGCCGCGTGGGTGCGGGCAGGGACCTCGTCCACGGGTTTGGCCAGTGCGCGGCGGAGTGCCTGCTGCGTACCGGAATTGGCGCATGCCTCACGTACCCGGCCGACGAACGTGTCACATTCGGCGAGTGCGGAGTGGCGCGGCGCCGGGTCCGACCCGGCTGCCGGAGGCGGGGTATCTCCCGCATCGACAAGGCTCATCAATGAGTCCTTCACTGCTTGTTGTCCAGCGGATGCGTACGACCTGGCCCGTGATGGGGCACCGCTCCCGCTGTACGGGGCGGTCGGCCGGAGGTCTGATGGTTCGACGGCGGTCGTCAGGGGCTCACGAGTGCAGTGGCCGGATCCGCGCTATCGATCGCGGCCGTGATCGAGCAGGCTCCGTACCAGGCCCCGGGCGTTCTCCCGGGCCTTGGCACCCCGTGGCTGTGCGGCCACGGGAGCGGTTACGTCATCGAAGGCGCGGAGCGCGATCCGGCCGAAGGCGGGGAGGGTCAGGCTGAAGTCACCGGAGTCCAGGAGTTCCCAGAAGCGTTCCTCGGCGGCCGGCCAGTAGTCGGCCAACGCGGCCTCGGGCCATGGCCCCGTCCCCTTGTCCTTCTTGCCCGCGCCGCTCATGCCGCTGTTCCCGCCCCGGGGCCCGCCTGAGCGGTCGGCGGGACGATCGTCGGTGAACGGCGTGGTGTAGCTCCGCCAGGCAGTACGCAAGGCCGTGGCGAGGTGCCAGGCCGCCTTCTCCGCCGCCTCCCGCGCTTCCTTCGCCCCACGCGCCAGTGCCGAATCCTCCGCCGTCCGGGAAGAGTTGAGCAGAGCGAAGAGCGGCGGGGTCGTCGCGGTGAAGTACGTCCTGTCCCTGGTCTGCCCGTCCTGGTCAAATCCGTACGCGACTACCCGCAGCGCCCGGAACACCGGCTCGGGCAGTTGATCACCGGCCAGCCCGTCGAAGATCAGCGGCCTGCGGCCCCCGCCGCCCCGGCTCAGCAGGACCAGAGCGTCGAGGTCCCGCCACAGTGCCCGCTCCGCCCTGGCGTCGCGGGGATAAACGTCGCCGTCCTTCCTCTCGTCCCAGATGAGATAGGGGTCACGGCAGGCAGGCCGGTTGTGACGGAGGGCCCAGGTGATCGTGGCATCCGTAACGCTGTCCTTGTCCGGTCCGGGCTGGAGAAGAACCGCGTGCTGGTACTGCTCCGTCAGCGTGGAGAGCAGGCCGGTGGCAGGAGGCGGCGGAGCGAGGGCAGCGGGCAGTTCCGTCCGCTCCCAAGGACAGGCGTCATTGCTCCGGTCGGAGACCTGGGGCCAGGCGCCGGGCTCCGGGATGCCCAGCACCAGGGTCTCGTACAGCGTTCGTCCGACGGGGTGGCAGGAAAGGACCCGGCGCAACGGCCCGGCCATCGTGTTCCCGTAGCGCTGCCCCTCGACGGTCCGCGGTGTGCACTGCCCGGACGGTCCGTAGTAGAGCTGAGCGATCAGATGGAGCACGGCCTCTTCCGGGGCGAGGGCCACCTGCTCAGCGTCGGTGAAGTGGCCGAAGAACACCTGGTTGTTACCTGCGGGCCGAGCCATCACCAGCTTGTTCACGCCGGACGATCCGGAGCACTCGGCCTTCAGACGAGGGTCCTGGAGAAAGGGGCGGACCGGGTCGTGGAGCCGCAGGCCGTCGGCGTACCGGTCGAAGTACCCGTGCACTGCGTCGGAGTCGAACCTGGTTCCGTCTTCGAGCAGTTCGTAGCGCCGGTCGAGCCACTCATCGCTGTCCGCTGCGTGGTACAGGTCAGTGATACGGGCGGCCATCGCGCACAGTATCCGCATCAGACCAGATGCGGCCGGGGGCAGGGCGATGGCAAGCCCTTCTAACTCGTGGGCGCGGAGGAAGAATTCGCGTAAGCCGACCCGAGTTGTGGCTCCGCTTACGAAGACCGGGATCCATGGCCTTGTGTCAAGGGGAAAACGATCGTCGCCAACGGGATCTTGCGACATAGGGAGTAAACCTCGATCAACTGAAGACGTACTGATGGGGGAACGGCTCAGCAGAGCGCCGTAGCCTGGAACCCTCCGCGGCAGGCGGAGAAACGCTCCGCGCAGGCGGAGGTGAACCCGTGACCGGGTGGGGCGAGCAGCGCTGCCTCAGGTGCTCCCCGCGCAGGCGGGGGTGTTCCCTGCGTGTCTGCCTGGAAAACCGGCTTGCCAGGCAGACACGCTTCGCGATCGCCCGACTACCGTAGCGTCATCCTCCTTGATCTCGCAAAGATTTGAGCAAGGTGACTGGGGGCGGCGCTCGAAGAAGGTGATTGGGTGAGCCAGGCAGCACGGACGGTCGCGATCCGCGCCCGCTATCGCCCATCACGATGAATGATCAGACCCAGCTCTCGGTCACAGGTGATCCGGGTCTCCCCCAGCACCGCTCCCCGACCTGCGCCGGTCACGCGATGCGGGAGGAGCACAAGCCGCGCCAACCGAGGTTCGTCCCGCCAGGCGGCGGGCGGTACGTTCGCCGGTCCGCACTCCGCTCGCCAGGGTCCATGGGCGAGAGGGGCCACGTAGCCGAGCAGTGCACGCACCTCAGCCGTCGTGAAGCGGCCCTTCGAGCCGTGCCCGGACTCCGGCAGTCTGATGCTGCACTCCTCGTCCAGCCACCGACCGGCTTCGTTCTCGAAGACCGGCAGAACCTGAACCGCCTCCGCACCGAGGCGGGTACGGACCAGTTCCTCGTCGGCGTCGCTGGTCGTCAGGGTGTGCAACGACGTGACCATGCGAGGAGCAGGCAACGCGACCATGCCGGCCAATGCACGACGGGCCATGTCATCGGCCATGCGGCGGAGGTCCTGCTCCATCAGTTTTTCCGGGGCCGCTGAGGCGAACTCGTGGTCGTACACGGCATCCACCAACTTCTGAACATCTCCTGGCACGGCCAGACTCGCTCCGTTCCGCCGCTCCAGCAGTTCCACGGTGCGGCGCAACAACGAATGCGCGTAGACGTCGCCCCACGAGGCCGGGACCGACAGCCCGCGGTCTTTCCCGACGGGCGCCAGCACCACGAGGCGTGGGCCGCCGGACCAGTCGGGCCGCGTCGGTGCGGGGTCGGCATGGCGCCATACCCGCCCTGCCCGCTGGAGCAGCATGGCCATCGGGGCGAGGTCGGAGACGACCAGGTCGAAGTCGAGGTCGAGGGACTGCTCGATCACCTGGGTGGCGACGAGTACCGCACCTCGTGTGCCTGAAGGCCGCCGCACCTCGGGCTTGTCCGTACGCCCGAACCACTTCTCGGCTTCCGCAGTGATCTCCGCCCTGCGCCGGGCGGGGAATCGAGCGTGAAGCAGCCGCAGCCGAGGACCGGCGTCGCTGTCCTTACGACCTTGGTCTTCCTCAGACCGATCGTCCCAGCCCGCGTAGTCGTCGCCGTAACGGGATCGGTAATGGGCACGCAGGGCGTCATACGTCTGCTGTGCTTCGGCGACGGTCGTACAGATGAGGGCCACGCATCCGCCACCGGTCGCCACGTCGTCCAGGACACCCAGCAGGGTGGCCAAACGGCCGCCCTCCACGGTCGGCTCGTACGTGTGCGTGACGTGCCGAACGTCTACTTCGAGCTCCCGCTCTCGCTCGCTGCGCAGAAGTTCCGCCGGCTCAATGACGTGGTCGCTGTGTACGGAGGCGAAAAGCCAGCCCGGGTATGACGGTACGGGTATCTCGCGCGCCCCGGCATCAGCATCGGCCCCGGACAGGTATGCCCGCACCATGCCCCGTGCCGTCTCACCGGTGAGCGTTGCCGACAGCAGCACGACCGGAACGCCCATGGCTCCGAGCCACTCCAACAGCCTGAGCAGCAGGGCATGGGTGTAGGCGTCATAGGCGTGGGCCTCGTCGATCACCACCGTTTTCCCGGACAGTCCGAGATGGCGCAACGCATTTCGCTTCAGCGGCAGTACGCCCATCAGGGCTTGATCGATCGTGCCGACAGCCAGCGGTGCGAGGATGCCCCTCCCCTGCTTCCGCAGCCACCGGCTCGCCTCGACAGAAATCTGCCGCTCCTGATCGCCGCTGGTCTCGTGGTCGGACAGCAGACGGGGGTCAACGCCACCGTGCGCCAACTCGTCGGCGGACTCCGTGTAGGGGGCGTACAGATCGGCCGCACCGTGCAGGAGAGTCAACTGGGCTGATTCCAAGAGGTTTTTCTCGGCGAAGCGGACAAGCCGCCCGTACATCTGATTCGCCGTGGCCTGAGTGGGCAGAGCGAAGAACAATCCGCTGGTCCCGCATGCCGCGCCCATCAAGGACGCCGCGTACAGGGCCGTCTCCGTTTTACCGTCTCCCGTCGGTGCCGTCACCAGCAGAATGCCCGGACCATTCACTGCTCCGGTCAATCCTGCCTCCACGCTCAACTGCAGCGGATACGGCGAGGTGATCTCCGGAAACAAGTCACGAAACGCGCCACCGCCAAAGGTGGCCCGGCCGAGGCCGGCATCCTCGACAAGAGCGGGCGCCATGCGTTCCGCGCTCCGCGCGTGGGCGCGTAGCGCGGTCGAAGAACCGAAATCCGGGTGAGCGTCGGCCGATTTCTGCTGCTGGTGAATGACATGCTCCTGGCTGGCGATCCAGTCCGAAACGATGACGACTCCGGCGATCACGACCGCTACGTGCGTGGGCAGGGCGCTGCAAACGGGGACGGCAGGCCGTTCCAACACCTCATACAGCGCTGCAACATGCTCCCGACGTTGCTCGGTCCAGGCACCGGCACCCAGCTCCGGCAGGCCGATCAGCGGGTCGCGCAGATCCTGCGGTTCGATCCCTTCGGAGTACCGCCCGTGGTGCCCGCCGAGAATCTGAGCCACTTGAGCAAGCAGCAGCTTCGCGATCCGCCCACCGGACACGGGATAGCCGAACTGGGCGAGTAGCTGTGGAAGCGCTCGATGAGTGGCGTACTCATGACGGACCTTCTTGACCCTGCTGTCATTCACCCGGTCATGCGTGTAAGCAGCCTCACGGAGAAATCCACAGTGAGCCGGCCTCTCCCGGACGGCCAAGTCCTGGAACTGCGGCATAATTTTCCCGAGGTCATGAAGCCCGGCCCAGAACATGACAACCCGCCGGGCCTGCTGTAACTCGACGCCTAACGCTTCCGCGACACTGAGGCGCTGAGCGGCAGTCAGGACCCCGTCCCAAACGGCCCCGCAGACCATCGCCGAATCCACGAGGTGCCCGATGACGGGGTACGGCTTCGCAAGCCCGTCGGACTTCCCCCAAAGACGCGCGTCGATCATGTCCCGCCCCTCCGAGTGCGTTGTCTCACTGAGGGGTACTTCACCACATGCCTCTGACACCATGGAGGCGTGAGGACGAGCGATGGTCAAGGAACTGCAAAGCCCCTCTAACGTCGCAGGTCAGGAAGCGTGGTCCCCGCGCAGGCGGGGGTGTTCCGAAACCTCCCCACTGTGCAACCGGGGCGCTCAAGTGGTCCCCGCGCAGGCGGGGGTGTTCCGGCAACCCTTCCCCGTGGACACCCATTGTCCACGTGGTCCCCGCGCAGGCGGGGGTGTTCCGCCCGCGGTACGACATCGCTCCGCGTCAACAAAGTGGTCCCCGCGCAGGCGGGGGTGTTCCGCGCGCCCGCCCGAACTGCCTTGATGTGGCTCCGTGGTCCCCGCGCAGGCGGGGGTGTTCCGAGGATTGTTGGCCGGCCGTTGGGGTTGGACACGTGGTCCCCGCGCAGGCGGGGGTGTTCCGGGCCTGGGCATCGCGCTGGGCGCGCTGGTCGGGTGGTCCCCGCGCAGGCGGGGGTGTTCCGTGGCCGCACAGCAGGGCGCCGACCTGAATGAGGTGGTCCCCGCGCAGGCGGGGGTGTTCCGGATTCGCAGGGAAGGACCGTCTCCGTGACCGTGTGGTCCCCGCGCAGGCGGGGGTGTTCCGCACCCCGGGCCGGAGTCGAACCGGCCCTGCGAGTGGTCCCCGCGCAGGCGGGGGTGTTCCGCGCGCCTGGGAGGGCTCCCGCGTCGCGGGCTAGTGGTCCCCGCGCAGGCGGGGGTGTTCCGCCCCTGGCCTCGGCCCTGGCCCGCGCAATACCGTGGTCCCCGCGCAGGCGGGGGTGTTCCGGTGATCTGACCATGGCTTTCTTCCGTAACCGCGTGGTCCCCGCGCAGGCGGGGGTGTTCCGGTGACCAGGTCGCCTACCGCGATGGAAGACAGGTGGTCCCCGCGCAGGCGGGGGTGTTCCGCTGGGCGCGGGGCTGGGAGCGGGCCGGTTCCAGTGGTCCCCGCGCAGGCGGGGGTGTTCCGGGGATCTTGCAGGTGTACGACGACATGTTCGAGTGGTCCCCGCGCAGGCGGGGGTGTTCCGGCGACCGGCGCCGCGGCTGCGGCAGGACTGGAGTGGTCCCCGGCAGGCGGGGGTGTTCCGGAAGCCCGCAAGGCCGTACCGCCCGCCTACACGTGGTCCCCGCGCAGGCGGGGGTGTTCCGGCGCTCCCGAGGATCGCGTCCGCTCTCGATGTGTGGTCCCCGCGCAGGCGGGGGTGTTCCGACCACCCCGGCTGGGGCTGCGGTCACTCCCGCGTGGTCCCCGCGCAGGCGGGGGTGTTCCGTACTGCGAGTTGGCTGCCCGGCGCCTGTCGGCGTGGTCCCCGCGCAGGCGGGGGTGTTCCGCCGCTCGGCAGTTCCGCCGCGACCTCGGCGTGGTGGTCCCCGCGCAGGCGGGGGTGTTCCGGGGGCGTCGGGGGATGCCCCTGTCACCGTCGCGTGGTCCCCGCGCAGGCGGGGGTGTTCCGGCTTCCACTTCATCGAGCAGGGCCGCGCCGTCGTGGTCCCCGCGCAGGCGGGGGTGTTCCGTCGTACTGCGCCAGCAGGCGCGAACACTTCTCGTGGTCCCCGCGCAGGCGGGGATGTTCCGACACCTTGGTCTTGTACTTCTTGTTGTACGCAGTGGTCCCCGCGCAGGCGGGGGTGTTCCGTCGTCCTGGGTGACCTGGGCAACGCGGTACATGTGGTCCCCGCGCAGGCGGGGGTGTTCCGGGAGGGCCGCCCCAGCTTCACAAGGCGTCCTAGTGGTCCCCGCGCAGGCGGGGGTGTTCCCGCGGCACGGTGAGCTGCTCCGCGAACCAAGCCGTGGTCCCCGCGCAGGCGGGGGTGTTCCGCCGAGCCGGAGCCTGCCATGGCCAACTCGTGGGTGGTCCCAGCGCAGGCGGGGGTGTTCCGCAGTGCTACGCAGTCGACCTGGCGGCGCTGGCGTGGTCCCCGCGCAGGCGGGGGTGTTTTGGTCCCCGTGCGGCTCATCGCTGAGCAGCACGTGTGGTCGCCGCGCAGGCGGGGGTGTTCCGGAAGCCCGCAAGGCCGTACCGCCCGCCTACACGTGGTCCCCGCGCAGGCGGGGGTGTTCCGGGCGCGTCGTGGCTGACGGACACGATCGCGGGGTGGTCCCCGCGCAGGCGGGGGTGTTCCGCGCGTTGGGCTCAGCGTACGAAAGGGCACGGCGTGGTCCCAGCGCAGGCGGGGGTGTTCCGGGGCTGAACAGCGTCAACAGCAGCCCGTCTGCGTGGTCCCCTGTTCAGGCAAGGGCGTACCGCTGAGGACGCCGACGCCTGTGCGGACGTCCTCACACCCATGCCGCCATCAGAGAAAAGATGCCCGTCGTTCACGTCCTACGCACGGCGCAAAAGCGCCCCCGGGTGGGAAGGGCTCGGTCTGTCCCTACGGCCTCCCCCGAGCATGCGGCGAGTCGCCTCGGCGTGGCCGATCAGTCATCCGTATCTACGGTCGTATTGCATTTCTCTATCCGCCCAGCTTCGGGCTTGAAGAGTGGGACTTGCGGGCGGGCCGTCACCCTCGCTGGGCGCGGCCCACCCGCTGCACATCAGCTACTCGGCGAAGAGCAGTGTCGGCTCGGCGAGGATGTCCCGGTTCAGTTCGCTCTTGTAGATGAGGTCGATGCTGCCGTAGCGGGCCTGTTCGTAGTCGAAGCCGAGTGCGGCCACCGCTTTGCGGACTGCTTCTTCCGAGGGGCCTTCGATTTCGATGAAGGTGGCGAGGTCGGGCCAGGTGTCGAGGTCGTAGGTGATGTCGCCGAGCTGCCATTCCTCGCGGTAGTTCTGCTGGTACCGGACCTGGCGCAGTCCGAGGGCACCGAGGAGTTCGGCTGTCTTGTCGAGGTCGTTGACTTCGATCTCGATTTCGGTGGTGCCGTTGATGGTGGTGGCGTCGCTGACCTGTTTCAGGGTGAGGGTTTTCTTGCCTCCCTCGTCCCTCAGCCGCAGCCACTGTTCGCCCTGGACTGCGTCGTTCTCGAAGATGAGGCGGGTGAACAGGGTCTTGTCGAAGGCTTGTTGAGCGCCTGCGGCGCGGAGTTGGTCGCGTACCGCGTCGACGTCGATGCTGAGGAATTTCGCCTCGTACTCGTGCTGGGCCATCGCTGTCTGTGCTCCTGTTGGTCGGTCTTCAGGCGGTCAGGTCTCGGAGGTCGTTCTCGCGTAACTGGAGGACCTCGTCGCGTACGTCGCCGGCAACGAACTCTTCCACGGGCCGGCAGAGGTCCATGCGCTGTATGCAGACGCCGACGTGAAAGCGTCCTGCGGCGTCCCGGTACAGGCGCACCCCGTAGTAGCCCTCCTCGCAGTCGGTGCTGTTGTTGAAGCGGCAGCCGGCGCAGGTTGTCGGCAGCCTGACGGGCCGGATGTGCTTGACGATGAGCGGACGGTTGCCGGGCAGCCGGTAGGACATGCGGAAGCCCGAGGTGCCCGCGATGAGGCGGACTTCTTCGAGTTCGGCGCCGAGTTCGTCGAGGAGGGTGTCGATGGCGTTCAGGGATTCGTCGCCGTCCGCCAGCGAGGAGAGGATCCGGACGGACAGGGAGGAGGAGTATTTGGCGAGGAGGCGGTGAACGCGCGGCACGTGGTCCCGGTGCGGCAGGACGATGTTCGCGCGTGCGTCCATGCCGAGTTCCGTGGTGAGCCTGATCGACTCGTCCAGTGCTGCGATCTTGCGTTGGGCCAGGGCCTTGTTCCGGAACCGCACGTGCTGCACCTGCATCAACTCTTCGGGAGTGGTTCCGAAGACGGAGAAGTTGACGCGCCCGAGCCCGGACAGGGCGCAACTTGGCAGTGTCCGGGCCCCGTTCTCGCCGTTCGAGGTGATGCTCACCGCGTAGCCGGCTTCCCTGGCCGTAGTCACGATCTCGGGGAGCCGGGGGTGGAGGGTCGGTTCTCCTCCGGTGAGGTGTACCTCGTTGAAGCCGAGGGCGTTCTGGAGCTGTTCCAGTGCGCGGCGGAAGGATTCGTCCGGGAAGACAGGCGCGCTGAGGAAGTTCGCGCCGTTGGTGGCCACGTAGATCGATACGCGTCCGGAGCTGCCCGAGTCGGTGAATACGCCGGCGGCGTGGGCACGGTTGTCCACGCTGACGGGGGTGCCTTCGTTGTGGCAGAAGGTGCAGGTCATGCCGCATGAGTCGATGACCTTGACGCGGAGGGTCCGGTCGGTGGTGACCGTGATCGGGACCGCGCGGTCGATGTTCTCCAGTGCTGGGTGCTGAATCACTCGGTCTGCCTCTTTGCGTGGGGTCGAAGGGGATTGCGGTACAAGGGGGGCCTGCGGCGTGCAGGACGCGTCCCTCGCTGCTGCCAGGGCTCGACTGCGGTCGGGGTCACGGTCGGTGGGTGCGGAGCGGCCGAGGTGGCCCTCCGTCGGCTGCCGAGCTCGCTCATAGGCAGCCGACGGAGGGCGGAGGGTCCGCCCCGGGTGGGCACGGGGGAGCCGACCCGCGGTGCGGGTACTCGCCCGGGGCGGACCGGTCTACGGAGTCGGGGCCGTCGCGAGTGTCAGGCCGACGACGAGGCCGCATGACGCGCTGATGCCGATGATGAAGAGGACTCCGGCATAGCGGCCGATGACGCGCATCACGGCTGTCGCCTCTCGCCGACGGCGGGTCCCCGTGCTGGTCGCGACTGGGCGGTAGCCCGTGGGCGTGCCGCGGGACGTACTCGTATGGGGCCGTCTCATCGTGGTCCGTGGGATGTGCGCAGGATGTGAGCCCAGACCGTCTTGCCCGTCGGTTTGCGCGCGTGGTGGCCGACTCGTACGGCCAGTGCGCTGACGAGCGGCAGCCCACGGCCGTGTTCCTCCTCGGC
>NZ_MAUD01000122.1 GCF_001700515.1 Streptomyces lushanensis
GGGTACGGGGGCACGGGGACGGCTCACATACGGAAGACGCCGAAGCCGCCGCGCACGCCCTCGACCGGAGCCGAGTGGATCGCGGACAGGCACAGGCCCAGCACGGTACGGGTGTCGCGCGGATCGATGACGCCGTCGTCGTACAGCCGTCCCGACAGGAACATCGGCAGCGACTCGGACTCGATCTGCCGCTCCACCATCGCCCGCAGCGCCGCGTCACCGTCCTCGTCGTAAGGCTGTCCCTTGGCCGCCGCCGATCCGCGCGCCACGATCGACAGCACCCCGGCGAGCTGCTGGGGGCCCATCACCGCGGACTTGGCGCTCGGCCAGGCGAAGAGGAAACGCGGATCGTAGGCCCGGCCGCACATGCCGTAGTGCCCGGCCCCGTACGACGCGCCCATCAGCACCGACAGATGCGGCACCCGGGAGTTCGCCACCGCGTTGATCATCATCGCGCCGTGCTTGATGATCCCGCCCTGCTCGTACTCCCTGCCGACCATGTAACCGGTGGTGTTGTGGAGGAAGACGAGAGGAATGTCACGCTGGTTGGCGAGCTGGATGAACTGCGCGGCCTTCTGCGACTCGGCGGAGAACAGCACACCCCGCGCGTTCGCCAGCACGCCCACCGCGTAGCCGTGCAGCCGGGCCCATCCCGTCACCAGGCTGGACCCGTACAGCGGCTTGAACTCGTCGAAGTCCGAGCCGTCCACCACACGGGCGACGACCTCGCGCGGGTCGAAGGGAATCCTCAGATCGCCGGGGACGATCCCGAGAAGCTCCTCCTCGTCGTACTTCGGCGGCTCGGCCGGGCCAGGATCGGCGTACGCCTTGCGCCAGTTGAGCCGGGCGACGATCTGCCGGGCCGTGCGGAGCGCGTCCTGTTCGTCCAGCGCGTAGTGGTCCGCTAGCCCCGACGTACGGGCGTGCATCTCGGCGCCGCCGAGCGACTCGTCGTCGCTCTCCTCGCCCGTGGCCATCTTCACCAGCGGCGGTCCGCCGAGGAAGACCTTCGACCGCTCCTTGATCATGACGGTGTGGTCGGACATCCCGGGCACATACGCCCCGCCCGCCGTGGAGTTGCCGAAGACGACGGCGACGGTGGGGATCCCGGCGGCGGAGAGCCGGGTGAGATCGCGGAAGAGCGCTCCGCCGGGGATGAAGATCTCCTTCTGGGACGGGAGATCGGCGCCACCGGACTCGACCAGACTGATGACGGGCAGCCGGTTGGCGTACGCGATCTCGTTGGCACGCAGTGCCTTCTTCAGCGTCCACGGGTTGGAGGCGCCGCCGCGTACGGTCGGATCGTTGGCCGTGATCACGCACTCGACGCCCTCGACCATACCGATGCCGGTGACCATGGACGCGCCGACGGGATGGTCACTGCCCCATGCGGCGAGCGGCGAGAGCTCAAGGAAGGGCGTGTCCCGGTCGAGGAGCAGCTCGATCCGCTCCCGGGCGAGGAGTTTGCCGCGTGCGCGGTGGCGGGCCACATACTTCTCCCCGCCGCCGGCCAGGGCCCTGGCGTGCTCGGCGTCCAGTTCGGCGAGTTTGGCGAGCATGGCCTCGCGGTGGGCGCCGTAGTCGGGGGACGCGGTGTCGAGGGCCGAGGGCAGCACGGTCACAGCGGTACCTCCACGGTCGCGGTTCGCGTTTCGCGGTCGGTCGCGGCTGGCGGTTCGCGGTCGGTCACGGCTCGCGTTTCGCGGTCGGCCGCGGCTCGCGGCTCGCGGTCGGTCACGGTCACAGCAGTACCTCCGGGATGTCCAGATACCGGGCGCGCAGCCACTCACCGAGGGCCTTGGCCTGCGGATCGAACCGGGCCTGGGCCGCGACGCCCTCGCCGAGCAGTCCCCCGACGGTGAAGTTGAGGGCGCGCAGACGGGGCAGAAGATGGCGGACGACGGTCAATTCCCGGCATTCGGGGATCAGTTGCCGGAAGCGCTCGGTGGTCAGCTCATGGGCCAGCCAGCGCCAGCCGTCCTCGTCCCTTGCCCATACGCCGACATTGGCGTCGCCGCCCTTGTCACCGCTGCGGGCGCCGACGACGAGGCCGAGCGGCGCACGACGGGTCGGCAGCCCCTCGGGTAGCGGCTCCGGAAGCTGCCCGGCCGTCTCCGTGACCGGTTCCAGCACCTTCGTACGGACGGGATGCGGCACCGTCGTCCGCCGTCCGTCCGGCAGTACGGCCACCTGCGTGACCTCGGCCGCGTCGACGTACACCGCCTCGAAGACCCCGTACGGCGCGCCGTTGCCCGGTGGCGCGGTGACATGGAAACCGGGATAGCTCGCGAGCGCCAGCTCGACGGCCGCCGCGCCGACGGCCCGGCCCACCGCCTCGGGATCGCTGTCCCGTACGACGAGCCGCAGCAGGGCGCTGGCGGTCTCCTCGGTGCCGGCGTCAGGACGGTCGGTACGGGCCAGCTCCCAGCGCATCCGCGCCGGACGGCGGTGCGCGAGCGCGTCCTCCAACTGCTCGCGCACCAGCCGGGCCTTGGCGTCGATGTCGAGTCCGGTGAGGACGAAGACGATCTCGTTGCGCCAGCCGCCGATCCGGGTGAGGCCGACCTTGAGGGTGGGCGGCGGCGGCTCGCCGCGTACGCCGGTGATCCTGACGCGGTCGGGCCCTTCCTGGGCCAGCCGTACGGTGTCGAGCCGGGCGGTCACATCGGGGCCCGCGTACCGGGCACCGGCGGTCTCGTACAGCAACTGCGCGGTGACGGTGCCCACGTCGACGACACCGCCCGTACCGGGATGCTTGGTGATGACCGCCGAGCCGTCGGCGTGGATCTCGGCGAGCGGGAAGCCCGGACGGTGTATGTCGTGGTGGGTGAAGAAGGAGTAGTTGCCGCCGGTCGCCTGGGTGCCGCACTCCAGCACATGCCCGGCGACGACGGCGCCCGCGAGGGCGTGCAGGTCGTGCGCGCTGCCGGAGCCTTCGGGACTCCCGGGGCTTTCGGAACTGCGGGGGCTCCCGGAGCCTTCGAGGACCCCGGAGCCTTCGGAGTCCTGCGCGCCGATGCCGGTGCCGGGATCCCGGAGGTCCCAGCCGAAATGGGCGGCGGCCGGTCCGGTGACCAGCGCCGCGTCGGTGACCCGGCCGGTGATCACCACATCGGCTCCCGCGCGCAGACACGCGGCGATGCCCGCGCCGCCGAGATACGCGTTGGCGGTGAGGACGCCCTCGCCCCGGGCCCCTCGTACCGGCCGGTCCCCGGCCAGCAGATCGTCCCCCTCGACGTGGGCGACCCGTACCGGCACGCCCACCCGCTCGGCCAGCTCGCGTACGGCGGTGGCGAGCCCGGCCGGATTCAGTCCGCCCGCGTTGGCGACGATCCTGACGCCGCGCTCATGGGCGAGACCGAGGCCCTCCTCCAACTGGCGCAGAAAGGTCTTCGCGTAGCCGGCGTCCGGGTTCTTCGTCCGGTCCCTGCCGAGGATGAGCATGGTCAGCTCGGCGAGATAGTCCCCGGTGAGGACATCGAGCGGACCGCCCGTGAGCATCTCGCGCAGCGCGTCGAAGCGGTCACCGTAGAAGCCGGACGCGTTCCCGATCCGCAGCACATCACCGGGTACGCCCCGCGCGCCTCGCACCTCCCGCGCGCCTCGCACCTCCCGCGCGCCTCGCGCGCCCTGCGCACCCCGGGCCTCCCGCGCGCCCTGCTCGGCGGCGTCGTTCATCGGGCCCCCTCCGGCGCGCGGCCCGCACCCGCCGGGCCGGCGAAGGCCTGCGCGATGTCCAGCCAGTGGTCGGCGTCGGCGCCCTCGGCCCGTACGGCGAGATCCGCGCGGTGCGCCCGCTGGGTGACCAGCAGACAGAAGTCGAGCGCCGGCCCGGTCACCCGCTGGGCCGCGTCCTCGGGACCGTACGTCCACGACTCCCCGTCCGGGCCGGTCAGTTCGACGCGGAAGGGCTCGGCGGGCGGCCGTTCCCCATGGACGAGATACGCGTAGTCCCTGGCCCGTACGCCGATCCACGCCACATGCCGCAGCCGCGCGGTCGGCTCACGCCGGACACCGAGCGCGTCCGCGATGTCCCGGCCGTGCGCCCAGGTCTCCATCAGCCGCGCGGTGACCAGCGAGGCCGCGCTCATCGGCGGCCCGTACCAGGGAAACCGGGCGCCGGGCGGTGACGCGCGCAAGGCGTCCCCGAGCCGTACGCGGCCCTCGCGCCAGCGGGCGAGCAGTTGGGCGGGCGGCAGCGACACACCGGCCGCCGCGCCCTCGTCGACGAAGGAGCCGGGCGCGGCAAGGGCCTTCTCCGACTCCTCGGCGAAGGCCTCCGGATCGGTCACGGCGAGCAGCGCGGCCCGGTCGGTCCAGGTGAGATGGGCGATCTGGTGGGCGATGGACCATCCGGGGGAAGGCGTCGCGAGGGCCCAGCCCCCGGGATCGAGAGGAGCCACCAGCGCGTCCAGTTCCTCGCTCTCGGCACGCAGATCGCCGAGCAGGCCGTGCACTGGCGCGCCCCCGGCCGCCGGGCCGGACACGGGACCTGATGCGGACACGGATGCGCTCCCCTCGGGACACGGCGGTGTGCGTGCCCCGGAGCATGGCAGCGCCGGCAGAAACAAGCAAGCGTGCTTGCTTTACCGCCGGCCGGTCTCCTCGCCCGCAGCACGGTCGGTCGGTTCGCCCGTCACCCGGTCCGTCAGGTCGGCCCCCTCGGCCGCCGGTCGGTCCGCCGGTCGGTCCGCCCGTCTGACCGCCCGGCGGCCCGCGCGTACGCCCTTCCCGCCCACCTGGGTCCGCACCGCGCCCATGCTCGCCACGATGACCAGCGCGATCGCCAGCGCGTCGGTGGCGGAGAGCGCCTGGCTCAGGACCAGGAATCCGGCCGTCGCCGCTATGGCGGGCTCCAGACTCATCAGCACGGCGAAGGTCGAGGACGGCAGCCGCCGCAGGGCGAGCAGTTCGAGCGTGTACGGGAGGACGGAGGACATCAGCGCCACCGCGAGTCCCAGCCCCAGTGTCGACGGCACCAGCAGCTTCGATCCCGACTCGGCGACACCGAGCGGCAGCGCGAGCAGCGCGCCCACCCCCATGGCCAGGGCCAGCCCGTCGGCCTGCGGGAAGCGCCGGCCGGTGCGCGCGCTGAAGATGATGTAGGCCGCCCACATGACGCCCGCCGAGACCGCGAACGCCGCGCCCACCGGATCGAGCCGGTCGAACCCGCCGCCGCTGAGCAGCAGCACCCCGCCGAGCGCCAGCACGGCCCAGAGCACATTGACCAGCCGCCGGGAGACGATCACGGAGAGCGTGAGCGGGCCGAGGACTTCGAGGGTGACGGCCGCGCCCAGCGGAATACGGTCGGCCGCCTGGTAGAAGAGCCCGTTCATGGCGGCCAGCACCGAGCCGAAGGCGATGACCGTTCCCCAGTCGGCCCGCGAGTGTCCGCGCAGTGTGGGCCGGCAGACCACGAGCAGGACGATCGCGGCGAGCACGAGCCGCAGCGCGACCACACCGAGGGCGCCGGTGCGGGGCATGAGCAGCACGGCGACGGCCGAGCCGAACTGTACGGACAGCCCGCCGGCGACGACCAGCGCGACCGGGCCCAGCGCCAGGCCGGCTCCCGCCGGGCTCTCACCGGCCCCGGCGGCGGCTCCGGCGGTAGCTGCTGCGGCGGCAGCCTCTGGGACGGAACCCCCGGCAGGGACGGACCCGCCGGTGGGGAGAGGGGCGGGGACGCCGGAGGTCACAGCCGTCGAGGCGCCCTCAGCCGTAGCGGTACGCGGCTCTTCCACCGGAATCCTCCCCTGACACCTGACGCATCCGCACGTGGTTCACTTCAATGGACTCGAAGTCCAACACACCGTACTCCACCCGCCTGCCGCACCGCTCACCGTACGGCCCGGTATCCCACCCGGTGAAATGCCGATTGGGCTGCCGTTATGCTCCGGACGCATGAGCATTGAGATGCGCCATCTCCGCTGCTTCCTCGCCATCGCCGAAGAATCCAACCTGACCAGGGCGGCGGTCCGGCTGCACCTCACCCAGCCCGCCGTCTCCCGCACGCTGGCGGCACTGGAGAAGCATCTCGGCGTACGGCTCGCGGAGCGCTCCACCCACCATCTCGCACTCACCGCGGACGGGCGCGCCTTCCGCGACAAGGCCGCCGCGGCGGTGGCCGCGTTCGACGAGGCACTCGACGCGGGACGGCTGCGCCGCCGTCCGCTGCGGCTCGGCCACCCGTGGTCGGCCTTCGGCCCGTACACCACGCCGCTGCTGCGGCGCTGGCAGCGCGAGCAGCCGGGGACCCCGCTGGAGCTGCTCAGGATCGACGACCGTACGGCCGGGCTGACCCGCGGCGAGGTCGACGCGGCGCTGCTGCGCGGGCCGGTGGAGATCCCGGGGCTGGTCAAGGAGCTGTTGTTCACGGAGGGGCGGGTGGCGGCCGTACCGGCCGACGGACCGCTGGCCGCGCGTGCGTCGCTCACACTGGCGGACCTGGCGCCGGAGCCGCTGATCGTCAACCGGGTCTCGGGTACGACGAGTCCGGCGCTGTGGCCCCCGGGGGCCGGGCCCGCGACCGCCGTCACGGTCACCAACACCGACGACTGGCTGACGGCGATCGCGGCGGCGCGCGGTATCGGTGTCACGGGCGCCTCGACCCCCGTGGTCCACCAGCACCCGGGCGTCGCCTACCGCCCGCTCTCCGACGCCCCGCCGCTGCCGGTCTTCCTGGTCTGGCGCGAAGGCACCGCCCACCCGGCGATCCCCCGTCTCGCGGCCCTGGCACACGAACTGACCGCGGACGCCTGAGCCGGGAGCCGAGGGCCGGAGACCTGGCGACCGGGGACCATCCCCGACACGGGCACCGCCCCCGCCACGCGGGCCGTCCGCCCCGCCCAAGAGACCGACACCCGCCGATGTCACTCCCCGTACGCGCACCGCTACCCGAACGGCGGTCCCGTTCACCCGTACGGCTCTCGCGGCGCGCCCTGCCGCCGGGCGTTGACCACACTGATGCCGTTCTCGTCCGACCGTCATCCGACCGTCAACCGTCAGAGGAGACAGACATGGCCATGCCCTCCGATCCCGGCTCGCCCTCCGCTCCCCCCTGGATACGCTCGCGCACCGGTCCGGGGAAAAGGCCGCGTACGGGCCCGCGGATACGTTCGCGCCGCGGCTACGCGCTCGCCGCGATGCTCACCGCGACCACGCTCGCCCGCGCCGTACCGGCCGTCGGCGCCGCGACCGTCGCGCCCACGAAGCGCGGCGGCACCGCCAGGCCGACGATCGTGCTGGTGCACGGTGCCTTCGCCGACGCGTCGAGCTGGCGCGAGATCGTCCCTCTCCTCCAGAGCGAGGGCCACCACGTCATGGCACCCGCCAATCCGCTGCGGGGCCCGGCCGCCGACACGGCGTATCTCGCCGGAGTGCTCAGAAGCGTCGAGGGCCCGGTCGTCCTGGTCGGCCACTCCTACGCCGGCGCGGTGATCAGCGGCGCGGCGGTCGGCAATCCCCAGGTCAAGGCGCTCGTGTACATCAACGCACTGGTGCCCGACACCGGCGAGCTCCTCTCGGTCCTGACCGACAGGTTTCCCGGCAGCGAACTCACTTCGGCGCTGACGCCGGTGCCGTTCACCGGGCCGGACGGATCCGTCGGCACCGATCTCTACGTCAAGCCCGAGCTCTACCGTCCGGTGCTCGCCGCCTCGCTCCCGCCCACCACCACGGCGGTACTGGCGGCCTCTCAACGGCCGATCGACGCACGGGCGTTCAGCGAGGCGACCGGTCCCGTCGCCTGGCGGACCGTCCCCTCCTGGGCCCTGGTCTCCCGCCAGGACCGGGCCGTCCCGCCCGAGCTGGAGCGCTTCGAGGCCCGGCGGGCCCGCTCCCACACCCTGGAGATCGACTCACCGCACCTCGCGATGCTGGCCCATCCGAAGGCGGTCACGGATCTGATCCTGGACGCGGCCGGGTCCCGGTCGTCCACCAGGGAGCGGGCGAGGACGGCCCTGGCCGCGACGGGCCCCGCCGGCGCCCCGGGCCCGGGCTCGGGCTCCACGGCACAGATCGTCGCCGGTGCGGCCGGTGCGGCCGTCGTCGCCGGTGCGGGCATGGTCTCGGTGGTCCGCAGACGCCGTCCCACGGAAAGCTGACGGCGGTCCGCGGCCAGGCCCTGCCCGGCCGCCATCACACCTCACCCTGACCAACCGTCGTCCCGCCTCGCCCTGGCCGTGCGCCATCGCGCCTCGCCCTGCCCGGCCGCCATCACGCCCCACCCTGCCCGGCCGCCGTCACCCTCGTCCCGTCCGGCCGTATCACCCCTCGCCCGGACCGTCCGTGATCCTCCCCGTCGGCGTCCGCGCCGGACTCCTCCCCAGCGCCTCGGCCAGCACCTCCGCCAGATGCCGGGCCGGGTGGCCACCGAGCTGGTCGAGCTGCGTACGGCAGGAGAACCCGTCCGCGAGAAGCTCCGCCTCCGGCCCGGCCGCCCGCACCGAGGGCAGCAGCTGGTCCTCCGCACAGGCCACCGACACCTCGTAGTGGCCGCGTACGAAACCGAAGTCGCCCGCGAGACCGCAGCAGCCTCCGCTCAGCTCGCCGGTCAGACCCGCCCGTTCACGCAGCCGCCGGTCCGCCGCGTCACCGAGGACCGCGTGCTGGTGGCAATGGGTCTGGCCGGCGACCGTACGGTCCAGCCGAGGCGGCTCCCACTCCGGCGCGCACTCCTCCAGCGCCTGGGCGAAGGTCCGTACGGACGCGGCCAGCCGCGCCGCGCGCGGGTCGCCGCCGAGCAGTTCCGGCAGGTCGGTCGTCAGCGTGGCGGCGCAGCTCGGCTCCAGCACGAGCACCGGCAGCTCCAGGTCGAGCAGCGGTTCCAGCCGGTCCAGCGTGCGGCGCATGACCGTACGGGCCTGATCGAGCTGGCCCGTCGAGACATACGTCAGCCCGCAGCACACCTGGCCGCCGCGACCGCGCTGGCCACCGCGCTCGCCCGGCGGCACCACGATCCCGACGCCGGCCGCCTCCAGTACCCTCACCGCCGCCCGTCCGACCGACGGCGCGAGGTGCTCGGTGAAGGTGTCGGGCCAGAGGATCACCGCACGGCCGCGGGCGAACACCTCGGCCCTGCCCCTCATATGGCGCCTCAGCCACCGTCCGAAGGTCTCGGGCGCGAGCCGCGGAATCGTCCGTTCCGGAGCGATCCCGGCCAGCCGCTTGGCCAGGGCCGCCAGCGGCGGCACCCGCGCCGCCGCGTTCAGCACCGGCGCGCCGTACGCGTACCTCGCCGCCGCCCTGAGCCACACCGGCAGCCGGCCCATCGCGTAGTGCGCGGCGGGCCGCCGCCGTCCCCGGTAGTGCTGGTACAGGAACTCCGCCTTGTACGTGGCCATGTCCACGCCCACCGGACAGTCGCTGCGGCAGCCCTTGCAGGACAGACAGAGGTCGAGCGCGTCCCGTACCTCCTCCGAGCGCCAGCCGTCCGTGACCACCTCGCCCGCGAGCATCTCGTGGAGCAGCCGGGCGCGCCCGCGCGTGGAGTGCTGCTCCTCGCCCGTCGCACGGAACGAGGGGCACATCACGCCCGGCCCCGAACCCGGCCCCGCCACCCGGCACTTCGCCACTCCGACACATCTGCGCACGGCCGCCGAGAAGTCCCCGCCGCCCGGTCCGTCGTGCGGATAGCCGAAGGCGACGCCGACGCGCTCGCGCGGCAGCACGGAGAAGCGGAGATTCTCGTCGAGTCGGGCGGGCCGGGCGAGCACGCCCGGATTCATCCCGCCCGCCGGGTCCCAGAGGTCCTTGAACTCCCGGAAGATCCCGACCAGTTCGTCTCCGTACATCGTCGACAGCAGTTCGGAGCGCGCCAGCCCGTCGCCGTGCTCGCCGGACAGCGAGCCGCCGTGCGCGACGACCAGGGCGGCCATCTCCTCGGAGAACCGGCGGAAGCGCCGCACGCCGTCCTCGCCCAGCAGGTCGAAGTCGATCCGGACATGGATGCAGCCGTCGCCGAAGTGCCCGTACGGTGTGCCGCGCAGTCCGTGTTCGGCCAGCAGGGCGCGGAAGTCGCGCAGATACGCGCCGAGCCGGGCGGGCGGTACCGCGCAGTCCTCCCAGCCGGGCCACGCCTCGCTGCCGTCCGCCGTGCGGGTCGCGGTGCCCGCCGCGTCCTCCCGTACCCGCCACAGGGCCCGCTGCGCGGCCGGATCGTCCACCACCAGCCCGTCCAGCGGGTCGGCCGCGCGGAGGATCTCCAGCGCGGCGGCCCGTGCCTCGGCGGGTGTCGCGCCGCCGGTCTCCGCGAAGAGCCAGGCCCCGCCGCGCGGCAGCTCCTGCCCGCCGCCGCGCCCGCCGCCGCTCGCGCCCCGTACCCGGACGAGGTCCTCGGCCATGCCCTCGACGGTCAGCGGACGGTACGGCAGCAGCCCGGCCGCGGCCTCGGCGGCGGCGCTCTCGTCCGGATAGCCGAGTACGGCGAGCGCCCGCGCGGCCGGTGCCTCGACCAGCCGTACGGTCGCTTCGGTGACGACGCCGAGCGTGCCCTCGCTGCCGCAGAAGGCGCGGGCCGGATCGGGGCCCGCCTCGGGGAGCAGCGCGGGCAGCGCGTAACCGGAGATCAGCCGGGGCAGCCCGGCGGGAAAGCCGGTGCGCAGCGGCGCGAGATGCCGGTCGACCAGCTCGCGCAGTCCGGCGGGAGCGCCGTCCCAGCCGCGGCCGAGGCGCAGCGTGTCACCGCCGTACGTCAGGACCGACAGCCCCTGGACGTTGTCGGCGGTCGTCCCCCAGGCCACCGAGTGCGATCCGCACGCGTTGTTGCCGATCATCCCGCCGAGCGTGCAGCGGCTGTGCGTCGACGGGTCGGGCCCGAAGGTCAGTCCGTGCGGGCGTACGGCGGCGCGCAGATCGTCCAGGACGACACCGGGCTGGACGACCGCCGTGCGCGCGTGCGCGTCCACGGACAGGACGGACCGCAGATGGCGGGTGAGGTCGAGCACCACGCCCGTGCCGGTGGCGTTCCCGGCGATCGAGGTGCCGGCGCCGCGCGGCACCACCGGTACGCCGTACTCCCGGCAGACCGCCAGCGCCGCCGCCACATCCGCCGCGTCCCGCGGTGCGACGACGCCCACCGGGACGCGCCGGTAGTTGGACGCGTCCATGGTCGTCAGCGCGCGTGCCGCCGCGTCGAACTCCACCTCGCCGCGCACGGCCGTTCCCATCGCCCGCGCGAGTGCCCTCGTGTCCGGCGTATCCGACTCAGCCATGACCCCAGGATGCCCCGGCCGTCACCGCGACCCAGGCTTTTCGCCGTCGTCCGCACCCGGCGCACGGAAGAAAACCGAACAGGAAACTCCCAAACTGATCGTCAAATCTCATATAGTGGCCACCGTTTGAGCAATATTCAACAGATTCCAAGCCTGTCACCTCCGGACCCTCTCCGACTCACCCGAGTGGGGCGACACGGGGCCTCCCGCCCCCGCCGCGCCCGCCGCCGCCCCACCGGCAGCCCGGTTCAGCGCCTTCCGGAAGGTCGTACCAACCGCTCCACCGCACCCGGCCACCCCCACACACCCGGAAGGCGATCCACTATGACCACGACCGGCGCCCCCGTTCCCCCGCGCACCGCCGCGCACGCACACGGACGGAGCGGCCCACGGGCACGGGCATGAACCGGCCGGCCCCGGGAACCTTCCCGGGGCGCCCGTCGTCCTCGTACACCCCGTACGGCTCCGCGACTTCCCGATCCCGACCTCCCCGAAGCAGGTGCGCGTTGGACTCCGCAACCTCCGAACGGCCCACCGGAACGCCCGCCGACCGGTCCGCGGGCGCGGCCGTGGCCGTCCCGTCCACGGCCGTCGCGTCCATGGCCCAGCGGTCCTCGGCCGGGCCCTCGCTGGCCCGCACCGTCGACAACGCTCTGAAGATCGTCATCGTCGGCGGCTTCGGTGTCGGCAAGACGACCATGGTCCGTTCCGTCAGCGAGATCCGTCCTCTCAACACCGAGGAGACGCTCTCCCGCGCGAGCGAGGACGCGGATGTGGTCCCCGATCTGGACGGGCTGCGAAGAAAGACCTCCACCACCGTCGCCTTCGACTTCGGCCGGATCTCGCTGGACGAGAAGTCCGTCCTCTATCTCTTCGGCGCCCCGGGCCAGGAGCGCTTCTGGTTCCTGTGGGAGCGGCTCTTCTCCGGGACGCTGGGCGCGGTCGTCCTGGTCGACACCCGCCGTCTCTCGGACTCCTGGTACGCCCTGGACCGGCTGGAGCACCACGGCACGCCCTTCATCGTGGCCTGCAACGACTTCGGCGGGCCCTTTCACGCGGTGGACCAGATCCGTACGGCACTCGCGCTGGCCCCGGACGTACCGCTGGTGGAGTGCGACGCGCGGGACCGCTCGTCCAGCAAGTACGTGCTGATCACACTGGTGGAGTACCTGTACGAGCTGGCGTCGAGGCGGGCGGCGGGGGACGGCGCGGCCGAGGAGCCGGCCGACGGGCGGAGCGCGGGCTGACCGGACCGGGGCACGGGCCATCCGCCGGCCGTCACAGCAGGTAGCGATATCCTCCGAACGAGTGAAGCCGGCCGGCGCCACGGCGCAGACGCCCGCCGGCCACGGCGGAGGCGTCCGTTCCACTCCGGACGGCTCCCGGACAGCTCCAGGCGGCGCCGGACCGGTGCCCCCGCGAGGCCGGAAGCGGCCGTCTCCTCCGCGTCTCACCCGACGGACACCGTTGCCGGCCGTGCGCCGGGAGGGACTAGGCTCCGGCCCGTGGCCGATATCCAGATTCCCGCTGACATCAAGCCCGCCGACGGCCGTTTCGGCGCAGGTCCCTCCAAGGTGCGGACGGAGGCGGTGGAAGCGCTGGCCGCCACCGGTACCTCTCTGCTCGGCACATCCCACCGGCAGGCCCCGGTCAAGAACCTGGTCGGCTCGGTACGCGAGGGTGTACGGAGCCTCTTCGAGCTGCCCGAGGGATACGAGGTGATCCTGGGCAACGGCGGCTCCACCGCCTTCTGGGACATCGCGACGCACGGTCTGATCGAGAACAAGTCGCAGCACCTCTCCTTCGGCGAGTTCTCCTCCAAGTTCGCCAAGGCGGCCAAGCTCGCGCCCTGGCTGGCCGAGCCGACCGTCATCTCCTCCGACCCGGGCTCGCACCCGGACCCGGAGGCGGAGGCGGGCGTCGACGTCTACGCCTTCACGCACAACGAGACCTCCACGGGCGTCGCCGCGCCGGTCGAGCGGGTCGCGGGCGCCGACGAGGGCGCGCTGGTCCTGGTCGACGCGACCTCGGGCGCGGGCGGGCTGCCCGTCGACATCGCCGAGACGGACGTCTACTACTTCGCCCCGCAGAAGTCCTTCGCCTCCGACGGCGGCCTGTGGATCGGTGTCTTCTCACCGGCCGCGCTGGAGCGCGCCGCCCGCGTGCACGGCTCGGGACGCCATGTGCCGGAGTTCTTCTCGCTGCCGACCGCGATCGACAACTCGCTGAAGAACCAGACGTACAACACCCCGGCGCTGGCCACCCTCTTCCTGCTGAACGAGCAGCTCGACTGGCTCAACTCGCAGGGCGGCCTGGACTGGTCGGTCCGCCGCACGGCCACCTCGGCGCGCACGCTGTACGGCTGGGCCGAGGCGTCCAAGTACGCGACTCCGTTCGTGGTCGACCCGGCGAAGCGCTCGCAGGTCATCGGCACGATCGACTTCGCGGACGAGATCGACGCGGCGGCGGTCGCCAAGGCCCTGCGCGCCAATGGCATCGTCGACACCGAGCCCTACCGCAAGCTCGGCCGCAACCAGCTCCGCGTGGCCATGTTCCCGGCCGTCGACCCGGCGGACGTCGCGGCCCTGACGGAGTGCGTCGACTACGTCATCGAACGCCTCTGACGTCCCCCGCCCCGCATTCCCCCGACGGGCCCCGGCGCCGGTGCGCCGGGGCCCGTCGTGTCGCGCTCAGGACCTGCCGCGCAGGCGCTTGAAGCCGAAGAAGAGCACCGCGCCGCCGATGAGGATGAACGCGCCCAGGGTCGCGTTGCCCTTGGCGGCGTTGCCGTCGGCCGTGCCGGCGTCGTCGGGGCCGGTCGCGGAACCGCCGGTGCCGGAGGGGGAGTTGCCGGAGCCCTTGCCCTTGTCCGTGTCTTCGCCCTTGCCCTTGCCGTTGTCCAGATCCTCGCGGACGACCTGGCTCTCCTTGCCCTCGGAGCCGAACATCAGCGCGCTGCCGTCCGCCGTGTAGGTCACGGACTCCGCCTGGCCCTGGAACGGCGCGTGGACCGCGTGGTCCTCGCCCAGGCGGCCGTTCTTCCACGCGTAGGCCCGTGCGCTGAAGTACGAGCGCAGTACCAGTTCCGTGCCGTCGGGCGAGAAGGCCCCGTCCGTCACCCAGGGCACCTCGCCGATCCGCCGGAAGACATTCGTGCCGGACGGGGTCAGCCGCGCCGGGCCCTCGTAGAGTCCGCCGCCGTTGTCGTTCTTCGAGGCGATGTAGACGCGGCCCGTCCCGGGATCGACCATGAGCGCCTCGGCGTTGCGCGGTCCGTCCGCGTACTTCACGGTGAACTGCGTCGCCCGCACCGTCATGTCCTTGAGCGCCGCGGGCTCCGGGAAGCGGTAGATCCACACATGGTCCCAGCTCCCGTCGAGGTTGTCGCCGATGTCGCCGACATACACGTTTCCATCGGAACCCAGGGAGATGGCCTCCACGTCCCGGGGCTCACCGACGCCCTCCAGGGTGATCGTCGCCACCGTCTCGCCGGTCCTGGAGTCCACGGCGAAGACATAGGGCCCGTCGTCGCTGTCGTTGTGCGTCCAGTAGATGCCCGGGTGGCGACGGCTCGCGGCCAGCCCGCTGGACTCGACGATCCGGGGATCCCTGATCGTGAAGGTCCGGTCGGGTGTTCCGTCGTCGGCGGAGGCGGGCACGGACGCCGGCACGCTCAGCAGCACGGCGGCGGCGAGGACGGTGGCGGCGAGGACGGTGGCGGCACCGGAAAGACGCAGGCCGGAATGGCGCGGAAGCGAACGCATGCCACCAGCCTGCCATCCCGCCCGCGCACGGATACGTGACGTGCGCGGGCGGGATGGCAGGCTG